>JBEVLT010000174.1:0-13637 GCA_040509055.1 Chitinophagaceae bacterium
AGGAAGTTTCCTTCGTCGGCGCTGGTTACGGATGCCAACATGGAGATCGCGAATACGTACATGGCTGATGAAAAGTTCAGCGATGCCATTCCTTTCCTGAACAACGTGATCAAAAGCTCCGGTAATGCCAGCCTGAAGCCGGGGGCTTACCTGACGCTCGGTACCGCTTATTACAACCTGAACAATAATACGGCTGCGCTGCAGCAATATAAAACGCTGCTGGCCCAATACCCCAATTCGCCCGAAGCCGAAGATGCACTCGACAACGTACGGGTGATCTATGTGGAAGATGGTAAGCCCGACGAGTATGCCAACTTCATGCGGCAGGCAGGGAGGCCCCTCAGCGTGAGCGCCGAGGACTCGCTGACCTATGCTGCTGCAGAAGCCCAGCTGTCTGCCGGCAATACCACCGCTGCCCTTACTTCTCTTAATAATTACCTGCAAAAGTTTCCCGGAGGCAGCCGTTCCATCGATGCCAATTTTTACCGGGGCGAGATCTATAGCGGTAAAAAGGACTGGAAAAATGCCCTGGCAGGGTACGAACCGGTAGCTGCCCATGCGCCGAACCGGTATGCCGAGCGGGCGATCCTGGCCGCAGCGCGCATTCACTTCTTTGAACTGAAAGACAATGCAAAGGCAGAAACCTATTATACGCAGCTGATCCAGGTAAGCTCCAGCCAGGAAAACAAGCTGGAAGGTATGCGGGGACTGCTGCGCAGCCAGTACCAGCTGCAGAAATGGGCCGATGCCATGAACAATGCCAAAGAGCTGGTGGCAGCCAAAGGCAGCAGCGCCGACGACAAGGTGCTGGCCAATATGGCCATTGCCAAGTCATACGAGGTGAACGAGCAATACGACCAGGCGCTGAACAGCTTTAAAACCGTGGTACAGCTGAACAAAGCGGCACTGGCCGCCGAAGCCCGGTACGAGATCGCGGCCTGCTGGTTTGCGCTGGATAAGCTGGCCGAGGCGGAAAAAGCGGCTTTTGAAGTGATCAACAAGTCCGGTTCCTATGATTACTGGGTGACCAAATCATATATCCTGCTGGGCGATATCTATTTCAAACAAAAAGATTATTTCAATGCCAAAGCCACGTTCCAGAGCATCGTGGACAACAGCATCGACCCGGTACTGAAGGGCGAAGCGCAGGACAAGCTGAACCGTGTGCAGCAGGAGGAAGGGCGGAACAGTAAAGTAGGCGGGTAATCACTGACTTGAAAAAGTAATTATATAAATGGACAAGATGAAAATAAGGATCGCCGGGATTTGCCTGGTAACAGGCGGACTCTGCTGGGCCGGTACAGCTGCTGCACAGCAGGATACTTCCAAACCCAGGGCCGTGGACATCACTTCTTCTTTCAGGCCGGTGCTGCGCGAAGCTGCCAAGATCAATTTCAATGCGACGCCGCCTGTGGCTGATACCACGAAACCGCGGTTGCAGTACGATGTTCCCAACCCGAGCCTGCTGCTGGGTTACCAGCCCGGTTCGCTGAAGCCGCTGGCCCTGCAGATCGATACCAATGGCCGGTTCAATAACAGTAATTATATCAAGGCCGGGTTTGGCAGCCTGAAAACACCTTATGTCCAGGCTGGTTTTTCTTTTGGCGATGGCAACACCGCCGGGATCAACATCTATGCAAAACATGTGGCTTCTGAAGGCAAGCGCGAATTCCAGGACTTCAGCAGTACACAGGTGAAAATCGGTGGATTTTACAAAACGGCGAAAGGGCTGGAATGGAACGCCGGGCTGGGCATGAAGCAGGAGAAGACCTATAAATACGGCTACCTGCCCGAAACGCTTTCGTTTCCCAACGATTCTATCCGCCAGCGCTTCCAGACCATTTCGGCAAGGGTAGGGGTGCGAAATATCAATCCTACAGAATTCGGGCTGACATATGCACCGGACGTAAAGATCGATATCTTCAGCGATCACCTGAAGAACAGTGAAAGCAATACGGTAGTGAACCTGCCTTTGCAAAAGGCCATTGGCGAAAGTTTTGCTGTCAATCTCGGCGTCACCTTCGATCTTACGCGCCTTTCGCTGGACAAAGGGGATGCGATCAACAATACCGTGTGGTATATATCGCCGTCGGTATTGTATAAAAGCTCCTCGCTGCGCCTGCAGGCCGGCATTCGCCCCTCCTGGGACAATAAGAGCTTTAAAATGTTTCCCAACGTGCTGGCAGAAGTGGGTACTTCAGACCAGCGCTTTACCTTCCAGGCCGGGTGGACAGGTTACCTGCGCAAGACCACCTATCAATACCTGGCTGCGCAAAATCCCTGGCTGTGGGCGCCTTCCTCGCTGCTGAATACCCGCATCGAAGAGCGGTATGCCGGGTTCAAGGGAGCCGTTGGCGATCATTTTACCTACAGCGCCAAAGTGGCGTTCAACAAACTGAACAACCAGCCTTTGTTTATCAACGATACATCGGCGGCCGGCGACGGCAAATCTTTCCGCGTGATCAATGAACCGCGCATCAATGTACTGAACCTGGGCGGTGAGCTGGGCTATACGGTGGAAGAAAAATTTTCGCTGATCACCAGCCTTAGCTTCAACCAGTATACCGGGCTGCAGAACGAAGAAAAGGCCTGGGGCCTGCTGCCGCTGGAACTGAATACAGCGCTGCGCCTGCAGGTGATCAAAGACCTCTGGCTTCGCGGCGACCTGTTTGCCTGGAGCGGCCCTTCGTACCTGAAGAAAGACGGTACGGCCGGCAAGCTGGATGGCGCGTTCGACCTGAATGCAGGACTGGAATTTAAGATCACGAAGAACATCAACCTGTGGACGCAGTTCAATAATATTTTCAACAAAGAATACCAGCGCTGGAACCAATACCCGGTCTATGGCTTTAATTTTGTCGGCGGAATCGTTTTTTCCTTCGATCAAAAAAACTGACATGTACGGGGAACTATACCAATACCTGGTGCTGCACCGGCAGCTCCACCTGCCGGGGATCGGCACGTTTTCGGTGGAAAGAAAACCGGCCAGCCTGGACTTTACCGATAAACTCGCTTACCCCCCTGCATTTACCATTGCGCTGCAGCCCGGCACTGCCACACCTTCCCGTAATTTTTTTCACTGGCTGGGGGCCAGCCTCGGCGTGTCGGACCGGGATGCCGTTATCCGGTTCAACGATTTCTTATTTGAGCTAAAAAAACAGCTTTCAGCCGGGCATACGCTGCAATGGCCCGGTGTAGGCGCCATCAGCAAAGGATCGGCAGGCGATGCGCAGCTGGAAGCACAGCATGAGCATTGGTCGCCGGCATCGCCGGTGCCGGCCGTGATGGTGCTGCGGCAGAACGCAGAGCATACCTTGCTGGTAGGGGAGCAGGAGAAGAGCTCGGCCGAAATGCAGGCCCTGGTAGCAGAAGAAGAGCTGGTTACCGCAAAAAAAACAAGGTGGTGGGTCGCTGCGCTGACGATCGGCATCCTGTCGGCCGCCTTTGTCACCTACTATTTTGCCACGCATGGGTTCCGGCCTTCGTCGGCAGCCAGTCACCAGAAGCTGGTTCCGGCCCGGTAATGCCGCGTGCCGGGATTTCCCGTCATTTTTATTGCAATTTCATTTTACTTTGCGGCGTTCCCATGAAGCAGGTCATACATTATACTCATTGCCCGGTATGCGGTTCGTCCCGCCTGCACGAGGTGCTGCGCGCAAAAGATCATACCGTGAGCGGGGAAACCTTTCCCATCGCGGAGTGCAGCGATTGTACGCTGCGGTTTACCCAGGATGTGCCGGATGCGGCTTCCATTGCGCCTTATTACCAGTCGGACAATTATATTTCCCATAGCGATACGGAGAAGGGGATCGTTAACCGCATCTATCACCTGGTCAGGAAAGCCACGCTGACCCGTAAACGGAAACTGGTGCAGCAGACCACCGGCCTGGCCACCGGCAAGCTGCTGGAAGTAGGCAGCGGTACAGGCGCTTTCCTGCGGGAAATGAAAAGCCAGGGCTGGGAAACCACGGGACTGGAACCGGATGCAGGCGCCCGGCAAATTGCCAAAGAGCTGCACGGGCTAACGTTGCAGGAGACGGGTCTGCTTTACAGCCTGCCGCCCGGGAGTTTTGATGCTATCACGCTCTGGCATGTGCTGGAGCACGTGCACGACCTGTCGCAGTATATCGAACAATTAAAGATGGTACTGAAACCGGCGGGCCGGCTGATCGTGGCCGTGCCCAACTATACGGCCGCCGACGAAAAATTTTATAAGGAATTCTGGGCCGCTTATGATGTACCGCGTCACCTGTATCATTTTTCACCCCGCTCCGTGCAGGTGCTGATGGAGCGGCATGGACTAAAGATACTGGCACACCGGCCCATGTGGTTTGACAGTTTTTATATTGCCATGCTCAGCAGCCGGTATCGTACCGGGCGAACGAGCTGGCTGGCCTCTTTCTGGAACGGCCTGCGGTCGAACGGGAAAGCACTGGGCGATGCCACACGCTGCAGTTCGGTCATTTACATTATCGGTAAATAGGGCGGCAGGTTCGCAGCCCGGCAGGCTTTATTTGCTGAACTCGATCTCGTACAATTCAGGCCATAGCTTCCCTGTAATATAAATCTTCCTGGTATCCGGATCATAGGCAATGCCGTTGGGCACATCTGCGGCCGGATCGACGGCTTTTACGCGGTCCCACAGGTTCGTCAGGTCGGTTTTGCCTACGATAGCGCCGCTGGCCGGGTCGATCTTGAAGATATAGGGTTGCTGGTATTGGTTGACGTAGATATATCCATCGATATATTCCAGTTCGTTCAGGTTGAAGGAGAGCGAACCCTGTTCGGTAACGGACTGCGTACGCAGCAGCTTGAACGTGGACGGCTCATAATAATACAGGTTGCTGGTGCCGTCGCTTACGATCAGTTCTTTTCCGTTGGTGGTGAGCCCCCATCCATCGGTGTCGATGGGGAACTCCCTGATCTTTTTGAAGTCGTTAAGTGTGTACGCAAACACCACTTTGTTCTGCCAGGTCAGCTGGTACACCGTATCGTTGAGAATCGTCACCCCTTCGCCGAAATATTTCGGCTCCAGGCTGATGGACCGTTCGGCTTTGCCGGTTTCCAGGTTTACCTTCATCAGCTTCGATTTGCCTTCCAGACCGGTGCCCTCGTATAGCCCGCCTTTGTAGATGAGCAATCCCTGTGTAAAGGACGAGGTATCGTGCGGGTATGTCTTCAGGATGGAATAGCCGATGTTTTTCGGCCCTGCCGGTTGGGTATTGCCGTCAGCAGGCGGGGTATCGGGCCCATTGCACCCGGCCAGGGCGGCCAGCAGCAATAAATACAGCGGTTTTTTCATGTCAATGCGCATAGTAGAAGATGGTGTGCGGCAAAAATAAGGGATGAGGTCCTGACGGGCTGTTAAACGTTTTGTAAGAACCTCATCCCCGTATGGCCTCTTCGCTTAGCGAAGCGTTTTGTCCAGAAAAGCTTTCATGTCGTTCCACGAGGCCGTATCGGCTGCCGCGTTGTAAGCGATCGGCATGTTGAACTTTTTACCGGTTTCGGTAGCATCGGGATTGGTAAAGGCGTGCGTAGCCCCTTCGTATACTTTGAAGGCATAATTGGCGCCTATGGAATCCATTTGCTTTTTGAACTGGTCTACCTGCGCCTGCGGCACGAACGAATCGGCTCCGCCATGGCAAACCAGGATCGCTGCCTTCAGCAGGTTTTTATCCGGCTGGGGTCCCTGCAACCCGCCGTGTAAGCTGACCACTCCCTTCAGGTTGTCGCCCAGTTTGGCCGCGTTCAGCACCTGCGTGCCGCCGAAGCAATAGCCGATGGCGGCAATACGGGCCGTATCGGTCTGGCTATAGGTTTTTATTTGGGCCAGTGCGGCGTCCAACCGTGTTTTCCCCTTTTGGGGATTGGTATAAAACGGTGTAGCCAGCTCCTGGGCTTTGGCCGGGTTGTCCGCCTGCTCGCCATTGCCATACATGTCTACCGCCATAGCGATATAGCCCAGGGCAGCCAGTTCCCTTGCCCTTCTTTTCGCATACTCGTTCAGTCCCCACCATTCGGGCACGACCAATACGGCCGGTCGCTGGCCTTTTTTATTCTCATCATACACTACGTAACCCTTCATGGTCACGCTGTCGCCGGTGTACGTGATGTTTTCTTCTTTCAGCTTCGGTTCAGCTGCAGTTTCCGGTTCCGCTTTCTTTTCAGTGTTGTTGCAGGCCGCCAGGCAAAGAAGCAGTGCCGGCAGCATTGCATGGAAAATGTTGGACGTTTTCATCTGTTGGTTTTTTTAATCAGCAATAAAGGTCAGTAAAAGTTATGAGAACGAAAACTTTGCCCGGGCTGTCCGGCCGGATAAAGATGCGTATCTTACCGCTACAATCAAACCGCCTGCTCATGTCTTTATTGTCCCGGAGAAAATTTATCGGCCATGCCGGTAAAACGGCTTTGGCCGGAAGTGTTATTTTTGCCACCGGCCCACAACAGGCCGGTAAGAATATGAAAAATGTATTCATCCATCACGTTTATTTCTGGCTGAAAAACGCCGGCAGCGCAGCCGACCAGGATAAGCTGGCTGAAGGCTTGCAAAAGCTTTCCGGTGTAAAAACCATCCGGCAGTACCACATCGGCAAACCTGCGGCTACCAGCCGCGATGTCATCGACACGTCCTATGCCCTTTCCTGGCTGGTGGTCTTTGACAACGATGCCGACCAGGCCAGCTACCAGACCGATCCCATCCACCTGAAGTTTGTAGAAGATTATGCTCATCTCTGGCAAAAGGTGATCGTATACGATTCGGTGGATAGGTGACATGAATGGCTTATTGAAAGCCGTTTACGTATTCCTTCGGTGAAATGCATGATCAGGAATGGTTATTGTACCGCTGTCACAAAGTGTGGCTATGGATACAGTTCATTTTGCAGGTATATCGGGCAGCCTTCGCAAAGGTTCTTACAATACCGCTTTGCTCCACAATATTGCAGATGGGCTGCTGCCTGCCAATACGACCATCGAGATTTTTCCCCTTCATGATATACCGCTGTACAACGCTGATATGGACAAGCCGGAGGCACAAAGCCGGCCGGTGGCCGTACAGTTGCTGCGCAAAGCTTTTGAAAAGGCAGATGCTATCGTGATCGTATCGCCGGAATACAACTACAGCATACCCGGTCTGCTCAAAAATGCGATCGACTGGGCTTCCCGGGGCGAAGATTCTCCGCTGCTTCACAAACCTGTAGCCGTGATGGGCGCCACACCGGGTATGTGGGGCACGGTGCGGATGCAGCTGGCATTTCATCCCGTATTTCAGTACCTCGGTATGAAGCCGCTTTACAAACCGGAAGTGCTGATTGCACAGGCAAAGACAAAATTTGATACGGGCGGCACGCTCACCGATGCTACAGCACGCAAGCTGGTAGGGCAGCAACTGCAGGCCCTGCGCGACCTGGCACTGCAGGAAAAAGTGATGCGGGACACCCATTTGTAACAGCGCCCGTGAATACGGAAAATAAAAAGGGCATGCAAATCCGTTACCCGGTTTACATGCCCATGTTGGTCCTGCTCCTGCCTGCTATTCTTTGATCACCTGTCCGCCACCGCTTGTCTCAATATTTTTTACGCCGGGATTTCCTTTGTAATAGATACGGCTGCCGCCGCTCGCTGATGCAAACAATGCATCCACCGGTTGTACCTGTGCTGTAGCGCCGCCGGAGGCGCTGATGTCTACTTCGGTTGCTGTAAGCCCATAAGCCTTCAGCTTACCGCCGCCGGATATATTGCCATACAGGTCGGCCGTGGCGCCGGTTACGGTGAGGGTGGAAGCTCCGCTGATTTCCACGTTCATATTGACGCCGGTTCCGTTCATGGTCAGGTTGGAAGCGCCCGACAATACGGCGCTGATCACGTGCGGCACACCCTGGAAACCGGCTACCGTACCGGTGGCTGCGCCTGACAGTATCGTTGACGTCAGCGTGGGCAGCGTAATATAGATGTCCATCTGCGGACGGTTTTGTACATAGGTTTGGTACTGAATTTCGAGCGTATTGTCAGCGACCGAAAATTCCAGGTCGTGCACATAGTTGGCTTCGCCCCTTGCTTTGATGGCAAAGGCAGCCCCTTTGGTAATAATGACGTTGAGCTCGGCACCGGCATTCACGCGGGTGAAACCGGAGACCTGCACGTCTTCCTCGATGACAGGCGAGTGGTCCAGGTCGTCTTTTTTACAGGAGAAAAAAGCGAAGAGCAGGGCTGGTAGCAGGGCCCACTTTCGCAATGATAAAACTGTTTTTTTCATGGCTGATACTTGTATAGTTGGTTAAGGAAATAATGAGAAGGTAAAAGTAAACGGTGTTATCCATGCTGCCGGGAACATCCGGAAGAACAGGCATAGCCTTGTGGTGAACTGATGTTTTGAATGCATGGCCTGTCGGCAGCGGCCTGCTGCCGGTGGTTTCTTTTTGCCATGCATAAAAAAACCGGCTGTCCTTGTAAGAAGACAGCCGGCCTTATTCATCGGCAGTTGCTATTTCGCGTACACAGGAAAGATAAAGCTCAGGTCGGTCCTGATGGTATCGTTGTTGTAGATGACACTGGCCCCGCCGTGACAGCTGATACAGGAGGCGCTGATCTGGTCATAGGTTTCCAGCGTGGTATTGGCCAGGAAGTTGGGAGCCGTCGGGGCCGGGCTTATTTCGGCCTGCTGCCATTGGGTGCCGATCAGCCTGTAGTTGGCCCATACTGTTCCCTTCAGCTTATTCTGCCATAGTTGGGTCACCATTTCCGTATACTTGTAGATCGGGTATACCCTTACCGCCTGTACACCGAAGGAATCGTCAGGTGTTTGCCCGGGTGGTTTTACGGCATAGCTTCCTGCATAGGGCATCGTGGTCTCCCAGATATACCGGCCCTGGTCACCGGTGAGCGTATCTGGCGGCGTATTCGGCGGACAATTCAGGCAGGCCGCATTGTAAAAAGACCATTGCTTGTTGTTTTGCTGTGCCTGCTGCGGGTTGTCGGGCACATTATCGATGTGTTCAAACGTGGTCCAGATCTGGTTAGCGCTTACCTTGGCTGTTTTACGGACGATGTGCATGCCTACCAGCCCTACCTGAACATTGGTCAGGATCAGCGACTTCCTGTTGCGGGTGTGCAGGCTGTCGATATAAACGGTAGCGCGGCGGCAGTAATAGCGGCTGGTGTCATCGCCCAGCGCCGGTACCAGGATGCGCCAGCTGGATTTGATCTCTATGATGCCCGGGTTACCTGAAGCCGAGTCGCTGGCCGGTAATTCGATGCCGCCGGGGCTGGTAGCGGCATAGCTATAAATACCCTGTACGGTGGTGAGCTTGTTGCTGACGATATATTTTGTTTCTACCGGGTTTAGCTTTATTTCATACAAAACGAAATTGAGGTTCCGGTCGATCAGCGGGTGTCCGTCCGCCTCAAGAAAGCCTTTGAGCTTGTTGTGGGTCAGCAGGCTCATGTCGATCGTGTTGTTGGGCAGCAAAGACACCGGGGCTTTCGAATCCATATAGAAGAACTTCTGTCCGTTCCTGCCCGCATCTCCCAATTGAAGCAATAGCTCTGTATTGGTATGCCCGAAGATAGTGGCAGGGTCCGTATAGCGTTCCCATACCCGCGGCGCATCCGGAAAATCGGATGGGCTGTTCCCCACCGGGTTGCCTGCCGAATCGGAAGGCCAGTTCAGCGCCACAAAGGTTTGCCAGGAGAATACGTCGAAGGGTATCTGGTGCAGGGAATCCAGGAAGCTGTCATAGCCGAGCGTAAAGGACTCGTTTACGTCGTAGGGGATATGCGGGCACAGGTTATCGGCAGGAGAGCCGTTGCAAAACCGGTTGTAAATGTCCGGGTCTTTTTCTTTTTTGTCCTGGTTGCAGGTCCAGGCAAGCGCAACGGCACCAGCGAGCGCCAGTATGGCAAGAAGCTTTTTCATGTCAACAGGTTTAAGGTTTTGAGGAATGGTGAATTGGCCTATAAAAGGTAATATATAATATCCGAAAGTTCAAACTGGTGCATCGCAGCGCCGGAAAGGCGGGGAGATGGTAAGGGCGGTAATTGCCGGCGAAACAGGTAATTGTGAAAGACGCTGAACTTTCCCTTACCTTTGCACCCCTATGACACAGGAAAAATTACAGGATATGCGGTCCCGCATTGCCGGGATAAGGAGGTTTCTTTGACGTCGATAACCGACGATATAAAATCGAAGAAGAAAAGCAGCGTTCGTTAAGTCCGGGTTTCTGGGATGACAACAAGCGGGCTACTGAGATTCTCAAGAATATCAAGCTGAATGAGTATTGGGTAAAACTCTATGAGACGGCAGAGATGTCGGTAGAGGATTTTGCCGTGCTGTTTGACTTCTGGAAAGCCGGGGATGCCACCGAAGAAGAGACCAAAGAGGCCTACGATAAATCATTGGTCCTTCTCGATGATGCCGAATTCAAGGCTACCCTGAACGAACCGGAAGATGAATTGCCGGCCGTATTGCAGATCAACAGCGGCGCCGGCGGCACGGAAAGCCAGGACTGGGCCGAAATGCTGGCCCGTATGTACCGCATGTATGGCGAAAAGCAGGGCTGGAAGGTGACCGAGATGGACTGGCAATGGGGTGACGGAGCCGGTATTAAAACGGCTACCTTACAATTCGAGGGCCCGTTTGCGTATGGCTTCCTCAAAGCAGAAAGCGGGGTGCACCGGCTGGTGCGTATTTCACCGTTCGACAGCAATGCAAGGCGGCATACTTCGTTTGTATCGGTATTCGTGTACCCGCTGGTAGACGATACCATCCATATCGAAATAAATCCTGCCGATGTGAAAATGGAAACATCACGAAGTGGTGGCGCCGGCGGGCAGAATGTGAATAAGGTGGAAACAAAAGTGCAGCTGACGCATATTCCCACCGGCATCGTGGTGGTGTGCCAGCAGGACAGGAGCCAGCTGGGCAACAGGGAACTTGCGATGCAGATGCTGAAGAGCCGCCTCTACGAAGAAGAATTGCGCAGGCGCCAGGCGATAAAAGATGCGACCAACTCGACCAAGAAAAAAATAGAATGGGGCAGCCAGATACGCAGCTATGTTTTTCACCCCTATAAAATGATCAAGGACCACCGTACCGATTTCGAAACCGGCAATATACAGCCGGTAATGGATGGGGAACTGGATGGGTTTATCAAGGCCTACCTGATGAGCGAGAAAGAAGCGGAGAGTTAATCCCCCTGTATTTTTAATTATAACAAGCGTTCAACATATGAGCATCGGAACCTTTTCTTACCCGATGCCGGCCAATGAGCCGGTATTGAATTACGGACCGGGCAGCCCGGAAAAGAAACGGCTGAAAGAAGTGCTGGCCATCCTGAAGAAGGAAGAAGCTGATATACCTATGTATATCGGTGCAGCAGAAGTGCGCACCGGCAAAAAGATCGCCATTCATCCGCCACACGAGACCGCGCATACACTCGGTTATTTTCATGCCGGTGAGGAGCAGCATGTGCACCAGGCCATCCAGGCGGCGCTGGCCGCCAGGGAAAGCTGGGCCGGCATGAGCTGGGAGAACCGGGCCAATATCTTTTTAAGGGCCGCCGATCTTATTGCTACCAAATACCGGCCGTACATGAACGGCACGACCATGCTGGGGCAGAGCAAGAATGCCTTCCAGGCCGAGATCGATTCTGCCTGCGAGCTGATCGATTTCCTGCGCTTTAACGTACACTTCCTGAGCGAAATATACAAACAGCAGCCTATCAGCAGCCCGGGCATGCACAACCGGATGGAATACCGCCCGCTGGAAGGGTTTGTGCTGGCCGTAACGCCGTTCAACTTTACGGCGATCGGCGGCAACCTGCCCGCTTCTGCTGCGCTGTGCGGCAACGTAGTGGTGTGGAAGCCGGCCAACACGCAGGTTTATTCTGCACAGATGTTCATGCGCATCCTGAAAGAAGCCGGTCTGCCGGATGGCGTCATCAACCTGATCTATGTAGACGGGCCTACGATCGGGAAAGTGTGTTTCAATCATACCGATTTTGCAGGGGTACACTTTACCGGCTCCACCGGTGTGTTCAACAACATGTGGGAGACCATCGGCAAGAATATGGCGATGTATAAATCATACCCGCGCATTGTCGGCGAAACAGGGGGGAAAGATTTTGTGATCGCTCATCGGAGCGCCGATCCCGCTGTAGTGGCTACGGCATTGCTGCGCGGCGCCTTCGAATTCCAGGGACAAAAATGCTCTGCAGCTTCGCGGGCTTATATTCCTTCCAATATTGCAGAAGAAGTAAAAAAGAAATTGGCCGATGGGATCAATAGCTTTAAGATGGGCACCGTGGAAGATTTCACCAACTTTATCAACGCGGTGATCGATGAAAAAAGTTTTGATAAGATACAGGCCTATATAGAAGAGGCAGGAAAAGGTCCGGAGACGGAAATATGGGCAGGGGGTAGCTGCGACAAGACCAGCGGTTATTTTGTGCAGCCGACCGTGATCGGCACCACCAATCCGAAATCGGTGACGATGTGCGAAGAAATATTCGGACCGGTGCTGACCGTATATGTATACGCGGCCGATGAGTTTGAAAAAACATTGGAACTTGTTGATACCACTTCTCCTTATGCGTTGACCGGCTCGGTGATCGCACAGGACAGGGCTGCGGTGGAACTGGCCACCAACAGGTTACGGAATGCAGCCGGTAATTTTTACATCAACGATAAGCCCACCGGCGCCGTGGTCGGACAGCAGCCTTTCGGCGGCGCCAGGGCAAGCGGCACAAATGATAAAGCAGGATCCATTCTCAACCTGTATCGCTGGCTCAGTGCCCGTACCATTAAGGAAACGTTTAATCCGCCTGTGGACTACGGTTATCCTTTTATGCAGGAGCAATAGATTGAATTACAAGCTGTCAGTGATCAGGCTGATTGCTGACAAGGATCAATAACGTGTTTAAGCGTAGTTGTTACCTTGTGCCCAATTCAACCGGTATAATCAACAGTTCGTACACGAACTTTTTTATAGCTTTTTGAACAAGAGTAGATTTGCATTGTTAATACAGTAACTCCTTTATAAAAACTTTAAGAATCGGATATTTTTTAGTCACAGGAGGATACTTATGTTTGTCCCCGGGTTCAATTTTTAGTTTAAACCATAAAACAACCACTTTATGAAAAAAGTTTTTTTAGCAATTTGTGCAGGTGTGATTGGCCTTGTTAGCTATGGCCAGCAAGGTACTACCAAGATTGGTATTGGCGCTGAAGTAGGCATCCCTACCGGTGATTTCGATGCGTTCAAAACAGGTTTCGGCGGATATGCCAAAGGCTTGTTCGGCATCGGCACTGCCGGCCAGATCACGTTCACCAGCGGGTACACTACTTACGAAGCAAAGGGTTCTACCAGCTCCGATAAGATTACCTACAACATCATCCCGCTGCTGGCAGGTTACCGCCACAACTTCAGCGGTTTCTATGTAGAGCCGCAGGTTGGTTACGGTATCTATGGCGCCAAGGTTAAGTCTGGTGGTATTTCAGCCAGCAGCTCTGACGGTGCTTTCACCTGGGCAGCAGGTGTCGGTTATGTGATCAACGATGCGATCGAGCTGGGTGCCCGTTACCAAAGCGGTCACAAAGACGGTTCTTCTACTTCATTGGTCGGTCTGCGTATAGGCTAT
>JBEVLT010000175.1:0-4778 GCA_040509055.1 Chitinophagaceae bacterium
CAATATACTTTGCTTCGGTAATCTTTGATGTCTGCCGCTTCCCGGAGGCCGTTGAGGTTGATAGCGCTGGGGTCCATGCCCTGCATCATCATCTGCTGCACCTGCATCTGGTATTCCTGCATCCGCTGCTTGCGCTGATCGGCCACGTTTGCATTCACGAGCGGGGTAGCCGTTACATTGTCCACGCGCAGCACGTATACCCCGTTGGTACCACCGATGCCGGGAACCACTTTGCCTTTGTTGGCGGGGTTGAAGGCCGCTCCGACAATTTTGGGTTCGTAACCCAGTGCCGATGCGCGGGTGTCAAAGCGCAGGCTGTCAACGGTAGCGATCTGCTTGCCGCCCCATGCGGTAGCAGCTGCTTCCAGCGTGGTGGCAGCTCCCAGTTTTTTCCTGATCAGTTCCGCTTTTTTATCGTTGATCAGCAGCGGTTCTACGATCCGTCTTGCCATGCCCACCGACATGGTGCCTTTCTTGTTGATGTCCGTTACCACGGCCACTACCCAATTCTCTCCTATACGTTGCGGCTGCAGCACTTCTCCTTTGTCTGCCTCGTAAATTTCTTTAACGAACGGCCTCGATATGCCAAGGCCCTGTATCTGGTAGCCGGTAGGTGCAATACCCGGTACGACCACTTTATTGATACCTTTTGTCTTCAGCTTTTCAGCATTGGCGTCAAACGATTTCAGGTCGCGGCTGCTGTTGGCAAACTGGGTGGCCGCGTTGGTAGCCATTGATTCGGTCTCATCGCTTGCCTCAATGGGTTTGGCCAGGTAAGCCACCTGGTAGTGTGGTTCGGGCTTGATAAAGTTGAGTATTTCAATGTAGTGCCATCCGAATGATGTCTTTACTACTTTTTTATCTCCGGGTTGGCCGTCAAACAAAATGAACTGGCCGAATTCTTTGGCAAAGTTCTCTTCCTGGATTTGTACGGATGAAAACGTCATTACGCCATTGTCTCTTTTTGACACTTCATCAGTAGAGTACTTCTGTAAAGAATCGAATGAAGCTCCGTTGCGGATAGCGAGTGCAATACTGTCTGCCAGCTTATGCGCAACCGAATCATCCATAACAGGCTCGTTCGTCTGCGGGTTTACTGTCCCGATCAGGATATGCCGGCATTTGACACTGTCCGGCAGGGTTTTCACATTCATAAGCTTGGCAAGTACATAATTACCGCCATCGAGATAAGGACCGAATACCGCTTTGGGCGCCAGTGAAAAAATAGTGTCCTTAACCGTCAAACCGATTTGCTGGTTGGCGGTCTGCATCTGGCTTTTCGGAACATATATTTCCGAATAAGGAATTTCACTTGCGTAGTGGGCCACAAACTCCGGCACAGCAGCCGTCGTATCGAACTCAGGCTTTAACCGTGTGATCGCGCTGAGAGCAGCAGCAGAATCTGTTGCGGTAGGCAGGGCGCTGAAGGCCACGTAAGAGAAGCCCCTGCTTTCTTCCTGCTTGAAATCTCTTTTGTGTTTGTCTATATAATCCTGGATATCCTCGTTGGTCACCTTCACCGCACTGTCGGGAATGCTGGTATACGGCTCCATGACATAGGACACCTTTGCCAGCTGGCTGTTGTTGGCGTTATCCTTTTCAATCATCCATTTGGGAAAGTTCACGCTGCTATTCAGCAGGCTGTTGTACTTCTCGCTCAGCCTTGCAAACTCGAGCTGCAGGATATAGGCGTTCAGCTGCGCTTTGGCCTGGTTGTCGCGGCCCCTCAGTATCTCTTCCAGCCGGCTCTTGGCGGCAGCGGCATTATACACGCCTGTGTTGGGGTCGGTAAAGCCCTGGCGCAGGTCATTCGGAGGGTTGTCGCCATACAGGATGTCGCCTACCTCTTTTTTGCTGATCTGCATGCCCAGCTTGTCTGCTTCCGACTGGATGAGCAGGCGGCTCAGCTCCTGGTTCCAGGTTTCCGCGATAGCCTGGTAGCGAACGGCATCGCCGGTACCATAGCCACGCGTCTTCATGAACTCTTCCTGCTGGGTTACCCTGGTATTGAATTCGGTATAAGAAATCTCCTTTCCGTTTACTTTACCGACAACATTGGCGCCGCCTCCGCGAAACAAACTACCACCGTTCTCAAAGGCAAGCATAACAACGAAAATGATCAGGGCGACGGCGATGATAATGGCCATCAGTTTTGCGTACTTCTCCTGGATCTGCTGAATAACTGACATAAATATTTCTACGATTTAAAAAACGGATGGCAAAAATATGGTATTTGCCGATATGAATCGGGAATTTTCCGGGGCCGGAAAAAGGCCGTAAATGCTTGTTTCAGGCCGCTTTCAGCCGATTTTTGCAACCCCGGGCAACCCATCCCAAGCTACCCGCATTTATTAGGATAAATGTTTATCGGATACTAACTGTATGAACCTGCTACAACTGGTAAAAGAGGCTAAACAAGGCAGCACGGCAGCGCAAAAATGCCTGTACGATGCATTTGCAGCAGGCATGTTGCTGGTTTGCCGCCGCTACGTGAAGGATGTACAGGACGCTGAAGAGCTGATGCTGAACGGTTTTTACAAGTTTTTCCGGTCGCTGGACGACTTCCAGTACAGGGGAGAAGCGGCGCTGGCCGGCTGGATCAAAAAGATCATGGTAAACGAGTGCCTCATGTTTCTCCGCAAAAAACCCGGGTTTACCCTGGTCAGCGATACCCTGGCTGAAGAGACCAGCCTGCCCGAACAGGCGCTGGACAAGCTGGCCGCGGCAGACATTTTCCGCCTGATCCTGGAGCTGCCGGCCGGGTACCGCACCGTTTTCAACCTGCATGCGGTGGAAGGCTGGGAGCACCGGGAAATAGCCCGTATACTGGGCATCTCGGAGGGAACATCCAAATCGCAACTCAATAAAGCGCGGAAACTATTGCAAAAAAACCTGTTACAACAAGATACTTTCTATGAGCAGCGAAAAACAAAATAACGGTTGGAAAGACAACCTGCTTGCCTGGGAAAGCACCGGCGGGGATGTCACCCATGCTGACGAACAGCTTTGGGAAAAACTACAGACCCGGCTGCAACCCCGCCCTTCGCGGCGCAATGTCTATTTGCTGCGGGCAGCCGCCATTCTCGTCCTTCTTGCCGGCAGCTTCCTGCTTTGGCAGACCGGGCGCCCGCATGCTGACCTACCCGCCTCCCGGGTTACAAAAACTGGTTCCGGCACTCCTGTAGCGGATGACACCCGCACTACGAATGAAAAAAAAGCCGCGCTGCCCCGGGATATTGCAGCGGCGCCCCTTCCTCTTAAAACAGGGCCCTACCGGGCAACCGCAGCGGCCGATACGGCTGGCAGCAACCTGGCTTCTCCCGGCCTGCCGGTCCGCGATACCAGCCTGGTACTGGCCGATGCCCCCGTGCCGGTCATTACGCCTGCAGCCGGCGGGGAGCCGTCCCGGCAAAAGAAACTAAAGATCGTGCACATGAACGAGTGGAATGCACCGCCGCCGCCCGCATATGCCGCACAAAAAGACCGGCAGACCCCGCTCCTGGCAGACGACCCGGAAGACAGATCAGCCGGTCCGTCCTTCTGGCCCGGAAAAAATAAAAACAGGATGCTTTCCGCTTCACGCAACTAAATACTACCACCGCTTTCTCACCAACCAAATTACAACGAATGAAAAAGATGTTGATCCTGCTGCTGTCAGCAGCACTGGTAAGGGATTTGCCTGCCCAGATCCAGCAGTTTCCCAACCCAAGACCCGCCTCGCAATCTATTTTCGATAACCCGGCTCCCGGCATGCTCCGGTCGAAATTCGATTTCATCCTGCCCAACAATAACCGGATGATGATTGAAGTATATAATATCGACGATCTGCGCAGCCTGCCCAACCTGGACTCACTGTTCAGGAAAATATGGGAGGACCTGCAGCCGCTGCGCGATAGCCTGGCCGATCCCCTCAATGTGCGGCGCGTAGACTACGTAACCACTGCCAATGATACCAAGATCCGGATCAAACAGCATACGCCGGCCGGCACCTATTTCAGCTACAAAGACGATGAGCTGGTACAGATGAAAGTAGACCAGGACACCATCCGGTACAAAGGCATAGTACCCTTGCCGCAACTGATGCAATCGCAACTTTTTTTCCGGTCGCCTTACGTGGTCACGCTGATGATCAATAATGTGTCCGACCTGCCCCGGCTGGGCCCGGGCATCCTGCAGTCAGCGCTGTCGCTGCTGATGACAGATATAAACCCCCATATTGACCGGCCGGCGAAAAAAAGGATCAATGCTTCCTACTATGCCCTGTACAATGTGCAGCAGCAAAAAAGAATATCGCCGTATAACCTGAAGCATTTTGGTTTCTACAAGGTACACGGGTTGCAGCCTTATGTGCAGGTAGGCATCCAGTATGTAAGAGGAGCCTGGGCGCCCTCCGCCGGCGCCGGACTGGAATATTATTACAACCATACGAAAAGCGGCAAATATGCCATGCGCCTGTTCTGGGAACCCTATTTCTTTTTCCGCCGGGATGCGAACGATAAGCTGGTGACGGAGCGGAACGATTTTATCACCCTGAAGTTTTGCAACAATTCCAAAATTTCATTCGGAAAGGATACGCCCATAGAGTTCAACGAAAATTTTTCATTCAGCTACCTGGTCAGCCGCAAAGGCGACTGGTTTAATCCGACCACGTTTAAATTTACCATACCGGGCATCCAGATGAAAAATGTATTGCTGGAACCAGAGTTCTTTTTCAATAAGCTCCTGAAAAACTTCAGCCCTTCGGCAAAGCTGGTTGTCTTCATCGAATAAACCCGGCT
>JBEVLT010000176.1:0-10614 GCA_040509055.1 Chitinophagaceae bacterium
TGAGAATGAAATTCTTTTCCGGAAGGAAAACCCTGGCAGTGGCCGGGATGGCTTTTTTTAGTGTAATGGCGCTCGGTATTACCGGCTGCGACAAAGACAATGATGACGAGCGTGTATATACCATCAGCGGCAATGCCAGCGGCAGCCAGGTAGTGCCGGCTGTAATCGGCAATGGAACGGGTACCATTACCGGTACCTATGATCCCAATAACCGTATGCTGACCTATACCACCAGCTGGAGCAACCTGAGCAGTGCGCCCACTTCTGCACGGTTTTACAATGGCAATTCCGGAACGAGCGGTACACCCACCGGCAATCCCTGGACCCTGGGTTCAGGCCTGACCGGTGCCGGTAATTACTCCGGCACGATGACGCTGACATCAGACGAGGAGACCCAGCTGACCAGGGGAAAATGGTATTATTCATATAGTACCACCGGTAACCCGAATGGGGAAGTGCGCGGCCAGGTCACGGCCACGCAACAGTAGACCGGCTGCGTTAACATATTATCAGGAGGCTGTCCCGCAAGAGACAGCCTTTTTTTATTGCATAGATGATTGGTACGCTGATTAAATTTTTAGCGGCCGGTGATCACCTTTGCATCACGATATGCGTGATGCTCCCCGCCTTGATGCTCCTTGCCGATGACCGGCAATTGCTTGCCCACGTACTGCTCCGGCTCGAACCCACATTGGACATTCTTCCGGCCTCATCCGGCCGGCAGAAGATCAGCCTGCTGCAAACCCTACCTCAGGCGATAAGCTGCCTGCTCTGATCATATTCGTCAATGATAAATTAAATCAGTTACGGATTCGGTAACAAGCAGCAGGGTCAGCAAAGCCACAGTACGTCAGGCTGTATTAGTTTTGCGGGCGGAAGTCATTAAGTGTAATTTTGTTTATGAAGTTTTATTGGTACCGGCGACGGTTGTTGATCAGGTTTCATGCCTTGCGGAGACAGTATATCGGGCATCGTAACTTCCTGATCGTCGTGAGTTTTATTATCGGGTTGCTATCGGCGCTTGCTGCAGTACTACTCAAGCTGACTGTCCAGTTTTTTGAGCGAAGGGCGGGAAGCATCAATGATGCAATGGGAAGCAGCTGGCTTACAGCTATTTTCCCGCTGATCGGTACCGGAGTTTCATTGCTCATCCTGAAGTATATTTTCAAAGGCCGGTTACAAAGAGGTGTTGGTTTCATCACGGAAAGTGTAGTCCGGGGTGAGGGACGTATTCCCAAGCGACACCTGCTGGGGCATATTTTTACAAGTTCCATAACGGTTGCTACCGGGGGCTCTGTGGGCCTGGAAGCACCTATTGTGGCAACCGGTGCCGCAGTGGGATCAAATACTGCACAGGACCTGCGTCTGCCATCAAAAGATACGGTCCTGCTGCTTGCCTGCGGAGCCGCAGGCGGCATTGCTGCTATTTTCAATAGCCCTATTGCCGGAATTGTTTTTACCCTGGAGGTTTTATTACTTGGCTTCAATATCCCTTTTTTTATTCCCCTGCTGATTTCTACTGCTACGGCCACTGTTGTGTCGCAATTGTTATATCCTGAGAAGTTCTTCTTCTTTGTTTTTACCGGGTGGAATATCAGGGCCATTCCCTTTTATATTGTATTGGGAGTGTGCTGCGGTTTTATTTCCATTTATGTCTCGGCCATTGTCAATAAAGCAGAGCGCTTTTTTCACAAAAGAGGGTTTACCTGGAAAACGTGGCTGATGGGGGGTATCCCCTTATGTGTGCTTGTTTTCGTGCTGCCGGTATTGTATGGTGAGGGCTATCATGCCATCACGGCCCTGCTGCATGGGAACTACGATGTGCTTGTTTCGCATTCGATGTTTTCCGGGATGCCACGCAATACGGCAATCATTCTTGCCTGTATCCTGCTGATCCTGGTGAAAGCCATCACTGCTACGCTTACAACCGGGGCTGGCGGCAATGGCGGTATCTTCGCCCCCTCGATGATCATTGGAGGGCTAACCGGATTTTTATTTGCATTTGTGATCAACCTTACCGGCATCTTCCCATTGAATACGCCAAATTTCATAATTGCGGCGATGGCCGGGGTGATGGCGGGCGTATTGCATGCTCCGCTTACCGCTATTTTCCTGATGGCGGAGATCACGGGTGGCTATATCCTGTTTGTGCCCCTCATGATCGTGGCAGCGCTTTCTTATTTTATCACCCGGCGTTATGTACGGCATTCCATTTATCACCAGCCGCTTGCCAATAAAGACCTGCTGCCGGGCGATACCCTGATGTACAGAGATCATTTCTGAAACTTCCTTATCCCATAAAGCTCAGCCATTCCTGATCCCGGTTTTGTTTTTATCAAGCTTTTTCTGAAGCCGCTGCAGCAATTTTTTTCCTTTGCCGGCTTCATAGATCAGGCCGTCTTCGGTCAGGCGTGAAATTTCGTTGATAAGCTGCCGCTTCTTTCTTGGTTGTCAATTGTCTTATCATGGATTTAAATTGATGATCGAAAGGGCTGTAAATATCATACCGCAAGCATCTTGTGGATGATAAGCACCTATGCGGAATCGTTGGCGGGGAGCAGGGCGGTCTAAGGCTGGGAGCCCGGGATAGGTAAATGCGTATGATAGCATTGTACAATAATTGGTTAAAATCCGACAGAAACCTCCTTTGAGCGCCTGCTACATTTGCAAAGAGCCGTACTGAACTGCAGAAAAGATCATCCAGAAACACGGCCGCCCCTCATACGATGAAGAGTTTGCCTGTTTTCGATCTTGTCATTATCGCCATCTACCTGATCGGGATGGTACTGGTAGGTGTGTGGTTTTCCCGCAGGAACAAAGGGGCCGATCAGTTTACAAAAGCAGGCGGGCGGATTCCGGCCTGGGCGATCGGCCTGTCTATTTACGCCACTTTTCTCAGCAGCAATACCTTTCTCGGTGTGCCTGGTAAGGCATTTGGTGGCAACTGGAATGCGTTTGTATTCGGTCTTTCCATGCCCCTGGCCGCCTGGGTGGCAGCAAAATATTTCGTTCCTTTTTACCGCCGTACGGGCGAAGTCTCGGCCTATACACACCTCGAGCACCGCTTTGGTCCCTGGGCCCGCACCTATGCTGTGGCCTGCTTCCTGCTGACCCAGCTGGCGCGTATGGGTTCCATTTTTTTCGGGATTGCCCTTAGCCTGCAGGCGCTTACCGGCCTGTCCATGGCCATGATCATGATCGTGATGGGCGTCTGCATCATCGTATACACGGTGCTGGGCGGTATCGAGGCGGTGATCTGGACGGAAGTGGTGCAGGCGATCATCAAAACCCTCGGCGCTTTGCTCATCATCTATCTCGTTGTAAGAGAAATGCCTGGCGGCGTGGACAGGATCGTTGAAATTGGCAACCAGGACCATAAGTTCAGCCTCGGCAGCTTTGCGCCCGATCTTACCACTTCCACTTTCTGGGTCATTTTGTTGTATGGTTTTTTTATCAACCTCAACAATTTCGGCATGGACCAGAACTATGTGCAGCGCTATCATGCGGCTACTTCCGCCAGGGCGGCGTCCCGTTCCATCTGGATGTGTGTATGGCTCTACCTGCCGGCTTCGCTGTTGTTTTTTATCATCGGCAGCTGCCTGTACGCCTACTACCAGGTAAACCCGGAGCTGCTTACCATGGTAAAAGAACAGGCTGCCCGGGAACGGCTTCCTGTGGGGGCGGCTGCCGACCAGGTGGCACAGCTGGCGGCGCAGCTGCGGCCTGCCGATTACGGCGACAAGGTGATGCCGCATTTCATGGTCAACAAAATACCGGTGGGCCTGGTAGGGCTGATCGTTTCCGCCATTCTTTCTGCAGCCATGAGTACCATCAGCTCTGGTATGAATGCGTCGGCTACCGTGTTTACAGAAGATATTTACAACCGCTATTTCAACCGGCGTGCCACCGACCCACAGCGGATGCGGGTGCTCTATATCGGTACCGTGGTATTCGGGCTGGCAGGCATGGGCACCGGCATTGCCATGATCGGTGCAAAAAGCATCCTGGATATGTGGTGGGAGCTGTCGGGCATCTTTGCCGCCGGCATGCTTGGTATTTTCCTGCTGGGCATGGTGAGCAAGAGGGCCGGTAATGCCCAGGCGCTGCTGGCCGCCATCATCGGTGTGCTGGTGATCATCTGGCTCACCTTTTCACCACGGCTCGGTGGTGAATACGCGGCTTTCCGCAATCCATTTCATACCAATATGACCATCGTGGTAGGTACCCTGGCTATTTTCCTGGCCGGCACCATTCTCAGCAGCCGGAAAAAGAAAAGATCAGCGGCCGAAAAGAGCAATCCTTTGTAATCCTGCACTATGTCAACGTACAAAAAATCAATCATGTCAACTTCAAAGAAATTCATACCCGTCATGCTCACGCCGTTTCATGAAGACGGTTCTATCGATTACGATGGCCTGTCGGCATTGACGGCTTATTATATCGAGGCCGGCGCCGGAGGCCTTTTCGCCAACTGCCTGTCCAGCGAGATGTATGAGCTGAGCAGCCGCGAACGACTGGATATTACCGCTCATGTGGTGAAAGCCGCCGCTGGAGCCGTGCCGGTATTCAGCACCGGCACCTTCTCTGCTGACGGCAGGGAACAGGCCGATTTTGTCAAACGTATTTATGAAACAGGCGCCTCGGCCGTTATCGTCATCAGCAGCATCCTGGCCCGGGAAGAAGAATCCGATTCATTGCTGGAGGAGCGGGTCCATCAGTTGCTTGACAACACCGGCGATATCCCGCTCGGGTTTTATGAATGCCCGGTGCCGTATAAACGGGTATTGAAAGCGGAACAGCTGCAGCAATTCGTATCAACGGGACGCGTAGTGTATCACAAGGATACAAGCCTGAGTATCGACGCCATAAAAGCCAAGCTGGCTGCCACCAGCGCTTACCCGTTCGAGCTGTACGATGCCTATATGGTCAATGCCGTGGCTTCGCTGCAGGCAGGCGCCGCCGGCCTGTCGTGCATACAGGGCAATTATATTCCTGAACTGATCAGCTGGCTTTGCGACAATTTTGATAATCCCAGCCTTCAGGAAGAAGTGCAGCTGGCGCAGCAGTTCCTTACCCGCAACATGGATGTGATGCACGAGGTATACCCTGTGGCTGCCAAGTATTTCTTACAGAAAAGAGGCGTGCCCCTGGGACTGACCACCCGCCGGCAGGGCAATATTTTTTCAGAACAAGCGAAACAGGACGTTGACCGGCTGTTTGAAAGCTACCAGGCCTTGCAAGGCAGCCTCGGGCTTCGCCGGCAACTGATTGCCTGAGCCGGCAAACGCGAACAGGTCGATTTTACCGGTATGAAAAAAGATGGTGCACGAAACGGGAAACCGGATGGCTGGCGCTGGCCGGCTTCCGGCCTATTCCTTTTACTGTTTATATTTATATCCAGGCAACCCATGTCATACCAGGAAATCCAATTGACCCATGCTGCCGGAGGGCATTGCCTGAATACCACGCAGTGCTTTTCGCCCGATGATCAATGGATCGTATACGATAACCGTAATGATGATACGCAGCTGGCTTCCAACGGGACCATCGCAGCCGTACACAGCATTACCGGGGAAATAAAGATCCTGTACCGTACAGACAACCAAACCGTCTACGGGCCAGGTGCCGGGGCCGCTACGTTCTCGCCGGCAGCCAATCGTGTCCTGTTCCTGCATGGCATCCGGAATGCTGCGAAAGATAATCCCTATAGCTTTACCCGCCGTACCGGAGTAGCCATAGATATGGAGCGACCCCTTATACCCCTGTTCCTGGATGCCCGCGACATTACGCCCCCCTATACTCCCGGCGCGTTGCGGGGTGGCACGCATGCGCATACCTGGAGCGGCGACGGGCAATGGATCAGCTTTACATACAACGATTATGTGATCGAACAGGCAGCCCGCAGCGATGCCGGCATTCACGATCTTCGTACGGTCGGCATACTGGTGCCGGGCCCAAAAGTGATCGTGGATAAAACGAATGGGCCTGAGAACAATGATGGTGAAATGGTGGCCCTGCCCGTAGCTGTCGTAACGGAACATCCTGCCGCCGGCACTGATGAGATCGACAAAGCCTTCGACGAATGCTGGATCGGGGAGAACGGCTACCAGCGGACCGATGGCAGCCGCCAGCATCGTGCTATTGCCTTCCAGGGCAATGTGCGGGACAATGAAGGCCGGGTGAAGACCGAGATATTTGTAGCCGATATTCCCGATACCATCCTGCAGGCAGTACTGCGCCAATCCGTGCCGGAAGGGATACAAAGACTACCTGTGCCGCCGGGCATCACGCAGCGAAGGATCACGTTTACGGGTGAAGGTGTCAGCGGACCGCGGCATTGGCTGCGCACCACGAAAGACGGATCGCTGATCGCCTTCCTGGCAAAAGACAGCAGGGACATCGTGCAGCTGTTTGCCGTGTCGCCGAATGGCGGTGCGATCGTGCAGCTGACGCATAACCCGTTCCCGGTACAGGGGCCGTTCAACTGGAGCCCCGATGGCCGGCGGATCGCTTACCCGGCCGATAACAGCGTGTTCATTACCGACATTACAAATGGGGACACGCAGCGCATCACACCGCGCCGGCCCGATGAAGAGCGGCCCATAGGGGCAGTATGCTGGAGCCGTGATGGTTCCCTGCTCTGTTATAACCGTTACGTCTCCACTGCCGGTGGCCGTTACCTCCAGATATTCCTGCTGAAAGAGCGATAGGATCAGGGTTTTATTACGTGGAAAATCACATCACGCCGCCATATCCTGCAAATATTTCCGTTTATACTCCAGTGGTTTCATACCCGTCACCTTTTTAAAGTGCCGGTAGAAGTTGGAGATATTGTTGAAGCCGCATTCGAAGCAAACCACACCGATCGGGTATTTATCATCCACCAGCATACGACAGGCATGGCTGATGCGGATCTCGATCAGGAAATCGAAAAAAGTTTTCTTCGTCATCATCTTGAAGTAACGGCAAAAAGAAGTGACGCTCAGGTTGCTGATCGCTGCTACTTCTTCCAGTGAGATTTCCTTTTTATAGTTGGACAGGGTGTAGGTGCACACTTTGTTGAGCCGGAGGGTTTCGGATTCATTGGATTTGTAAAAGGCATGTGCCGAAGCGATCGGTGTATACTCATCGGTCTCCGCCAGTACGCGGATGATGTTCAGCATCACGATCAGCCGTTCGAGGTGCGTGGCATGTACGGCCTGGTGCATGAGACCGATTACCTGTTCCCGTGCCTTCCCTTTTATATTCATTCCCTTGCGCGCCTTCTCGAAGAGCTTGGGCACCAGGTAGGCCTCGGGCAGGCTGAAGATATCCTTGCCGAAACAATCGGGCAGGAACTGGATCACGATGGCCTCGGCAGACAAGCCGGGACTGTTCTGGTAGTATTCTTCCGAGCACCGCCAGGTGTGGGGCAGGTTCTCGCCCAGCAACAGCACTTCGCCGGGTGAAAAATTATCGACGTTGTCGCCGATAAACCGGACGCCTTCGCCGCGGATGGTGTACTGCAGTTCCAGCTCCGGGTGATAATGCCAGATACGGCCGAAATTGGACTGACGGTCGTGGCGGATGGAAAAAGAGCTTTGCAGAGGCGTGGTGACCTTGTGAAAATGTGGTTTCATACGGTTAGCATTTTTGGCTGCGAAAAGGTAATTCTTTTTTGGAATACCGTGATTTTCTCATGATAATATCCTATAATTTTTGGCTAACAAGCGGCAAGAACAGGGCAGATTTTGTAGCGACTTTTGTTTTCCGGGCGCCTGCCGGTTAAGTTGCTATCACTTATTTTAAAAGACGATTGCTTTTGATAAAAAGCTACCGCTGAAGCGATATGAAAAACTCTTCTGTATATCATATTCTATTACAACGCCTGCGGCCCCTTGCATATCTTATCATCCCCTCATTTACCCATAAATATGAATAACCCCAAAGAAATATGGCTGGTTGCCAGCGGCGACCTGCGTCTCTCCGCCAACCAGCTTTGCTGGCCTGCCCAGGAGCAAATGGAAGGACAACTGACCCGTGCCATCGAACGGCTGGGCTGGAAAGTGGTTCGCGCACATCCTTTTGATACCGGGAAACAACATGGTTTTATCGATTCGCAGAAGATGGGAATGGAAGTATTCCGGAATATCCCATCGGACGTGCCGCTGATCGTTGCCGAAAGCGTATGGCAATACACGCACCATGTGCTGGCGGGGCTCACCACGCACCAGGGCCCGGTACTGACGGTGGCCAACTGGAGCGGCCAATGGCCGGGCCTGGTCGGCATGCTCAACCTGAATGGCTCGCTCACCAAAGCCGGCGTGGCCTACAGCACGCTCTGGAGCGAAGACTTCGAAGACGATTTCTTTACCAGTGGTTTGCAGGAATGGCTGGACACCGGTGTGGTAGCACATGACCTGGGGCATGTACAGAATTTTTCCCCGGCCTCAATTCCTGTAGAAGACGAACAGCTAGGAAGCGCTTTCGGCGAAAAGGTAAAAGCGAGAAAAGCGATCATGGGTGTATTTGACGAAGGCTGCATGGGTATGTACAATGCCATCGTGCCCGATGACCTGCTGCATGCCACCGGTATTTTCAAGGAGCGGCTGAGCCAGTCGGCCTTGTTTGCCCGCCTGCGGGATATACCCGATGAAGAAGCAGAGGCTGTGCTGCAATGGCTGCTGGCAAAAGGTATGCAGTTCAACTGGGGAACGCAGCCGGAGACCGAGCTGACAAGGGAGCAAACCCTGGAGCAATGTAAAATGTATATCGCCGCCCTGCGCATCGCCGATGAATTCGGCTGCGATACCATCGGCATCCAGTACCAGCAGGGGCTGAAAGACCTGACCACGGCCAGCGACCTTACGGAAGGACTTTTAAACAATACCGAGCGGCCACCTGTATGGTCGGAAGATGGACGCGAGCTGTATGCCGGCCAGGCGTTGCCGCATTTCAATGAAGTGGATGAATGTGCGGGCATCGATACCTGGGTAACCTATCACCTGTGGCGCGAGCTGGGTATGAACGGCGATAACACCCTTCACGATATCCGCTGGGGCCAGCACTACAAGGGAAACGATATCGATGCTTTCGTATGGGTATTCCTGATCTCCGGGGCGGCGCCCCCCTCTCATTTTATTGATGGCTACAAAGGAGCGGCCAGCGACCGGCAGCCGCCCATGTATTTCCGTCTCGGTGGCGGTAGCCTGAAAGGTGTGAGCCGGCCGGGCCCGATCGTCTGGAGCCGTATTTACGTGATGGACCAGCAGCTGCATTGCGACCTGGGTGTAGGCCGTGTGGTGGAGCTGCCGGAAGAAGAGACCCGGCGCCGCTGGGAAGGCACCACGCCCCAGTGGCCCATCATGCATGCCGTGCTGGATGGCGTCAACCGCAACCAGTTAATGGCGCAGCACAAGGCGAACCATATTCATGTAGTGTATGCCGATACGGAAGAGGGCGCCCATCGCGCCTGCCGCATCAAGGCGGCCGCTTTGAATAGTTTGGGTATTACCGTTCACTTCTGCGGCGAAGTGGACCTGCAGGGAACAACAAAGCCGTTGCACCTATGAAGCACCAACTCGTGATCGGCCTGGACTTCGGCACCGATTCGGTCCGGGCCCTCGTTGTCAATGCCGCCACCGGCATGGAGATCAGCAGTGCTGTACATTATTACAAACGTTGGCAGCAGCAGCGTTACTGCGATCCGGCCACCAGCCGGTTTCGCCAGCATCCTTTGGATTATATCGAAGGGATGGAAGAAAGCATCCGGCAGTCGATTGCATCGCTTACACCGGAACAGCGGGGACAGATCGCCGGCCTCTCCGTAGACACCACCGGGTCTACACCCGGGCCGGTCAACAGGCAGGGAGTGCCGCTGGCGCTGCTGCCCGGGTTTGCCGACAATCCCAATGCCATGTTCGTGCTTTGGAAAGACCATACGGCGCAGCAGGAAGCTGACGAGATCAATGCACTGGCACATAGCTGGAAAACAGATTATACAAAATATTCCGGGGGATTGTATTCGCCGGAATGGTTTTGGGCCAAGCTGCTGCATATCCTGCGGGCGGATGAGGCGGTGCGGGACCAGGCATTTACCTGGGCAGAACATTGCGACTGGATGCCGGCCCTGCTGACCGGTAATAATGATCCGCTGACCTGGAAGCGAAGCCGCTGCGCCGCCGGACACAAAGCCATGTGGCACGAAACATTTCCGGGATTGCCGGGCGAAGATTTTTTACAGGCGCTGGACCCGTTGCTAACCGGCCTGCGGGACAGGCTGTACGAAGAAACTTTTACTGCCGATGAGTGTGCCGGTACCATTGCCCCGGAATGGGCGCAGAAACTGGGATTACCTGCCAATGTGAAGATTGGCGTTGGCAGCCTCGATGCGCATGCCGGGGCAGCAGGCGCCTGTATCGGGCCTTATACGCTGGTAAAAGTGACCGGCACCTCCACCTGCGATATGGTAGTCGTGCCATATGAAACGCACAAAGATCAGTTAGTCCATGGCATCTGCGGGCAGGTAAATGGTTCCATCGTTCCGGGTATGCTGGGGATGGAAGCGGGCCAGTCGGCATTTGGCGACGTATACCAATGGTTCGTGCAGGTATTGTCTTTTCCGCTGACCACGAT
>JBEVLT010000177.1:0-7309 GCA_040509055.1 Chitinophagaceae bacterium
TCAACTACACCGCCGCATGAAAATTTTCCTGGTTTCTGTTCTGCTGTTTGCCGCCGGGATCGCGCAAGGTCAGTATTATTATAATGATCTGCTGGATGCCAAAGCGCTCAGCGACAGGATGAAGACCTATGCCGGTAACAAGGTAAGAACGGTAACGGCCACCGGCTACGACCAGCGGGGGGCCAAAACCGCTGACTTCAACGAGTGGCAGGAAGTGAATGCCAATGCCGGCACCCTGCGCATCGTGACCCGTAACGGAAGGCAGATCAGCCGCCAGCTATACCGGTTCGATAACCGCTTCCGGCTTACCGGCATCACCGATTCTTCCGGCGATATCAAAAGCAGCACTACCTATAGGTACGACGGGCAGGACCACATCGTGTCCATCAAAACCGTCACGGCCGATTCGCTCAGCGATTTCAGCGAGACCGAGGAACACCAGTGGCTGTACAATGCATCCGGCCGGCCGTCAGCAATGTGGCGCATTGTCAATGGCCGCGACAGCAGCGAGTACCGGTTTACCACCGATGAAAACAGCAATGTAGCCGACGAGCAGCTCTACCGGCGTGGCACCGGCACCGACCCGGTGTATTACTATTACGATGAAGCCAACCGGCTGACCGATATCGTGCGGTACAACAAACGCGCAAAACAACTGCTGCCCGACCTCATGTTTGAATACGACGAGCAGGACCGGATGATCCAGAAGATCACTACCCTGTCCACCACCACACCGGATTACCTGATCTGGCGGTATTTGTTCAACGACAAAGGGCTGAAAACAAAAGAAGCGCTGTTCGACAAGCAAAAGCAGCTGCGCGGCAGGATCGAATATGCCTTTACATTCAACCCATAGCCGCCGCTTACCGGCCGGATGCTCCCTTTAACATATCCTTCCGACTTTTCACCGGGCGGGGCAGCTGCGCTCCCCGGGTGCGCAATATCTTTGCACCGCCACCGATAATCCGCAGGCTATGCAAAAGATCATCCTTTCCGTTACCGCTTTTTTATTTGCTTTCATTTGCGCTGCCCAAAAAACCGGCAGCCAGGAGGCCCGCTTTACGATCAGCGGCACGGTCCAGTCAAAAGCCAAAGGTGAAACGATTATCGGCGCCACGATCCGGGCCGGCAACACCGGCGTAGCCAGCAATGAATACGGTTTCTACTCGCTTACCCTGGAGAAAGGCACCTATGCTTTGGAGTTCAGCGCCGTGGGCCTCCAGCCGCAGACCATCACCGTCACGCTCGACAAGGATACCCGGCTGAATGTATCGCTGGAAGATGCGGTGAAAAGCCTCGAAGGCGTCACCGTAACGGCCCAATCGAGAGGCCGCAGCATCAGCAATCCGCAAATGGGTGTGGAGCGGCTTTCTACGGCTGAGATCAAAAACATTCCCGTGTTGCTGGGCGAACGCGATATCCTGAAAACGATCCAGCTGCTGCCCGGCATCAAATCGGCCGGGGATGGCAATACCGGTTTTTATGTCCGGGGCGGGGCCGGCGATCAGAACCTGATCCTGCTGGATGAAGCGCCGGTGTACAATGCGTCGCATTTCCTGGGCTTTTTCTCCACCTTCAACTCCGATGCCATCAAGGACCTGGTGGTATACAAAGGCGGTATGCCCGCGCAATACGGCGGCCGGCTTTCGTCCGTGGTCGACATCAAGATGAATGACGGCAACAACCAGGATTATAATGTCAGCGGCGGGCTGGGACTGATCTCCGCCAAGCTCAACGTGGAAGGCCCTTTGCAAAAAGGAAAATCATCCTTCCTTGTCACCGGCCGGCGCACTTATGCCGATATGTTCCTGCAACTGTCCAAAGATTCGTCCGTACGCAGCAACACGCTTTATTTCTACGACCTGAATGCCAAGCTCAATTACCAGCTGGGCGAAAAAGACCGGCTATACCTGTCCGGCTATTTCGGCAAGGATGTGCTGGGTGTGGGCGAAACCTTCGGCATCAACTGGGGTAATGGCACCGGCACACTGCGGTGGAACCATATTTTCAGCAGCAAAGTATTTTCCAACACCTCGCTTATTTTCAGCAATTACAACTACATGATCTCGATCCGCAGCAGCGGCGACGATTTCGATATCCTGTCGCGGATCAGGGACTGGAACCTGAAGCAGGAATACCAGTGGTATGCAAGCAGCCGGAACACGGTGCGGTTCGGGTTCAATACCATCTATCACACCATCACGCCCGGCGAAGTAAAAGCTGCGTTTACCTCCAGCGTCAATTCTTCTTCGCTGCAAAAGCGATATTCCTGGGAGAATGCCCTGTATGCTACCAATACCTGGAAAGCATCGGACCGGATCAACGTTACCTATGGCATTCGCTTGTCTGCATTCAGCATCCTGGGCGAAGGAGATTTTTATACCATCGACGCCAGTGGGAAAGTAACGGATACACTGCACTACGGGAAAGGAGAATTCGTAAAAACCTATGTAAATCCCGAACCCCGGCTGGCCGCCAGCTATAGCTTCAACAGTCGCACCTCTGTAAAAGCATCGTACGTGCGCAACGTGCAGCACCTGCACCTGGTGTCCAACTCCACTTCGTCCAATCCAACGGACAAATGGATCGCCAACACGAACATTATCCGGCCCGAGATATCCGACCAGGTAGCTATCGGATATTACAAGGATCTGTTTCAAAACCGGTTTGAGCTGAGCGTGGAAGCTTATTACAAGAGCATGCAAAACCAGATCGATTACCGCGACGGGGCGGATATTTTTGCCAACAGCGACGCCATCGAATCGCAGCTGCTCTTTGGCAAGGGACGGGCGTACGGCATCGAATGGCTGCTGAAAAAGAAAGCCGGCCGGTTCACAGGCTGGCTGAGCTATACCCTTTCCAAAACGGAAAAAAAGATCGATGGCATCAACAGCGACCGATGGTACAATGCCCGGCAGGACCGGACGCATGATGTAGCGGTCGTGGCTTCTTACCAGCTGAATGCCAAATGGACGGTATCGGCCAACTGGGTATTCTATACCGGCGACGCCGTCACCTTCCCGGCGGGCAAATACCGGATCGACAACCGGACTATCTTTTATTATACCGAGCGCAATGGCTACCGCATGCCTTCCTATCATCGCCTGGACCTGGGCGCCACCTGGGTATTGCGGCAGCGTAAAAAATGGTCATCGGAGCTCACGTTCAGTCTCTACAATGCCTATGGCCGGGAAAATGCCTATACCATCAATTTCCGCGACAACGAAAACGACCCCAGCAGAACGGAAGCCGTTCGCTATGCTTTGTTCAAGTACATTCCTTCCGTATCCTACAACTTTAAATTCTGATCATGATCCGCAAACTTCATATAGCAGCTGCAGCACTGGCCGGCCTGTTTTCACTCTCCTCCTGCGAGAAAGTGATCGACCTGGACCTGAACGAAGCAGAAAAAAAATACGTGATCGAAGCCATGATCACCGATCAGCCCGGTACGGCCCGGGTGCTGGTCAGCCAGACCAAAAACTTTGATGAGGACAATAGTTTTACCGGCGTAGCAGGCGCTGAGGTAACCATTACAGAAAGCGGGGGCCCCACCACTACCCTGTCCTCCGTGCAGCCCGGTATATACGAAGCCCCGGCGCTGACCGGTACAAGCGGTAAAACCTATACGCTTTCCGTCCGCGCCGGAACCCTGGTCTTTTCAGGAGTATCCGTTATGCCACGAAAGGTAAACCTCGACACGATCTTTACCACGGACGAACTGCTTTTTGCCGACACCCGCAAGATCGTCAACGCGGTATTCCACGATCCGGCCGGGGCGGGCGATAATTATCGTTTTGTGCAATATGTGAACGGGCTGAAAGAAGACCAGGTCATGATCCGCAATGATGAGTACAGCGATGGACGGCAGATCGTCAACAAGCTGTTTTATTTTACCGACGATGAAGATGATGAACGTAATATCCGGTCAGGCGACCAGGTCACGATCGGAATGATGTGTATCGACCCTGCTATATATAAATACTGGTTCAGCCTGGACCGGAGCGCTACCGGCGGCAGCGGGCAGGCTACTCCGTCCAATCCCGTGACCAACCTGCAGGGCGGCGCCCTGGGCTATTTCAGCGCCCACACCCTGCAATCCCGGACAATGGTCGTTCCCTAAGGGTTACGGGTAATTTTTTCCCATCATCCCGCCGGTTATTTGCCCGTGCTTATGACTGTGGTATCGGCCATCCTGTTGGCATAGTTTTTTATCCTTACTCATAAAAAACAGGATATGGCAAAGACTAAACAGGATATCGAATCCCCGGAAGAAACCGGAGCAACCAATATAACCGGCGAAGGCCGTACTCCCAAAGACTCTACGGATGCCACACGGCAAAAAAATGCGCTGGAAGAGGAAGGCGGCTATATCGAGCTGCCGGATGTGGCCGATATACCCGGCCAGGAACATATTACCAATGCCGGCGTGCCCCGTGAAATGGCTGATACCACCATCTCTTCGGACGACGAGGAAGGCATCAGGGATGGAAAAGACATTTTAGCACAGGACAAAGACGACGAAGAAGAGATGGAGATCGTGATGGGCACCGAATCCGATGTAACGGCGGAAGACCTGGCCCTGCTGGGCCCCCGCGATCAGGATATGGACGGTGGTGATGATGAATCGATACAAGCTGAAGGACTGGACGATACCGATGAGGACGGCGATCCGCTGAATGAGGCAGCCAGTGATGCAGCTACACCCGGCGACGACCTGGATGTACCAGATGCCAACCCGGATGATGAGAACCGGGATATTATCGGTGAGGAGGATGAAGAGAATGATTATTACAGCCTGGGCGACGATGACGAAGAAGGAACGGAAGAAACGCCCTGATAGTTATAATTAGTAGCCTGGAATCCGGGTGATAGTAGCCGTGTGCTGCTGTTACCCGGATTCTTTATTTGATCCCGATACTGTTGTTCCTTGTTATTTTGCGACCACGATCTTCACTTTCTTATTCTTGATTTTCTCATCCTTGATCAATTGCAGGGTGCTGCTCACCTTTATCTTCCTCACCGCCACGAAAGAAAAGAAATCCTTTACTTCGATCAAACCGATATCATCTTTTTTCAACCGGCCTTTGTTGGATAAAAAGCCGACAATATCGATCTTATTCACCTTGTCCTTTTTGCCTGCGGCGATAAACAAGGTGGACCAGTGCGGTTTTTCCGGCAAAACAGTCTCCTCCGGGAGCGCTATCGGTTCTACGGCTTCATCGATATAGGCAGGTAAACTTTCTTCCGGTGATAACAGAAGGATAGCGGTACCGCTGGCATCCATCCGCGCAGTTCTTCCATTCCTGTGCGTAAAGATATCTTCGCTGCCCGGCAAATGATAGTGAATAATATACCGGATATTGGGAATATCGAGCCCCCGGGCCGCCAGGTCGGTTGTCACCAGTACATTGGATGTTCCATTCCTGAATTTACACAGGGCCTCCTCCCGCTCAGGTTGTTCCAGCGCGCCGTGGTAAAACACATTGACAATATCCTTTTCTCTGAGCCAGTTACTGGTTCGCTCTACCGACTCGCGGTGATTGCAAAAAATAATGGTCGACCGGTTGCCCAGCAGGCAAAGCAGCCGGAAAAGCGTTTCCAGTTTGTCTTTCCCGTCACTCAGCAATGTTTTAATGGTGAGACCGGTATCCGTGTCTTTATCGTTTAAAAAATCAAGCGTGGTCCGGTCTTCTGCTCCGATGAAAGCAGGAATGTCGATGGCTTTGGTTGCCGATGTCAATATTCTTTTCTTTAACGACCGCAGGGAACCGATAATGAACGACATTTCTTCCACGAAACCCAGCTCCAGGGATTTATCGAACTCATCCAGCACCAATGTTTCGATACTATCTACGGTGATGCTCCCCCTCCTGATATGATCAGCCAGCCTGCCCGGCGTACCGATCAATAATGCAGGAGGCTGTTTCAGGTTGTTTTCCTCCGTTTCGCGTAGATGGCCGCCATAACAGGCAGTGACTTTCAGACTTGTCACCATGCTTTTAAATACCGACTCGATCTGCAATGCCAGCTCCCGGGAGGGGACAATGATAACGGCTTGTGTTTTGGCATTCGCCGGGTCCAATAATTTGAGCAAGGGCAGCAGGTAAGCCAGTGTTTTGCCGGATCCGGTGGCCGATAAGAGCAGTACCTGGTCGTGCCGATCAATAGCTTCCACGGAAGCCAGTTGCATGGCGTTAAGCGATTTGATCTTCAATCGCGCTAAAAGGCTTTCTGTAAATACGTTTTCATCCGGCATAAAGTCAAAGGTAAGCCAGTTATGCTCCGAAAGAGCGAATACATTCGTGTGGAATACCTTTCACTGTTTCCCTGGCCACAAAAATTCTCCAGGTTGCCTTCCTCGTCTTGCTCAATCGGTGAAGAAAGCAACTACTACAGCCCGGGCAGCGATGATAATGAGGGAGTGGCGAAAGGAACGCCGCTTGTGCAAATTTCAGATCACTTCTTCTTACCAATTTGTTCTCCGGCCTATATATAGCGAAAGAGGAGAAGTCTGTATTTTCGCTTTTGATGAAAACTTTTATGCTCCTTCTGCTGCTGTCGGGCAGCGGCATGCTCCAGGCTCAGCCGGGATATGCATTGGATAGTAATTCCTGGAAACCGCTTGTGCCGTTGTTTACTTCCAGGCAGGTAGTTGGACTTGGCGAAGCCACGCATGGCACAAAAGAATTCTACGAGCAGCGGGTAGCGCTTACCAAATTTCTTATTTCGCAGTGTGGTTTCCGGACGATTATATGGGAGACTACGTTTTGGTCCATGCTGGCTGTAAATGATTACGTAGCGGGCGGCCCGGGCGACCCTGATTCGCTGCTTCGAAACGTAGGTTACTGGATGTATTATACCAAGGAAATAAGGGATTTGCTGCAGTGGATACGCGCATATAATACAACACAGCAGGATGCCGAAAAGGTACAACTGCACGGAATGGATATTCATTTTGCCCCGCCGCCCGGCCACGATGCCGGCAACTGGCAAGAGCTCGCGGAACAAAACCGGCTGTACACAAGACAGCTCCCCAAAAAAAACAATGAGTTCCGCGACAGCTGTATGGCGGCCAACGTCATTTATATTTTATCGGCCACCCAAAGCAAAGGTATTGTATGGGCACACAATATGCACATAGCACGGACGGATACAATTGCCGGGTACGACCGTAACCGGATGGGTGAATGGCTCGGCAGAAAGTATGGAAAACAATATTATCCCATCGGCTTTTTCCTGCAATCGGGCAGGTTCCTGGCCATCGAACAACGATTCAAAGATGGTATACCTTACTATCCTAACTTCA
>JBEVLT010000178.1:0-14115 GCA_040509055.1 Chitinophagaceae bacterium
TTTCGCCACCTGCGAACTGAATAATAAAAAAGAACCCATGCAGTTTAACCATCTCCGTTTTACACTTCGCCGGTTTGGCCGCCAGAAACTGACCACGTTCTTTCATATTCTTGGTCTTACCCTGGGCATTTCGGTTTGTATGCTGATCGGGTTATTCATCCGCCATGAACTAAGTTTTGACAGCTATGAAGAAAAGGCAGACCGAACATACCGGGTCAACCAGGTATGGATCGATTTCGGGAAAAAGGAATTTCATTATTCCACGCCGTTTCCGCTGGCTGCAGCTATCCGCCGCGATATTGCAGGCCTGGAGCTGGTCACCCAGGTACATCATCCGTTCAACAACATTGTCGAAATAAACCCCGGCAAGCGGTTCAGGCAGGATCATGTGCTGATGACGGATGCCGCGTTCCTGGATGTATTTGATGTAAAGGTGATCAAAGGAAATGGCAGCGAGACCCTGGGCAAGCCCTATCACGCTTTGCTGACAGAGACTACGGCCAGGAAATTCTATGGCAGCGAAGACCCGGTAGGAAAGGTGTTCCGGTACAACAACCAGTTTGATATTACCGTAGGAGGCGTGGTCCGTGATTTTCCCGGCAATACCCATTTGCCGGCTGCGCTGCTGCTTTCTTTTGCCTCCGATGAAAAATACATGGGTACCAGCCTGACCCATTATGGTTCTGTGTCCGGCGGCTCCACGTTTATCGTGCTGCCACCCGGCATGCAGCCCAATAACAGCCTTCGCGCCAGCCTTACCGGCATCTATGACAGAACGGTGAATAAGGAGCCATGGATGGGAAAAGATTCCCGCTGCGACCTGGAGCTGCAGCCGCTGAGCGATGTGCACTTCAACTCCAAATACGCAGGCGGCGGCCAATGGGTACAGGCCATCAATACCAATTGGCTATGGTTTTTCGGGAGTGTAGGATTTGCCGTGCTGGTGCTGGCCTGCATCAATTTTATCAACCTTTCTACTGCGCAGGCATTGACCCGCGCCAAAGAGGTAGGCGTGCGCAAATCCATCGGCGCCGGCAAACGGCAATTGCTGATGCAGTTCCTCGGAGAAGCGCTGCTGCTGGCTGTATTTGCCGGAACGCTGAGCATGCTGGTGGTGCAATTATCCTTGCCGGCCATCAACCGCCTGCTGGATACGCAGATCATGTTTGATATTTTTTCTGCTCCCATGCTGCTGGTTGTGCTGGTGGCCGGCATCCTGCTGACGGCCTTGCTGGCCGGGTTTTATCCTGCATGGCTCATTGCCCGGTTTCGCCCGGCCGCTACCCTGAAGGCCGGTGCTGTCACTATCAACCCGCAATCGGCCTGGCTGCGAAAAGGACTGGTGGTGATCCAATTCAGCATTTCCGTGTGCCTGCTCATCGCCCTGCTGCTGATCGGCCGGCAAATGGAGTACCTGCGCCACAAAGATCTTGGCTTTAGCAAGGAAAATATCCTGACGGTCGAGCTGTCCGAAGGCAGCACGACGGGTAAAAAAGAATTGTTCGCCACCCGCCTGTCCGGTGTACCCGGCGTAAAAGAAGTGTCTTTTTCCACCAGCCCGCCAAGCGGCGATAAGGGTACGCCCTGGGGCACCATCATGAGCCTGAAGGGTGCTGAAGACCCCGACGGCAAGCGGGTGTCCATCATCCTGAGCGATGAGCACTTTTACCGGCTTTACGGACTGCAGCTCATCGCAGGCAGGTTTCCTGTACCGGCTGATACGGCGGCCATCTCTGAGTCGTTCCCCATCGGGCAACGGTTTGCAAAATCGGTGGTGAATGAAAAGCTCATCCGCACGCTTGGTTTCGCCTCGCCGGAGGCAGCCCTGGGCAAGCGCTTCTGGATAGGAATGAATGACTGGACGGCCGAGATCACCGGCGTGGTCAGGGATTTTAATATCGCTCCGCTGCGTGAAGACATAGAACCCATGTTGCTGACACAGTTCATTCCTTATTGCAACACAGCCAATATAAAGATCGGCGCAGGCGCGGGTGCCGGTCCTGTGATCAGCAAAATAGATGCGGCCTATAAAGACATTTTTTCCGATGGCGTGTTTGAATTCAGCTTCCTGGACCAGCAGCTGGATGCCCTGTATAAAACAGAGGCCCGGCTGTATAGCCTGTTCAGGATATTCTCCGCGCTGGCCATCCTTATTTCCTGTCTTGGCCTGTGGGGGCTGGTCAATTACGCAGCCCGGCAGCGTGTCAGGGAAATCGGGATCCGCAAAACGTTTGGCGCTTCCGTACTGTCGATCGTGGTGCTGCTGACCAAAGATTTTATTCTCCTGGTATGTATCGCTATTGCTATCGCCACACCCTTGTCGTACTGGGGTATCAGCAGGTGGCTGCAGGATTTTGCCTTCCGCGTACACATCGGCTGGTCTGTCTTTGCCATCGCCGGCGCTGCCGCAGTATTGATCGCGCTGCTGACGGTGAGCTACCAGGCCATAAGAGCGGCGGTAGCCAACCCGGTAAAAAGTTTACGAACCGAATAAATCAGTGCCATGATAAAAAACTATCTCCGGACCGCCTGGCGAAATATATTGAAGAACAAAGCTTTTTCCTTCATCAATATTTTCGGGCTTACCGCCGGTACTGTGTGCTGCCTGTACATGGTGCTCTATGTAAAAGAACAATACGGCTATGATGCCCATCATACCGGTGCAGGATCGCTGTACCGGGTGCGGACGGTCATCGAACGGAAAGGAGATGAAAAGGACTTTAATTCGGCCTCTTCCTCCCCTCCTATCGCCATGGCGATGAAGCAGGATTTTCCCGAAGTGGCGGCTGCCACACGTGTGCAGTATTTTACCGACCAGGGCGATTATTTACTGGGACTGCCGGAGAGCGACAATACTTTTTTTGAACCCAATGGCTACCTGGCCGACTCCACCTTTTTCCAGGTATTCGATTATCGGTTTACCGAAGGCTCGCCCCTTCATGCGCTGGATGAGCCTTATACCGTGGTGCTGTCATCGGCAGTGGCCCGGAAATTATTCGGCAAAGCCAATGCACTGAACCAGCCGGTCATGATCGGCAACCGGGACAATTCGCATGCCTTCAAGGTCACCGGCGTATTTGATGAAACCTGGGGCAAGTCGCACCTGCAGCCGCATTATATCATGAACATGAACAGCGGAGGGCTGGGCGAGTTTATCCGGAGCAATAACCAATGGGCCGGGCAGAATTTCATTTACACCTACGTACGCCTGAACCCGCATGCCGATGCCCTGGCCCTGCAGGCAAAGCTGCCGGCCTTCCTGCAGAAATACGGGGCCGATAACCTGAAGGAATTGGGGATGAACAAGCACCTGTACCTGCAGCCCGTAACAGATATCCATCTTTACTCCAAAGGGATCGGCAACCAGATCGATAAAACATCGGATGCCGGCTTCCTGTACCTGTTGCTGACGATCGCTTTCTTTATCCAGCTGATCGCCTGCATCAATTTTATCAACCTGACGACGGCCCGATCGATGCGGCGGGCGCGGGAGATCGGCGTGCGCAAAGTGGTCGGCGCCGGAAGATCCGCGCTGGTGGTGCAGTTCCTGGGCGAGTCGGTGCTCGTTGCATTCATGGCGGTATTGCTCGCCATCCCGCTGGTAGCCCTGTTGCTGCCTTACCTGAACAGATTGACCGATACGGCTTTTGCTATGGACGCGCTGACCAGTTTCAGCACGCTTGCCATCGTTTTCGGGCTGGGCCTGGCTACCGGGCTGCTGGCCGGCATTTATCCCGCACTCTACCTGTCCGGCTTTCGCCCGGTGCAGGTGCTCAAATCAGCGTTCCGTATCCGGGCGTCTTCGGGGCTGCTGAGAAAAGGCCTGGTCGTATTCCAGTTCGTGATCGCCATTGTGCTGATCATCAGCGTGATCGTCATTTCGCGCCAGCTTACCTACCTGCAATCGCAGGAGCTGGGGTTTGACCCGCACCAGAAGATCGTGATCCCGCTGAAAACAGACCCGGCCCGGCAGCAATACACGGCGTTCAGCCATGAGCTGGCCAAACTGAAAGAGATCGGCGGCGTAACGGGATGCCTGTATTATCCCACGAAGAATGTGCTGAATGATTTCAGGGTGTATACAGCAGGGAGAAACATGAATGATGCACGGAACGTGAAAGTGAACCGCGCTGATGAACATTTCTTTCCCGTCATGGGTATCCGGTTGCTGACCGGCCGCAACCTTACCCCGGCCGATACCAACAACCAGGTCGTGACCAATGAAATGGCCTTGAAAGCCCTGAAGATCGATCCGGACAAGGCCATTGGCACCCGCCTGTACAACGAGTATGAAGGCTCACGCGCTGAGTATGAGATCGTGGGCGTGACCAATGATTACAATTACAATACGCTGCGCGAGGAAGTGTACCCGCTGATCACCCTTTACAGCCAGCGGCCGGGCTATGTCGTTGCAGATATCCGGTCGGATCAATATGCCAGCCTGTTGCCGCGGATCGGGGCAGCCTGGAAAAAGACCATGCCCGGATTGCCGTTCGAATATTCGTTTATCGACCAGGATATCCAGCAGCTGTATACGGAAGAGAATACACTGCGAAAGATCTCCAACTCGTTTACCATCCTGGCCATCCTGATCAGCTGTCTTGGCCTGTTTGGCCTGGCGATGTTCACCGCACAGCAGCGGGTCAAGGAGATCGGGGTACGTAAAGTGCTGGGCGCTTCCATCACCGGCATCATCTCCATGCTATCCAAAGATTTTCTGAAGCTGGTCCTGGTTTCCATTCTTCTCGCTACTCCGCTGGCCTGGTGGGTCATGCACCGGTGGCTGGAAGACTTTGCCTATAAGACCCCTGTTCACTGGTGGATCTTTGCCGTAGCCGGCCTGGCTGCGCTGACGGTAGCGTTCATTACCGTGAGCTTCCAGGCTATCCGGGCCGCACTGGCCAATCCCGTGCAATCATTGCGAACCGAATAAACAGCAAGCCCATGATCAAAAACTATTTTAAAATAGCCTGGCGCACCATCAAAAGCCGCCGTTTTTATTCGGTAGTGAATATCCTTGGCCTGTCTGCCGGCATGGTCTTCACCCTGCTCATCGCCGCCTTTATCCGGGATGAATGGGCTGTAAACAGGTCGCTGAGAAATGCCGGCAACCATTACCTGGTCAGGAGCAACTGGAAAGTGAAGAACATGGGGCTGGACATTACCACCATTGCCCCGCTGGCAAAGGCCATGAAGGAGGAATATCCCGGTCTCGTGGCCAATTACTACCGGTACAATCCTGTGGTGAACGTAGTGTCTGCCGGCAACAATTATTACAAGGAAAATATCGCCATCGGCGATACCTCGTTTATTTCCATGTACGGGTTTACCCTGGTGCAGGGCAACCCGCAGCAACCGTTCAGGGACGATAACTCGGCCGTGATCACCGAAAGCATGGCTAAAAAACTTTTCGGAAAAACGGATGCCCTCAACCAGCGGATCTCCGTGCAGACCCTGGTCAACAATGAAAAACAGGATTACCTCGTTTCCGCCGTGCTGAAAGACCTTCCGCGCAACTCGGTCACCGGCCTGGTGAAGGATGATTATACCGTGTTTGTACCCACGACCGGCAACCGGTATTATGCCGGCGGTGATCCGGCGGTACCCTGGACCAGCGTTTACGAGATCGCGTTCCTGGAATTGAAGGAAGGCGTTACCGCTGCCGATATGCAGTCGCCCTTCCGGCAGGTACTGGCGAAATATGCTCCTGAAAACATCCGCAACAACCTGGAAGTGGAGTTAGTGCCGGTAAGAGATTATTACCGCAACGCAGACAATGGGGCCGTACAAAAAATGATCACCACGCTGGCCCTGACCGGCGGGTTCATCCTGCTGATGGCCGTGATCAATTTCATCAATATCAGCATCGGCGTTTCTCCCTACCGGCTGAAAGAGATTGGGTTAAGAAAAGTGCTGGGAGGCAACCGGAGGCAGCTGGTTTTCCAGTTCCTTTCCGAATCCGTATTGCTGGCCCTGATCGCGGGTGGACTTTCCCTGCTCGGTTATGAGCTGTTGCGCCCGGTCTTCAACCAGGTGCTGGATGCATCGGTGAGCCCGCTCAGAAGGGCTGGCTCGCCCGAACTTCTTTTCTTTACCGCCTTTATCCTGCTGTTGGGTATAGTATCGGGCCTGTACCCCGCGTTTGTACTGAGCGCCGCCAGGATCGCTCATTCGGTAAAAGGAAAGATGACCAGCGCCACGTCCGGCGCCCTGTTGCGCAAGTCATTGCTCGTGGTCCAGTTTTCCCTGACCGTCATTGTTTTTATCGGTGCCATCAGCGTATCGCGCCAGGTATCGCATGTGTTTAATAAAGATACCGGGTACAACAGGGAGCAGTTGCTGGTGGTAACGGCCTTTCCCAAGCAATGGGATACCGCGGGCGTACAGCGGATGGAAAACATCAAACAACAGTTGCTGCAACTGCCGGTGGTAAAAGCAGCCTCCCTAACCTTTGAAATACCTGACCGCAAACCTCCTGCCGCACTGCCCCTGTTGCCTCCCGGCGAAAAGGGCAACCAGCCGCTGAACATTCCTACCATCAATGTAGACGAAGATTATGCAGCTGCCTGTGAAATACAACTGGTCAGCGGCAGCTTTTTCAATCACGGCGCAGGAGCTTTTATTCCCGGCCAGGTGGTGCTGAACGAGGCAGCGGTGAAAGCGCTGGGACTGGATAGCCGTACGGCGATCGGGCAACAACTGCGGTTTCCGCCACCGTCCGGCGGCGCGCTCACCATTGCAGGCATTGTAAAGGATTATAACTATTCCAATATCCAGGAAGGCATCGAACCGCTGGCCTTTATGCACGTACGCGACGCCCTCTCGTACCGCTACCTGGCCCTGCGGCTGCGGCCCGGCAATACCAGTGAGGCGATCGCCGGCATTCAAAGCAAATGGAAAGAAGCAGCGCCCTATTCACCGTTCGAGTATTTTTTTATGGATGAAAAATTTCAGTCGCTTTACACAGCCGAGCTGAAGCTGAAAAAAGCGGCCAATGTGGCAACAGGGCTCAACCTGCTGATCGTGCTGATGGGTGTCTTTGGTGTGGTAGCCTTTGCACTGATCCGCCGCAACAGGGAGATCGCGATCCGAAAGGTACTGGGCGCCGATACGCCGGGCATTATCCGGTTGTTCCTGAAAGAATATGGCTGGGCCATCACGATCGCGAACCTTGTTGGCTGGCCGGTGGCCTACTTCATCATCGATAAATGGTTGCAGAACTATACGTACCGCATACAGCAGGATATTTTTTCCTACCTGCTCGTCGGCCTGTCGGTCTTTCTTGTTGCGTTTTTACTCATCGCGGTGCAATGTTTCAAAGCGGCTACGGCCAACCCGGTAAAAAGCCTGAGAACAGAATAAAAGAATTTGAATAAAACAGAACAACTATGCTACTGGATCTAAAGAACATTTTCAAATGGTACAACACAGGAGGGAGCAGAACTTTTGTGCTGAAGGACATCAACCTGTCGGTGGAGCAGGGAGAATTTATCTCGATCATGGGACCTTCGGGGTCCGGCAAGTCTACCCTGCTGAACGTGATCGGCATGCTCGACGACTTTAACGAAGGAGAATACTTTTTCCTGGAGGAGCCGGTGCACCGGCTGAAGGACAAGCAGAAATCGGCCCTGTATAAACAGTATGTCGGGTTTGTATTCCAGGCCTATCACCTCATCGATGAGCTGACGGTATATGAAAACATCGAAACCCCGCTCCTTTACCAGGATGTGAAATCATCGGCCCGCAAAGCCATGGTGGCCGATATGCTCGACCGTTTCCGGATCGTCGGTAAAAAGGATCTTTTTCCCAATCAATTATCCGGCGGACAGCAGCAGCTGGTCGGCATTGCCCGGGCCCTGATCGCTGATCCGAAGCTGATCCTGGCCGATGAACCCACCGGCAACCTCAATTCCAAACAGGGCGAAGAGATCATGCAGCTGTTTCGCCAGCTGAACAGTGAAGGCGTAACGATCATCCAGGTAACGCACTCTGAAAAAAATGCCGCCTATGGCTCGCGGATCATCAACCTGCTGGATGGACGCGTCGAACAGGAGGCGGAACGATAAAAAGAGCAGCTATGCAAAAACGATCCTTTCTCTATAGTTTTCTTTTCTTCCTGCTACCGGCCGGCATCTATGCCCAGCCTGCTGCCGGCCATACCTATAGCCTGAAGCAGTGCATCGAGACCGGCATTCAGAACAGCCTGGCCGTGCAGCAAAGCGGGCTGCAAATGCAGGCCAGCGACATTAACCGGAAGCAGTCACAGCTGGACCGGCTGCCCGACCTCAATGGCTCCGTGAACCATGGCATCAACCATGGCCGCAGCATCGACCCGTTCACCAACAGCTATATCAACGAACAGGTGAACTTTGCCAACTACAGCCTGAGCAGCGGTGTTATTTTGTTCAATGGACTTTCCATCAACCATACCGTAAAGCAAACCACGCTAGCATACGAGGCCTCGAAAATGGACTGGCAGCAGACCAAAGACAACCTGACCATCAACATCATTCTCGCCTACCTGCAGGCGCTGAGCAACGAAGACCTGCTGGTGCAGGCACAGCACCAGGCGGAACTGACGCAAAAGCAGGTGCAGCGGCTGGAAGTGCTCAATGCCGATGGCGCCATCCGGCCATCGGACCTGTCCGACCTGAAGGGACAGCTGGCCGGCGACCAGCTCGCCGTGGTCAATACACGCAATACAGTGGCCACGGCCATGCTCAACCTCTGCGAGCTGATGAATATTCTTTATGACCCGAACATGAAGCTGGAGAGGCTGGACCCCGTGGCATTTGCAGCTGTGTACGAGACCACACCAGCGCAGGTGTACCAGACGGCCCTGTCGCAGTTTGCCCTGATCCGGTCGGTTACACTGCGTACCCGGAGCGCGGAGTATGCCGTAAAGGCAAGACGGGGACAGCTGTTTCCCACGCTGAGCCTGAACGGCAGCGCCAACAGCAATTATTCCAGCGCAGCCATGCAGAGCGTGTTTGTCAACACCACCACCTTTACCACCAGCGACTATGTGGTGATCAGCGGCACACCGGTGCCCGTCATCAGCCAGCAAAACAATTATACCTCGGAAAAAATCGGCTATACCAGGCAACTGAACAATAATATTTTTACCTCGGTCAGTCTCAACCTCAGCATCCCGCTCTTCAATTCCTTCCGGGCCCGGAACCGCATCAGGCTGGCACAGATCGATGCCAAAAACTATGCGCTGATCGAGCACACGGCGAAGACACAGCTGCAGCAGAATATAGAACGGGCTTATGTGAACATGACCATCGCCTTTGACCGGTACAGGATCCTGCTGGACCAGGTGCAATCCTTTACCGAATCGCTACGGGCAGCAGAGATCCGCTTCAACGAAGGCGTGGACAATTCCGTGGATTACCTGCTGGCCAGGACCAACCTGGACAGGGCAGCGAACAACCTGATCATGGCGAAGTATGATTATGCGCTGAAAACAAAGGTGCTCGATTACTACCAGGGCAGGGCAGGCTGGTAAGCTATGCCTGGTTGCCCCGTTCGCGTTTGAAATAAAACGTAAAAAGGAAGAACACCGCGCGGATGAACTCGTAGGAAAACCAGCGGCCAAACTGTTTGAAAACATTGTGCGTCTGCGTCTGGTACTCTTTGGTGATGCGGATGCAGTCCCGCTGCATGATCTGCTGCAGCTTCTGCTCCGCCTCTTCTGCAAATGCTGTATTCCGGATATTCATGTTCAGCTCGATGCTGGCATAGGCGCTGATATCATTGATATTGTACGAACCGATGGTGACCCACTGGCTATCGCAAACGGCGATCTTCCCGTGCAGCACGTTCGCCTGGTATTCGTACAGTTCGATATCATGCCGCAACAGCCAGTTGTACAGGTAACGCTCTGCATACTTTGACAACATTACGTCGGACATACCGGCCGTGATCACGCGGATCTTTACGCCGCGCCGTGCAGCAGCCACCAGTTGCCGGCGGATGACCCGGCCTGGCAAAAAATAACTGCACAATATGGTGATATGGTCGCGCGAGGTGCGGAACATGTTGATATAAGTAGAAGATATCTCGGTTTTGTTCCGAACCCAGTCGTTCCTGCGCATGCTTACATCGGCCGCTTCGCCGGCGGGCAGTTCCGGCAAAGGCTCCGGTTTACAAGGCAGCGGCTTTACGTCGACCAGGTAATTGCTCCAGCTTTTGCGGCAAAGCTGGCACAGGTGCATGGCCGCTTCGCCTTCGATATACACCGCAAAGTCGAGCCAGGCCGGCTGGTCCGGCATATCATTGTACCGGTCAGTGATGTTAACGCCGCCCACCAGCGCATGCGTAGCATCGGCCACAACCACTTTGCGGTGCAGCCGCCTGCCGAAATAAAAACGTTTGCTTTTGAGCAGCGGGTCGAAAAACCGGAAGTGGATCCCGGCCGCTTTGAGATCGTCGGTCAATGCACGCGACAGCTTTTTGGAAGCATACCCATCGGCCAGCATATACACTTTCACCTGCCGCGCCGCAGCCTCTTTCAGCGCGTCGGCAACCAGTTGCCCGGTATGGTCGTTTTCGTAAATGTAGGTCTGCAGGTGAATGGTGTGGCGGGCTTGCGCGATCATTTTCAACAGGCAATCAAAATAAGGCTTTCCGCCGCGAACCAGTTCCACCCGGTTCTGTGCCGTATAGCCATCCGATCGTTTTCGTTTCTTTCCTTTTCTACCGGGCATGTTTGTCAATTCGTTTATGATATTTCCAGTTCCCTAAATATACGGTCGGCATCTTCCCGCCGGCATAATTCTGTACCGGCCCTCAGGGTGGCAGCCGTGCCGCAGGCTACGCCATAACGTACCGCGGTTTGCAGGTCTTTGCCGGCAGCCAGCGAAAACACGATGCCGGCCACCATACTATCGCCGGCGCCAACGGTGCTTTTTTGCTCTACCTGCGGCGGTGCAATGTGTTCCACGATCGCTTTTGTCACCAGCGTAGCGCCGTCGGCGCCCCTGGATACCACTACTACTTCGCATTCCTGCTCTTCGATCAGCTGCCGGGCTGCCGCCACGATATCATCCGGTGCCAGGTGCTCCCTGCCTGCCAGCGAAGCCAGTTCGCCCAGGTTGGGCTTCAGCAGGTACAGGCCCTGGCGGGCGGCTTCTTTCAGCGCTTCGCCCGATGTATCCACGATCAACCGGGCCTTTTTGCGCTTTGCCATGGCAGCTATCCGGGCAAATACATCGGCCGGCACACCCGGCGGCAGGCTGCCGCTGGCAACAATAAAATCCACAGCATCGGCCTCCGCTACCCTGCTCAGTAGTTGCTGCCACTCCCCCTCTTCCAGCGGCGTACCCGGCATGCCAAACCGGAATTGCCGGCCCGACGACTCTTCGTATACGATGATATTTTCCCGCGTTTCCTGCTCCGTCTCCACCACCACGGCAGGCACATGTTCGTCCTGCAATAGTTTCACGAAGGCTTTGCCGGTATAGCCTCCTGCCGGAAAAACGGCCGTGGCGGTTGCGCCCAGCTGGCAGATAGCCCGGGCCACGTTGATGCCGCCACCACCCGGCTCCAGTTTCGGCTCGCCGCATTTCAGCTTTTTCTCCGGTACCAGCTTCGGAACGGTGGTGGATTTATCGATGCAGGGACTAAAGGTGATGGTAAGGATCGCAGTCATAGGTAAGCGCTGATTTGAATGATAAATGGTTATAGTTGGGATGCCCTGAACCCGGCAAATATCGTCTTACATAGCTCAATTGCCCCTGATCCTCCTCAGCAGCGTCTGCATCGAGTGGCGGTTCCAGTTGGCAAAGCGGCCGCGCTGCACCACCATCCGGTTGGTCTCAGGGTGCTGCAGGTAATAGTGAAAGACAAATTTTTCCCGCGGGTTTTGCCAGCCCGTGATCTGGCCAAACCGCAGGTCGTTGAAAATAAGGGTATCGCCCCACAGCTCCGCGGTATAGAATTGCTGCGAAAAGCGGATCAGCTGCTGCACATCCCGCCGCTGGCGGATGGGCGCCAGCAGCGAATCATTGCGCGGGAAATAGTAAAAATCGATGGCATCCTTGCTGTCGAACACGGAGCGAAAGCCCACATAATAACCGCTATCGCTGCCGGCTACCACGTACCAGAGCCAGTTTTGCAGCGGCGCCGGCGTGGTAAAGTAGCGGGTATAGGGGATTTGCTCCTTTGCCAGGAGGCGCTTTGCATCCCCATCGATATTGGCTTTGTTGATCAGGCAATAGGCCAGGTACAGCGAGCTCAATCCCAGGCCGAAGCGCCACCATCTTTTTCGTTTGGCACTCCGCTTCCGCGTCACCAGCAGGGCCACGAAGGCAATGCCGGGCCAGATGGAAAAGAACGGATCGGCCACATAGATCGCATTAAAAGAAATACGCTCATGGCTGAACGGCTCGAACCAGCCCACGCCGTAATTATTAAACGCATCGATGATGACATGGAAGAAAATAGCTCCGCCGAAAAAAAGGATCCATTTTCCCAGGCTGATATTGTGCGGGCGGTGCCATCGCTCGGCCATCAGCGCCAGCAGCAGCGTCAGCAGGGCACAGAATAAAAAAGAATGCGTAAACCCCCGGTGGGCCAGCAGGCTGCCGGCAGGATCGTTCCAGAAGGCGGTGAGGAAGTCGATATCCGGGCCGCTCTGGGCCAGCGCTCCCCACAGCATCGCCTTTTTGCCAAGCTTATTCCCGGCAAAGGCTTCGCCCATACAGGCGCCCAGTGCGATATGTGTCAGCGAATCCATACTGTAATGTAAGAAGCTATCCGTTAATGATCTCTCCGCCGTTGGGATGCAGGAACTGCCCGGTCATGTAGGCGGCATCGTCGCAAGCCAGGAAAAGGTAACAGGGCGCGATCTCGGCCGGTTCGCCGGACCGCTTCATCGGCGCATCGCTGCCATGCACGGCGGTTTTCCCGGCCGTCAGGGTGGAAGGGATCAGCGGGGTCCATACCGGCCCGGGCGCCACCCCGTTTACCCGGATGCCCTTTTCCACCAGGTTGGCAGACAGGCTGCGGGTAAAGGAGACGATCGCTCCCTTGGTGGCCGCATAATCCATCAGCCCTGCACTGCCCCGGTAAGCGGTGACAGAAGAAGTATTGATGATACAGCTGCCCGCTCTCAGGTGAGGCAGCGAGGCCTTGGTGACCCAGATAATGGAAAATATATTGGTCTCGAAAGTGTCCAGCATCTCGCGGGTGCTCAGTTCCGCCAGGCTTTTATTCTCATAATGCACTGCCGCATTGTTGACGAGGATATCAATGCGCCCGAATTTCTTTACCGTTTTCTGCACCACGCTGGTGCAATGCTTTTCGCTGCGCAGGCTGCCGGGCAACAACAGGCATTGCCGCCCGTATTGGCCCTGGATGATATCCCTTGTCTCCCGCGCATCGGTATGCTCACTGAGATAAGAAATAGCTATATCCGCTCCTTCCTTGGCAAACAGGATAGCTACGGCCCTGCCGATGCCACTGTCGCCACCGGTCACCAACGCTATTTTTCCCTGCAGCCTGCCGGTTCCTCTTCTTTCCGGGTAGTCGAATACCGGTCGCGGTTCCATTTTCTTTTCAATGCCCGGCTTGCGTTGATGTTGCGGCTTACGTACGGGCTTTTTCGGATTGGCCTTTTGCATGTAGTTGTTTGGGCTATCTGTAAGAAAGTTCTATACCATTTTAAAAAGACTAATATGACCCAAATTGCCGCCTATCTGATGAAAAAAATCCCCAATTACCGCTATTATCCCATATCAGGCTGCTTTGTTTTTTGCGGCATGAATTTTTCTAATGTTTAAACAGGAAATCGAACACTCTATGACAGAAAAAGCACACGCACAACAGACAGAGATCAACGAGACAAAGCACACAGAGTTTTCCAAATTAACCGTGATCAAAGGACTGAAGGACGAACCGAACACACAGGTAAGCATGATCACGATAAAGGAAAAAGCAACGAAAAAGCAACAATCCTGGATCATGCCCGAAGAACGCACTGGGTATATCAAGTGCCGGGACTATGATTTTTTATAACCATTAAAACTAAAATTATGTTACGCTGGACAGTTATCTTTTTAATCGTAGCTATAGTTGCCGCAATCTTCGGATTTGGCGGTATCGCCGCCG
>JBEVLT010000179.1:0-6994 GCA_040509055.1 Chitinophagaceae bacterium
TACGTACGGCGATATAATTACTGAAATTTTTGCGGAAAAAAAGCGAAGCCGCCATTTTCGGCCGGTTCAGGTGGGCACGGGTGTTCAGATCGCCGAAATAATGAGCAGCCCCCAGCCCGATGCCGAACTCACCTTCCTGCACGATGGCTTCCCGCTGGGCAAAACTGCGGGACGGGAATAGTGAAAGCAGCACTCCGGCAACAACGACAACAAATAATTTCTTCATCATATCGGGCAAAATAGCGTGGGCGATAATATAAAACGGAAAAATACTTATTTTCTTTTATCGGGTGGCTAATAATTTCGCTTGTCCAGTCCCCAGGTGAGCTTGTTTTGCAGCGTTTGCAGGAAACTGTGGCCGCTCAGGCGCACCAGGCTGACACTGAAACTTTCCTTGCGAACGGCCAGCGATACGCTCTTTCCCACCATCTCCCGGCGGGCGTCCAGGGCACAGATTATGTTGTCGTGGCGGCTCTCCACCTCAAAGGAAATGACGTTGTCGTCCGGCACGATGATCGGCCGCATGTTCAGGTTGTGCGGGGCCACCGGCGTGATGACGAAGCTGCCCGATTCGGGAAAGACCACGGGGCCGCCGCAGCTCAGCGAGTAGCCGGTGGAACCGGTAGGCGTAGCCACGATCAGCCCATCCGCCCAGTACGTATTCAGAAATTCGCCGTTCAGGTAGGTGTGGATCTTGATCATCGAAGCGGTGTCCCGCTTGTGTATGGAAAACTCGTTGAGCGCGTATGGCACGTTGCCAAACAGGGGCAGGTCGGCATCCAGGTGGATCATGGTACGCTTGTCGATCACGAAGGTTCGCCTGGCAATAGCCTGTACGGCCATACCGATCTCGTCCTGCCCGATGCTGGCCAGGAAACCCAGCCGCCCGAAGTTGATGCCCATGATCGGTATATTCTTATCCCGCACCAGGGCGATGGCATCCAGCAGCGTGCCGTCGCCGCCAAGACTGACAAAACACTCGATCTGCCCGCTAATATGTTCGGAAAGGGAAAAGGTAGTGGTATCCTCCGGCAGCCGGATGCTGCCCCTGATCTGCTCATGGAAATGCTCGAATACCACGGGGCTGATCTTGCGGTGGGCCAGCTCATCAAAAAAAACCTGCACATTTTCGCGCTGGTCATCCTCCATGACCCGGCTGTAAATGGCTGCTTTCATCCAAATGATTTTATGATTACGCGATCAGCTCAGAATACACTCTTCCGGTGTAAAAATAGCCCGTTTTGACCGATCTGGTTAAACGACCATTCGATCTTCATGGTAAAATCATAGATCGTGGTAATGTCGAGCCCGAAGCCGGCGGAGTACAGCATCTGGTTGGCCAGGAACCGGTCGCCCGGGTAGGGATTGTATACATAGCCGGTATTGCCAAAGATTTTTCCGTAGATATTGAAAGGAACGCGGCGCGGCGCCAGGTTTTTGGTGCCGGGAATACGCAGATCGAAGTTGAACAGCTTGCGGGTCAGCGCGGCCTTCAGGTAGCCGCCGGCGGCCCCATCGATCACATAGTATTCATAGCCCTGGATGAAAACATCCGAATAGCCCAGCAGGCGGCGGTTGTAATATGCCTGTTTAAAAGGCAGCTTCACGGTGCCAAAGGCGTTGAGGCTGAAAAATGTCTTTTCGCTTACCGGCCAGTTGCCCGAGCCTTTCAGGGAGAGCTGCCACAGGTTCATGGCCTTGTTGATGCCTTTTTTTACCAAATTGATCTCGGCCGCAAAACCTTTGGTCGGATATGGGATATAATCGAGATCATAATAGCTCATGGTGTAGTAGACCTCGGGGTACTCGATCCGCCTGCGGCCGGAATGGAAGTAATCGGGGTTCAGCTTCAGCACCGTATCGGCCACGTCCTCGCGGGTATAAGCAAAGCCGAAGCGGTGCCGGGTGCGGATGGCCCGGCGGTAGGTAAGCTCTGCATACCCGCTCATGAACTTACGGATATAATCGTCCGAGCTGAAAAAGAGCTGCTTTCCATCTACGGTATTGTAATTCATTTCCCGGTTCTTACCCATGTTGAACCCCGTATTGAACCCCCATTTCATCTGCTTGTCAAAGTACAGCCGGTCGTAGCTGAAGGAGAACTGGCGCGTGTACCCGCTGATCAGCCAGAAGCGCAGCTTGTCGTTACGGCCGGTCACATTGTTGTACATCAGCTTGATGCCGTAATTCACGCGTTTCAGGCTGGCCTTTTGCTCGATCAGCCATTGGTTCAGGTTCCTGTCTACCGGTTTGAAGTAGGGAATCGGGAAGATATACCACCGTTCTTTTACCTGCACCTGCACGTCCACTTCATAGCCCTCTGATCTTTTCAGCGATACAATGACCTCGTGAAACAGGGCCGTATTCATGAGCTGGCGCCGGCCGGTTTCAAACTTTTTTACCAGGTCGCTCAGCAGGTAGCCGTCACCGGATTTGAAAGGAAGTTCGCGAAGAATGAACTCCGGGCGGGTTCGCTTGTTACCTTCTATAAGAATGGCGCGAACAACAAAATAATCGTTGCCATGGGTAAACGTATCAGCAATGGAAGTGCTGTCGGCCAGGACGGACAGGGCCACATCGCTGCCGGGTTCCTGTGCCGATAATGCCGGACAGAAAGCAATCGCTAACAGAAGCCACCAATAATATTTTCTGTCCTTCAGCATTCAGGAGCCCACCGGAAACATCTAAAAATAATGGAATTTCCAATCTGTGTTAAAAAAGGTGTGCCAGATTTCAGATCTTCAAATAATTCATCAGGTTGTCGTAATTGCTTCGCAACTCGTTGGCTTATAACTCTTCTCCGAAATAATATTTTACGTTGTATTCATCCCGCTGAAAAGTAGCGACTATATCGGATACTTCGGACTTATTGATGCGGATGGTCACCTGCATTATGCCGGTTTCAGGGTCGTTGGAGGTATTCAGCTGGGTAATTTGCGCATCATTTGTCTCCACCAGCTTGCTGATCTCGTTGAAGGAATACTGGTTGCTTTCGATCTCCAGTACGATCAGGCCGCCGGGCTCGTTCAGGCTCATGAATTCGGATGCATGACGCAGCAGGTCGTTGTAAGCCACAGCCCCGGTGATGTCGTTTTCGTTGTCTACCACCGGCACCACGCTCAGCCCGTTCTCCGCTGCTACCTGTATTGCTTTTAAAAAATGCTCCGTGGTGCGCACAGCTGTATTGCCGAAGGATTGTTTCAGTTCATCCAGTTCGGCATTGTCGTTCTCCGCCTGCAGCAGGTCGTCTTCGCTGACGATGCCAATGTAGCGTGTTCCTTCCACCACGGGAAGGTGGGCCACCTGGTTATCATTCATCAGCTGCAGAGCCTGGTACACCTTATCGGTCAGGTGCAGGTAGGGGATATTCTGAGATTGTAGTTCTCCGGTCAGCATGGATTAACGGCTCCTTTATTTATGTACTAAGACTCCGATTATCACGCAACTGTTGCAGGCTCGTTGAGTTTTTTCAAAAATTTATGAAGGATTGCATTGAACTCATCGGGCACCTCCATCATGGGTGCATGACCGCACTTGTCGATAAAATGCAGCTCACTATTGGGGATCAGTTTATTAAATTCTTCGGCAACGAACGGCGGCGTGATCGTATCATTGTTGCCCCATATCAATAACGTAGGTTTCTGTATCTGATTGAGTTCCTCTCCCAGATTATTCCGGATAGCGCTTTTGGCCAGGGCAATGATCTTGATCACCTTCAGCCGGTTGTTGGTAATGGCAAACACTTCATCTACCAGTTCCGTGGTAGCCATTTTCGGGTCGTAAAAGGTGAGTTCTGTCTTTTTCCGGATGTATTCGTAATCGCCTCGTTTGGGATACGAATCGCCCATGCCGTTTTCGAAAAGCCCCGAACTGCCGGTCAGTGTGATGGATTTGATACAGGCCGGCTGGTTTTTCAGCACATATACCAGGCCCACATGTCCGCCGAGCGAGTTGCCCAGCAGGTGCACATTCTGGTAACCGCGGGTCTCTATAAATTTATGCACGAATTTGGCCAGGCCGCCTACCGACGTATGCAGGATGTCCATCTCCAGCAGCGGCAACAGCGGCACCACCACTTTATTGTACTGCTTAAAGTATTCAATCAGGCTTTCAAAATTACTCAATGCTCCAAACAGGCCATGCAACAGTACCAGCGGTTCTCCCTGCCCCTCTTCAATGAACTTGAATTTATTATCCTGTTTTATCTCGTAATTCATGGTTATCCGGCGCTGTAATTTTTGCTAAAATAATCGTTTTGCAGCACATTCTATCGCCGCCAAAATAACTCTTTGGCAGCTATCCGCAAAGATAAAATATTGAAATCCATTCGCATGCCATCCTTAACCGGAGCGGTTAGGGTAGCTGCTGCGCCACGCCGCCGAAAAACGATTCGAGCCCGGTGAACATGTCCCTGAACAAAGGAATCAGCCTGCCCAGCCCGTTGATGGCCTTCGGTCCCCAGGGTTGTACAAACGCATAAGTAGCAGACCGTTCGATGGTTTCGGGCTTGATAAGGTGGAGCTGCACGGCATAAAAAAGAAGGATGCTGTAGACGATGGTAAAAACAACGGCATACAGCACAATCCCCCCCAGCCTGTTGGCCCAGCCCAGCGTGGCCATTTCCACCGTTTTTTGCAGCAGGCGGGCGCCCCAGCGGATCAGCAGCAGCACGATCAGGAAAACAATAATGAATGAAATGACAGGCAGCCACCTGTCGGAGACGTTGACGGCCGAACCGATGCGGTGAGCCACCGCAGCCGATAGCCTGATGGCAGCCGCCAGCCCGATGATGATCGCCAGCAGAGAAAAAACGCCCAGGATCAGCCCGCGCTGAAACCCTTTGATCACGGCCAGCACCAATATGACCAGGAAAATAATATCAAGCATAGCGGCAGGCAAAAAAATCAAACGGGCCGGTGACGATAAAAAGTATACAGGTTATTTATTTAACAGCTCCCGCACCACGGCTGATATGGCTTTGCCATCTGCGCGGCCGCCCAGTTGTTTGGTAGCAGCGCCCATTACCTTTCCCATATCGGCAGGCGAAGAGGCGCCGGTATCGGCAATCACGCGGCTGATGATGTCTTTCAACTCATCCGGCGACAGCTGTTTGGGCAAAAACTTTTCGATCACGTCGATCTCTTCCTGCTCCTTCTGCGCCAGGTCGGTACGTTGCTGCTGCTGAAAGATCTCCAGCGAATCCTTCCGCTGCTTGACCAGCTTCTGCAACAGTTTGATCTCATCTTCCTCCTTCAGCTCGCCGCCGGCGCCTTCCGATGTTTTTGCCAGCAGGATAGCTGCTTTTACGGCACGAAGGCTGCGCAATGCCTTTTCATCCTTTGCCAGCATGGCCGTCTTCAGTTCGGTCATTATTTTCTGCTCCAGGCTCATAAAAATTGTTTGATGTTTACGTTCAGGATAATAGCAGAGCCTTCTTAGCCCCGAAGTTCATGAATCTTGTTGTTCGAGGTTTGGTGTTATCCTTATTCGAAAATTCATTCCTTTCATAAGGGCTTTACTAACCCCGATAGCCATGTTAGCTGTTCAGGAAAGAAGTAAGTCTTCGAATTAAAAGCTGTTCGCACCATCGGACTTCGAACCTCGAATTCTAAATAGCTCAGGCTTTATTCTCTTTAAGTTGTTTCTGCCGGAATTTCTCATAAAAATCACGGGCAAAGGTTTTCATCTCTTCCACAAGGTCATCGTGACGGGTTGCCCTGCCATAGGTATCGGCCATGGTCATCATGGTCTGGTAAAAGAAGTCGGCCATTTCATCCACCATCATTTCTTTTGTCCACAGGTCGATGCGCAGCGCTGTTTTGTCGGCGCCGTCCCAGAAAGACAGCATCATGGCCCTGGCGTTTTGCGGTTTTTCGATGGTGGTATCCGTAGCTTTCCAGGCAATGGCAGCCGGAACCCGGTTCTCATCGGTCTCTACATCTATAACGATACTCGATAATGCCATACTGTTGAATTAATGCGCAAAGGTAATTAATGTAAAATGAAAGGATGCCGTCAGGCACCGGCAGAGCCCGTGCTGCAGGCCGCGAGCGCCTGCCAGAGCAGGGCCGTTGTACGGCCGGGGCTGTACAGGGCGGCATGCTGCAGTCCTTTCGCGATCAGCGTGCGGCGGAGCGACTCATCTTTGTAGAGGCGCATCATTTGCTCAGCAATATCCTGGTGATTGGAAGGATCGGCATACAGGGCCGCATCACCGGCAGCTTCCTCCAGGGCCGAGCCGGCGGAAATGATCGCCGGTATGGCCGCCTGCATCGCATCCAGCACCGGCATGGCCAGCCCTTCCTGCGGCGAGGGGTATACCCATGCATAGGCAGCACCGGTCAGCCTGGCCAGCTCCGGCTCACTGACGGAGCCGGTCAGCACCACATCGTCCCGGTATTTATACGTACGGAGGCTCCTGGTAAGCCCGTTGCCCGGCCAGTACTCCATGCCGGCTATTACCAGCTTCCAGTTGCTTTGCTGTCTTTTTTTGAACGCGGAAAAGGCCCGGAGCAGGTTGAGCAGGTTTTTGTGCGGATGCAGAATGCCGGTATACAGGAAATAGTTGAGCCCGCCGGTATATTGCTGCCTTATGGTTTCCTTTTCCTCTTCGTCCAGCGGCCTGGCCTCTTCTGCCGCCGCGCTATGGATAACGGTTATTTTACCCGGCCCTACATCGTAAGCCGCTTTTATCTCTTTTTCCAGAAAAGCGGAAACGACCGCTATGGCGGCAGCTCTTTGCAATGACCGGGTCCTGTAACGCCTGTAAAAAAAACGTTGCAGCCGGCCGGTAAACGATGGGCCGTGCAAAAAAGAAAGATCGGTCACCAGCAGGCATTGCGGCACCCGGCTGCGCAGGGAGCCAATGCCGTTGCAGGCAAGAAATACATCGGCCCGGTATTTTTTCAGCAACGAAGGCAGCTTTACATCATACCACCATTTCCACTGCAGGGGGTGGCCGCCGGGCGAGCCGGCATTTACTATAATTATATTA
>JBEVLT010000180.1:0-9514 GCA_040509055.1 Chitinophagaceae bacterium
CCATGTACATGCAGCGCCAATATTGTTTTTATAGCAGGAATCCCATTGTTTTATAAAAACAACCTGCCGGATGGTAGCTTTCTCTTTTTTACCGGACACCAATACCTATCAAAATATTCACCAGGCAAAAAAAAATGGTTACCCATACCCTGGCCCTCGGCTCGATCCAGTCTGCCAGCAAAAAAAGAAGAAAGCTGATGGCGCCCATGACCAGGGGGCCCGCTAAATGGATCAGACCAGCATTTCCGGCCGGGTAGTGGTTGCCGCCAGGTTGGCTATAAGCCAGGAAACAAAAACCGATGCGGCTACGATTATTGCCGCAGTACTTTTTTTCATGCAGAAAGCAGGTTACATGCAAGATTAATACTTCACTCCATACATCTCCCATTCATCTTCATCGCCCAGCTCGCTGCATAGTTCGGCATACAGGGCTACCAGCGCCTGCGGATCGGATACTTTAATGTGCTTTTTGATCAGTCTGCGAAAACAGTCCAGGTAATAAGCCCGCCGGCCATAGCGGTTGTGCTGGTCGATATCATCCTGTGTTACTTTCTCGTCCCAGGCTGCCAGCAGCGGCGCTACCCTGCCTGACGCACATTGGAAGATCTTTGCAGCCAATTGCTCATAGAGCTTCACCCGTTTCGCCTCTGTAAGTCCGGTCAGCCGATCCAGGTAAGCGATATCATAGATATACTCCAGGCCGGTCACGCTGTCGGACATGGAAAACGCTTTTTCGATATCCGCCAGGCTATCATTACGCGGATCGATGAGATAGCGAAACAGGTGATCCCTGCTATCGCCTGCAGGTGAATAAAGCCCGATATCCACCTGGTAGAATTGCCAGTATGGCATATACGTCGATTCCTTATTCATATCCTTCCAGCGACTGATTGCGGGCTTCAGTAAGGGAATAAGGCTGCGAACAGCCCGGGTTACTTCGTTGATCGAAACGCGGCTCTTTGTTTGCACGTCGTAACGGAAGTTCAATCCCAGGAGATAGTCCGCATCGTTATAATCCGCATCGGACCATTTCAGATGGAGAGTAATATTACCCGATACAAACCGCGCAGGCGGTACAGAGTCCGTTTGCGCAGCAGCAAGCGTGGAAAAGACGGACAGCAGCAGGAGCAGTTTTATTATTTTCATAACTATCGCTAACCGGGGGAAAGGTAGGCAAGTTTTTATTTCAGGGTTGTTAATTGCCACTAATCAAAATCATCCACACCCCTGCCGCCCGTCATCATCCCGCAGCGCGGAAAGCGGCAGCTTTGCCGGCAACAATACTCCGGTATGAACCCTGTCAGGTCCATCGGCATCTGGTCATCCATTTTATCGTTCGTCTTTGCTATTGGCTATTGCATTCCCGAGCTGCTGTCCACAGCAGGACTGCTCCCGCACCCGCACAACCTGTTCTGGCTGTTCCTGCCTTCGCTATTCCTGGCGCCGGCCTTCCTGGTCACCATGCTGTGCCTGCATTACCAGGCAGATGGCGAGCTAAAAATATGGACAGCGCCGGGCGCGGCATTCGCCATCATCTATTGCGCATTCGCCACGCTCACCTACTTTGTGCAGCTCACGGTGGTGGTGCCGGTGCAGGTAAGCGGTGGGCCTGCGGACGGGATCGATGTGCTGCTGTTTGACCGCCAAACCTTCCTGATGGCCATCGACTGCCTGGGTTATTTCTTCATGAGCCTGTCTACTTTTTTTGCGGCGTTTGCATTCCGTCGTTTAGTCAACAAATGGCTGTACCGGGCCTTGTTGTACAACGGGCTGCTGATGCCCATTCTCATACTCGCTTTTTTCTATCCCGTGCTGTACTATGTGGGCGCCCTGTGGATGATCAGCTTCCCGCTGGCCATGGTACAGGCCGCCCGCCTGTTTCGCCGGAATACCGCTTCAAAACTTATCATGTTTAAATAAACGTTTATGGAACCGAGAACAAATCCTCTTGCCGTATTTCAACAGGAAGCGCCGGCTGTAGCTGCTGCCTTTGACGGGCTTATTGCATCGCTGGAGGGGCTTACCGGGCTGGATGCCAAAACAAAGCAGCTTGTTTATATCGGCATCAAGGCCGCGCTGGGCGATGCTACGGCCGTGCACTACCATGTGCCCATGGCAAAGAAGGCCGGCGCTACGCGGGAAGAAGTGCGCGACGCCATCCTCATCACCCTTACCGTATGCGGGCTGAGCGGCGTAGCTGCTTCGCTGCCGGCGGCATTGGAGATGTACGACCGCAAATAAGCGAAGAGCGCTTCTGCAAAAGCTGATCACCCCAACCCGGTGGCGCCTGTGCGCACATACCCCTGGCGGCTGATCCTGCCTCTCCAATATGCCGGCTCTTATCTAGCTCTTAATTCATACATAGCCCTGTCACCAGCTTTCCCCTTTTGTGCCCCGATTAAATAACCGATTATAAAAAACAGGCCAATCAGCATCAATAATACCGGGAGCAACTTTCGTTTGGAAGTAAGTAGATTCCTGAGCAAAAGCGTAAAAGCGAGAAAGCTAAATACATAATGGACACTCATATTCCATTTATCAATAAAAAATGGCACTATTACCAGCATGAATGCAAACATTGCATACACGGCTTGCTTAGCCAGGTATTTGCTGTTTTCCTTAATACTCATTTTTATCAACCGGGAGTTATGCCGCTGCTGGTATTTTCCAACGGGAATGTAAGGAGCAAACTTACTTTTTCCTGCGGTCCGCCAAAACAAAACACCGAAAACAAACGCTGATACCGTTTTTGAACCGGTGCCGGAATTGTTGCCCCGGCCAGGGCATAAAACCGCTAAGTTCGGTCCCTATGCCTGCACCCAAAAGCTATGGCCGGTCAGTGGCCCTGCTGCTCCTTTTTATTATTCCCTGCCTGCAGGCCCGGGCGCAGTCCCGCGCCTTTGAGCAAGCCGTGCTCACCAGTGACAGCCTCAACATCCGTTTCCCGCGGGAAAAGATCTTTGTTCATCATGACAGGCCACACTACCGGCCCGGCGATACCCTGTGGCTGAAAGGCTATATCCTTTCCGGCCCGGAGCATATGGCCAGCGATAGCAGCCGGCTGGCATATATCGAGCTTATCAATGCACAGCATGAAGTGGTAAAGCGCATCAGCACGCCCAGCTACCTGGGGCTTTTTACCGCCAGCATCACGCTGCATGAAAAGCATTTTCCACAGGGCGGATACCTGCTGCGCGCCTATACCCGCTACGGGCAAAACTTTGGCGACTCGCTTTTTTTCCAAAGCCGCTTTACCATCATCGACCCGCGGGCAACTACATGGCAAACCGCGGTGCACCAGCTGAGCTTTGCGAATAACCAGCTACTGGTCTCTGCCCGGCTCACCGGTGCAAACCGGGAGCCGATCGCCAACCGGGCCGTATCGGTGCGGCTGCGGTCAAAAAACAACCTGCTGTTCCGCACCCGTGTGCTCACCGATGCTTCCGGCAATTTTTCGATCGACACCCTGCTGCAGGATGCCGGTCCCGGTCAACTGCTGCTGGAGATCGCCGGGGAGGATCATCTGAAGATGGAGCTGCCGGTACAAACAGGCGAACAGCAGCCGATCGACCTGCAATTCCTCCCCGAAGGCGGCAGCTTCCTGGCCGGACGGCCGCAGCGCCTGGGTTTCAAGGCGCTCAATGCATCGGGCAAGGGCATCGAAGTAAAAGGGATCATCAAAGACAGCAAGGGCGCGGCCATCACCGGGTTTGCTTCCATTCACAAAGGCATGGGCATCGTGTCCTTTACGCCCCGTGCCGGTGAAGCCTATACCGCCGTGCTCGACAACGGCCTTTCGGTTCCACTACCGGCGCCACAGGCTTCGGGAATGCTCCTGCAGGTTACCGGTTCGCCATCGGCAGACAGCATCCGGCTGCGGATAGAGTCCAGCCCCGACCTGTATGGCCGCACCGCGTATTTCACGGCCTGCAGCCAGGGCCTTACCGCGGCGCGGGGATGGTTCACCCTTTCCCCCGCAGGCTTTAGCTTCAGCCTGGGCCGCAACCAGCTGCTGCCCGGTATCAGCGTTATTACCGTGTACGATGAGCAGTTGCAGCCGGCAAATGCCCGGGCGGTATTTACGCCGCACCGCGACAGCCTGCAGCTATCGCTCACCCCGCACAAGGCCGTGTATGGGAGCAAAGACAGTGTGTCGCTCCGGCTACAGGTGCGCAATAGCTACGGAGAGGCTGCAAGCGGCAGCTTTTCGGTAGCCGTGCTGGATACCAGCCAGGTAAAGCTGCTCGCCGATGCGGAAAACCTGGTGAGCTATATGCTGCTGAGCTCCGATCTCAGGGGCGCCATCGAAGAGCCGTATTATTATTTCAAACACCCTGATCCCGGTGCGCTGGAAGCCTTGCTGCTCACACAGGGATGGGTCAGCTACAGCCGGCCGGCCGCTTCCATCATTCCGTACGAAAAAGATTTCGTGATCAGCGGCCGGGTCACCGGCCTGTTCAATAAGGCGGTGGACGGAGCCCGGGTAATGCTGTTTGGCAAGGCCGGGAAAAACGATTCGTTCTTTGCCGATACCCTCACCGGCGCCGGCGGGACGTTTGCTTTCCGCGGGTTTGATTTTTATGAAACCGACAGCGTGAGCCTGCTCATCAAAGCGGTAAACAGGAAAGGAAAGGCGTTTACCATCGATGTGGCGCCGGACGAGCCGGAGTACCCGCCGGTGAATGCCGCTACCCGGCTGGCCGGTATGGGCGAAATGCTGGCCGATACCAGGGTGCGGGACTATGTAGCACGGCAGGAGCAGGTGATGGAAGAGATGAAAAAAGACGGCATCCTGCTCGGCGAAGTGGTGGTGAACTCCCGGCTGCGGGTACCGGGCTCCAAAAACCTGAATGCAGATGGCGGGGCCGACCAGGTGATCGGTGAAGACATGCTGAACAAAAACCCCAAAGAAAGCCTGCTCAACATCCTGAAATCGCAGGTGCCGGGTTTTCGCCTGAGTACGCCCCAGGGCTATTACAGGCTGTATTACATGATCCACTCCAATTTTGTGCGGCTGGTCATCGACGGGGTAGACGTGCATTTCTTTTTCCAAGGCGGCAGTGGGCAGCGCGATGAATATGTGCAGTTCCTGGACAGCTACCTGCAATATTTTACGGCGGCGGATATCCGCGGCATCGAGATCATGAACAAGCCCGGCCACAACTCTACATACCGCCGCGCCTTCCTGAGCCCCGAAGAGCTGCGGAGCACCGGCCCCGGTACCATTGATTTTTCGTTTATCGAGATCACCACCCGCGGCGGGGACGGCCCTTTGATGAAGCGGACGCCGGGCCTGGCCATGCTGCGGCCCCTGTACCCGGTGCTGGCCCGGCAGTTTTACAGTCCGCGCTATACGTTTCCCGATCAGCAAACGATAGTACCCGACCTGCGGCAGACGGTGTACTGGCACCCGGATGTGGCCACCGATGCCAATGGCGAAGCCACGGTTTCGTTTTATACTTCGGAGAGCCGTAGCAGCGGTTATCTTGTTATTGTACAGGGTACAGACCTGGAGGGAGGGTTGGGGGTGCTGTACCTGCCGTTGGTGATTGCAGGAGATAAAACGAGGGTAAATAAATGATAATAGTGCGCTGCAGGAGCGTACCGGCTGGATGCCAACAAAATGTTTGAGCTAGATGGGAATAAGGTGCATAGGCGATGTCACTGTCTTATTAATATATGCCTATAGCCAAGAAGTCCAGCGCTAACAGAGAAGGTGGGAGACCATTTTGATCCTACTTTGCTCAATGTAATTAGCGGGCTTTAGAAAGGCAATCTTGCTTTCATTCTACCGCCGTAGCCGATTCCACCGTCACACCGACATTTTCAGCTTTGCGCGGTCCGTGCACCTTCAGCTTGCACGGAACCGATTGCCGGGCGCCGATGTATTCATATACGGGATAGGTGCTGACCCGCATGGGAGTATTGGTTTTCGACCACCAGGTAACACGCAGGACAGGGTCTTTGAACGCAGCCACGGAAGCCTTATTTGTCAGCGTGCCCTCGATCACCGTCTCGCCCACCAGGTTTTTCCGCCATGTAATGTCCGTGGAAATATATTTCTCCGGGTTTTGCATTTCGGTTTGCCTGAGCTCTTCCTTCAGCTCTGCTTCTGTTTTTGGCCGTGGTGCAGGTGAGGCCTGTATATAAGAAGCAGCCGTCATGTCACTGGCTGCAGGTGGTGTATCTCCGCCGGAGTTAACTACTTTAATGACAAGGAATACAACGGCGGCCACCAACAGCCCGGCAAGTATGCCCTTCCAATACCTTCCCATTGTAAACCCGACTCTCTCCGTGGCAGAGCTTTCATATTCGTTCCCGCGGCCGGGATAAGCCGGTATGTAGGGAGGCGGCGTAGCAAACAAGGCGGCCTGCAGTTCCGGGATCTGCTGAGCTTCCGTCCATGTAGCCAGGCCTTCCGTCCACACCGGTACGATCGGGCTGATCTGCATTTCTTTCAATTGGTCGATGGAATAAGGGCCCTGCCGCTGGTCGCCCTGGTAGAGGTAGTAATTCTTCATAAAAACAAGTAATAGTTTGGCTGACCAACCAAAATAGAAGAAAAAAACAGATTATGCAAGTGCTGCCATCATCTTTATTGCTTCCACGCTATCGGAATTGTAACACGAGAAAGCTATCTTAATACGGCGGCAGGTAAAGCACATGCAGCCGGGCCAGGATATACAATACCAGGCAACCGACCGCCATGATCACATAGCCACCCACATACCATTGATGCCTGACATGGTTGATGGTCTTTGCTTCTTTCTGCTGTTCCCGTGGTGTTGCGCTGGTTTTAATATCCATATGCTGTATTCCTGCGATGCAAGTAGGATGCCACAGCCCGTAACGCTTCAGCCTGCATTTATCCCCGATTGCTTATTTTACACCGTATGCAATCCGAAGATATCCTCCGCTTCTACCAATCCCTCATCCCGCCCACCCGCCTGCCCGCCGGCATAGAAGTACTGTACCCGCAGCAGCACCCGGCCGTAATGGCCATTGTAAAAACCTTTCTGGATAAATACTACGGCGACGACAACCCGCGTACCCTGCTCTTCGGCATCAATCCCGGCCGCTTTGGCGCCGGCAATACGGGCATCAACTTTACCGCCAGCAAACAGCTGACCGAACAATGCGGCATCCCGCATGCACTGAAGCTGCAGTCCGAACTGTCGGCCGAATTTATCTATGAGATGATCAGCCGGTTTGGCGGCTGCGACGCTTTTTACAGCCGGTTCTTTATCTCGGCCGTGAGCCCGCTGGGATATGTAAAGGATGGGAAAAATCTGAACTATTACGACGATAAGCAATTGCAAAAGGGCGTGACGCCTTTTATCACCGATTGCATCAATCAGCAGTGCGGGTGGAACGTGAACCGTGATACCTGCATCTGCATTGGCGGCGAAAAGAACTACCGCTTCCTTGCATCGCTGAACGAACAACACCATTGGTTCGATCATATACTCCCCGTGCCTCATCCACGCTTTATCCTGCAGTACCGGCGCAAACAAACAGAGAGCTATATCCAGCAATACCTGGATGCACTGAACAGCGCGCTCCCGGGATAAGCAGGATGCTCCAGCCCTCCTGCAATATTAATTTTACGGGCAATCTGTAAACGCCTATTTTTGCTGCTCTTCAAGCAAAGGGATATGAAAATCTGCTAAGGTTCGCCTCATTGTAAGCACAGAACCTAAACATTACCGACCAGATCTGACAGCAACTGCTGCTGTATTCCCATTCATTTTTCTCAATTTTTTTCAAGTATGTCACAACACAATTCTCCTGATAAACTATCCCGTTTATTTTCCCTTGTCGGCCGATCGATGCGGGGAGATGAACATGATTATACAAAAGGCAGCATCCGCACTGCCATCGTATTACTGGCCATTCCCATGATCCTGGAGCTGATCCTGGAATCGGTGTTTGCCGTCGTGGACATGTTCTTCGTAGGCAGGCTCGGCGCCAATGCCATTGCCACGGTAGGGCTGACGGAAATGGCCATCACCATCGTGTACTCGCTGGCCATGGGGCTAAGCATGGCCGCTACGGCCATTGTGGCCCGGCGCACCGGCGAGAAAGACCCGGATGCCGCAGCCCACGCCGGGGCGCAATCGCTGCTGGTGGCCCTTATAGTAACGGCGATCGTAAGCATATTGGGCATCTGCTTCGCCTCCGACATCCTGCGCATCATGGGCGGCAGCCCGGAAGTGGTACGCGATGGCGCCGTCTTTACCCGCATCATGCTGGGTGGCAGCGTGGTCATCATCCTGCTGTTCCTGATCAACGGGATTTTCCGCGGCGCCGGCAATGCCTCCATGGCCATGAAAAGCCTGGCCCTGTCGAGCATCCTGAATATCTTTTTATGCCCGGCGCTGATCAACGGCTATGGACCTTTTCCCGAACTGGGGCTGAAGGGCGCTGCCATCGCCACGGTGATCGGAAGAGGAACAGGGGTGCTGTACCAGTGCTACCATTTATTCTGGGGTAAGGGTACGCTCAGGGTCAAAGCGGCACATTTTCGCTGGGATAACAAGGTGATGAAGACCCTGGTGCAGGTAGCGTCGCCCGCCACCCTGCAGTTTATTATCCAGTCCGGCAGCTGGATCGTACTCGGTATGCTGGTGGCCCGCACAGGCGGCACCGAGGCCACAGCGGGCTGGCAGATCGCCTTCCGCAACATTGCTTTCTTTATCCTGCCGGCCTGGGGGCTAAGCAATGCCGCCGCTACCCTGGTCGGGCAAAACCTGGGCGCCAAACAACCGGAACGGGCAGAAAAAAGCGTGCTGCTCGCCATGAAGTACAATGCGGTTTTCATGGCAGCGGTAACCTTGCTATTCCTTTTTTTCGCCTCCCCCATCGTTAGCATCTACACGCAGGAACCCGGGGTACAGGACTATGGTACGCAGGCGCTGAAAGTGATCGGCAGCGGCTATATCTTTTATGGTATCGGTATGGTGATGATCCAGGCGCTGAATGGCGCCGGCGATACCAAAACGCCGACCTGGCTGAACCTGTTTGGTTTTTGGCTCTTCCAGATCCCGCTGGCCTGGCTTTTGGCCAAAACATTCGGGTTGGGTCCGGTCGGCGCTTTTGCCGGGATACCAATTGCCGAAACGGCCATTGCCATTGCTGCGTACATCCTGTTTAAAAAAGGCAGGTGGAAAAAAGTACAGGTATAATTCCTTTCCGGCAAATAGAAACACGAGCTTCGGATTGGGTTCATGACACGAAAACCGGTTGTCATGAACCCTTTTCATTTCAAATAGAAGCGGATAGGTCTGCGGCAAATCATAAAATTTTCTTAACGTGCCGGCATTCGGGTTGATCGCACGCAACTTCTTTTAGACCCGCTTTTGCGAGGCCAACAGTATCAGCCGGTTAGACATGTGGCTTCGCTATAAGACGTATACAGGTCTTTTCCCGGCCGGAAATGTATACTACCTTTGCCTCCTTTCCCGTTAAATAAATCCAAATCGCTATCCAATTGAAAAAACTATTTTTCTCCGCC
>JBEVLT010000181.1:0-3422 GCA_040509055.1 Chitinophagaceae bacterium
ACGTGATCTATATTTTTTCCAATTCAGGCGCTTTTGTGACCACGCTCATTTACTGCCTGTACCTGCATGTACGGAATAAAACATTTGGCGAATATGGCCGTCCTGTCGGTCGCGGCAGCCTGCCGGTCAACTACATGATGGCGCTGCTGACAGGCGTGCTCTGGTATGGCCAGTTCTTTTTTTATGGCCTGGGCACGGTACGCATGGGCAGGTATGAGTTTACCAGCTGGGCGGTGCACATGATCATGCTCGTATTGTTCAGCTCCCTGGCAGGACTGGCGATGAAAGAATGGAAAGAGGCGGGTAAAAAAACCATCCGGGTGCTGGCCGCTGCATTGCTGGTATTGGTTCTTGCCATATTATTGCTGACGTATGGCAACTACACCGGCAGCGCAAAAGAAACAGGAAGCGATAAGGCCGGGCAGGTAGCAGCACAACCGGGCAGCAAATGACATTCTATACTGAAATAGGAACGGCAAGGCCGGTACCAGTGTTCGTGATCGGTGCCGGGGGCATTGTGAATACGGCTCATCTGCCGGCTTATCGTGCCGCCGGATTTGACGTACAGGGCATCTTCGACATCGACCGGGACAAAGCGGCAACCACGGCAGAAAAGTTTGCTATACCATTCGTGTTCAACGATCTGGAGGAGATGGCCGGTAAACGGCCGCCGGCTGTGGTCTTTGACGTGGCCGTACCGGGCAGTGAAATATTGCCGGTGCTGGAACAGCTGCCGGCCGGTGCAGCCGTATTGATCCAGAAGCCGATGGGCGAAGACCTGGCCGCTGCCCGGAAGATACTGGAGCTGACAAGGCAAAAAGAAATGATCGCCGGCATGAACTTCCAGTTGCGGTATGCGCCGGCGGTAATGGCCGTAAGGGATATGATCGCCGGGGGTGAGCTGGGTGAGCTGTATGATATAGAGATAAACATCAACGTGTACACGCCCTGGCAGCTATGGGACTTTTTATACACCTCTCCGCGGGTGGAAATATTGTATCACAGTATTCATTATATCGACCTGGTGCGGAGCTTTTTGGGCAACCCGGAGGGGGTGTATGCCAAAACCACCCAACACCCGGCCATGAAGGAACTGGCTTCTGTGCGGAGCACCATCATCATGGATTACGGTCCGATGATCCGGGCCAATATCCTGACCAATCATTGCCATCCGTACGGCCCCGGTTGTGAACAGGCAAGTGTAAAGTTCGAGGGCAGCCGCGGTGCTGCAAAGATCGGGCTTGGCGTATTGAAAAATTATCCTGCCGGCGAACCGGATACCTTTGAATACACGGTGATGCAAAACGGGAACTATACCGGCTGGAAACAGAAAGAGATGGCGGGCAACTGGTTTCCCGATGCCTTTGCCGGCAGCATGATGCAGGTAATGCTGGCTGCACAGGGCGCCATTGACCGGCCCGACAATTCCGTGGAAGACTGCATTCATACCATGGCCTGCGTGGAAGCGGCCTACCGGTCGGATGCAGCCGGTGGCATACGGCCGGATTCGTTATAAGCCGGGTGTTGCTATTGTTGATTTTCTAAACGGTTGCTTGTATGAACAGTGAAGATTTGTTGGACGATCAGGCACTGCAATTCCTCAAAAGCAGGATCGCAGAAGGGGACCAGCGGGCTTTCAGGCAATTGTTCGATCAATATGCCGAAAGACTGAGCCGGTTTTCTGTTTCCATCACCCGGCATAAAGAAGCAGCACTGGAGATCGTGGACGAGATCTTCGTCAAATTCTGGAAACAGCGGGCCGCTGTACCCGGCATCCGCAACCTGCGCACCTACCTGTACACGGCCACCAAGAATGCCTCGCTGAATTACCTGTCCGCACAGGCGCACCTGCAGCTCACCGACCCGTTTGACAGCATCAACATACAATTGCAGGAGGAGAGCCCCGAACAACAACTGATCACGGCCGAACTATTCCAGCGCATCAGGGCTGCCGTAGAGGAGCTGCCACCGCGGTGCCGGATGATCTTCAAACTGGTGCGGGAAGACAACCTGAAGTACAAAGAAGTAGCCGGCATACTGAACCTGTCTGTCAATACCGTGGATGCACAAATGGTGATCGCCGTAAAGCGGATCAGCGAAAAAGTAAAAGGCCATTTCGACCGGTTCCCGAAGATACAGCTCAAAAAAAAGTAAAATTCCCTGTTTTTCTTTAAGGTCATTTCTCCGGCATACTGTCTTACCAGTTAAGATTGTTGTATGCCAAACGAAAATGTACTCAGGCTGCTGTCGCGCCGGCTTGCCGGTGAAGCTACGGCTGAAGAAGAACAGCAGCTGGATAAACTGTTGCAGGAAAATCCCGGCGACCAGTATTTTGCCGAACTGCTTTCCGCGTACTGGTCCTCCCGTCCCGGTCCCGCATCCCTGGATACAACCCTTTCTCCTGATCAGCATTTTGCCCATATTCTCGACCTGGCCGGAGAAGAGGCCGCACCCGCCGCGCTGCCTTCTGCCAGGATCCGCCGCCTGACCTGGCTAAAACGGATCAGCGCCGCCGCCGTCATTGCCGGCGTCATCGGGCTGGGCGCCTGGTGGTTGGCTCCGGAGGGGAAAGGGGCATCTGCCACAGGTATGCAGAAAAGTGAAGTGATGGCAAAGAAGGGTGCTAAAACGCGGCTGGTCCTGCCGGACGGTACCAGTGTCTGGCTCAATTCTGACAGCAGGCTGGCATACGATACCCGTTTCAACGATTCGGTGCGCGAAGTGACGCTGGAAGGGGAGGCTTACTTCGATGTGATGAAAAATCCCCGGCGGCCGTTTATCGTGCATACCTCCGGTATCGACGTGAGGGTGCTTGGCACTGCATTCAACGTGAAATCGTACCCGCAGGAACGCACCATCGAAGCCACGCTGATCCATGGTTCCATCGAAGTGCTCAACAAACGGGCTCCCAAGTCGCCCAAAGTGATCCTGCGGCCGCATGAAAAACTGGTCTACAACAAAGACCAGCAGGCCTTCGTGACCCCTGGCCAGCTGGCTCATACGGAAGCGGCGGACATTCAACCGGCGATCGCCATTACCTCCCTCCCTAAAAATGTCCCGGATACCGCATTGAAAGAAACGTCATGGGTCTACAACAAACTGTTGTTTGACGGGGATACTTTTCGTGAACTGGCTGTGAAAATGGAAAGATGGTTCAACGTACAGATCCGCTTCACCAGTGAAAAAGTAGCGAACTACCGCCTGCGCGGCGCTTTCGAAAAGGAAAGTGTTGAGGATGCCTTGCAGGCCCTGCAGTTTATCGTTTCGTTCACCTATAAAATTAACGGCAATGAGATCGAGATCAGTAAAAAGTAAACCGAACACCGGCTGAATAAAAAAATCGGAATCCCGTTGCAGCGGCATTCCGATGAAAATTAAAAAAGGAAACCTCTGCTAAGGCATAGACGGGGGTTCCGCATTGT
>JBEVLT010000182.1:0-3475 GCA_040509055.1 Chitinophagaceae bacterium
GGATAAAATCAAGCATCTGATGGCTGAGAACATACCGGATAATGGTTTCGGCATCGGGAGGAGAAGCAACAGACATAGCCCTGGCGATGGCGAGGGATTTAAACATGGGGTCGCCTGAAATATCAGGGTTCCAGCCACCGCTATGGGTAAGCAGGTCTCTTACTGTAATTCGCTCAACCAGGCAGCGATCTTTTATATCCTCGTAAAGCTTGTCATTCAGGATTCCATGTGCACCAAATACAGTATCACCCAGTTGTATCCGCCCCTGCTGATACAACCGCATAAGCGTAACGGAAGTAATTGGCTTGGACACACTGGCTATTCTGAAAATATTATCGGGGCATACAAAAGCCCCTGCCGCGGCATCTGCATATCCAAAGCCACGGTTATAAACCAGGCGTCCCTGGTAGGTGATCGCCAGCTGGCCACCCGGTATACCGAATTGACTCATCAGTTTCATCATGGCCGTATCGAAATTGGCAAGCTCAGGCACATACAATCCGGTTTGTGCTTTAGCATGCTGGCAGATCAATAAAAAGGAGATCAATACGATATGCAGCGTTGACTTTTTCATTTCCATTTTTTTTAAAGGGTTAAGGATGGGTTTTGATGCTGCCTTGTTTATGCAGGCCATATTGAAGGAAAAATTTACCGGGATTTTCAGAAAGAAAATGCAAATCCATCATAAATGCAAGCATCAAAACCGGTAAAATAGATACGGGTACCAGATCCACGTAAGACCCGGGTGATTTTCCGGAGTAAATGTCACAATAGCCGCAGCAGTACTAACCGTAATACTACTATTTCCTGTTTCAGTCATGCAAGATGGTCGTCAACCACCCGGATATAATTCATCCGATGGGCAGTCCCGGGCGTCCCCTGACATCTGACGTATCTCCCCTCCTCATCCTGCTGCTTTATGCAGGTACAGGATAAAAAGATACATTTTATTGATATATCAACTATATTTGTATCAATAAAATGAGCCGATCATGCAAAAACCCGATCAGACGGTCTTTTATGGTATCGAAAAAGCCATCAAATCCTACCGGCAGTTTGCGCAGAAAAATATCACGGACAAAGGCTTTGCCATCACCATCGACCAGGGCCTGATCCTGAGCCTGATCCAGGACTATCCCGGCATCACGCAGCAGCAGATCGCCATCCGGGCTTTTAAGGACCATGCCTCCGTGACCCGCATTATCGAGAACCTGGTGAGCCGGAAATTGCTGACACGGGATTTTCACCCGGACGACCGGCGGCGGTTCAGCCTGGGCCTGAGCACCCTGGGATCGGAAACACTCCACCAGCTAAAACCTGTGGCATCAGCCAACCGGAAAAAAGCGCTGAAAGGCGTTTCCGTACAGGAGCTGGAAACGCTGAAAAACATCCTCGATCAGATCACTGAAAACTGTACTGACCATGAAAAACAATAACGGGTTCCGGCGCTTCTGCCCTGCTTTGCTGGCTGGTTTGCTGGTAATATCCGCCGCCCGCAGCCAGCCGCAGAGCTCGCTGACCAATGAAGAGCGGTATGAAAGCTACCTCCGGTTCCAAACCCTTGTCAGCGGCGTGTATGTGCGGCCCGTTTGGCTGCCGGATGGAAACCGTTTCTGGTTTGCCGGCGGCAGTACCGACAGCACTGTGATCTACGAAGTAGATCCGCACCGCAATACCCAAAAAGAAGTGTTCGATACAAAGCGCTTGCGCGCGGCGCTCCGGCAGGCGCTGGCGCAGGAACCTGCAGGCAAAGGCATTCCTTTTACTGACTTTGAATTCGCAAAGGATGCTCATTCGATCGTTTTTAAAGCAGCAGGCGAAAAGTTCCTGCTGAAATTGAGGGATTATACCATCATTCCGCTCTTTCCTTCCGCTGACGAAACCATCCCTGAACCAAAGCAATTCTCTCCTGACAGGAAACGATTCGTTTTTGCCCGGGACAATAATTTGTGGCTGGGTGATGCCGAAAGTTCCCAAACCAAACAGCTAACCGATGACGGACTGAAAGATTATGCCTGGCGGCTCCCGGCTGCCGCCTGGTCGCCGGACGGTACCAGGCTATTTATCCAACGACTGGACGACCGCAAAGTCCATCACCTGCCTGTCATCAACTATTCCAAACCGGTAGAAGAAGTAGAATGGAGCATTTATGCCAAAACCGGCGGTGCGCTGGAGATACCGGAGCTGTATGTACTCGACGCAGCGGGCGGACAAAAAATAAAGATCGATGTGGGTGTTGAGCGCGAACAATATGTTTTCCCGCTTGGTTGGAGGCCGGACGGCTCGGAGCTCATCTTTATGCGATTGAACCGGACCGGGAAAAAGCTGGAGCTGCTGGCCGCCAATCCTGCTACCGGCTCTGCAAGGATCATCCTGGCAGAAGAGAGCCAAACCTTTGTGGCCGGGCTTGACTTTATTACAGAACGGTGGGTGAGACAGTTTACGCTGCTGCAGGACGGCCATCGGTTTCTCTGGCTATCGGAACGGGACGGCTGGCGACATCTGTACCTCTATGATATGAACGGCGCCCTGATCCGCCGGCTAACTGCCGGAGCCTTCCCGGTCATCGAGCCGATCAAAGTGGATGAAAAAGCAGGCTGGATCTATTTGCGGGCCAATGCGGAGCCGGACCTGTACAGCACCCAGCTATACAGGGTGAGCCTGGAAGGAAAGCATTTCAAACGGCTGACAGAAGCCAGCGGTAGTCATTATTTCCGGATGGCGCCCTCGGGCCAGTATTTCATTGATGCCCATTCCAGCCCGTCGCGCAGACCCGTGGTGGAACTACGCAGCACCGATGGCGGGCTGCTCCGGGTCATCCGGACCGCGGATACCAGCCGGCTGCACCAAACCGGGTGGACCGCGCCGCAACCCTTTATCGTGAAGGCCGCCGACAGTACTACGGACCTTTATGGCATTTTGTACAAGCCGGCCGATTTCGATCCCAGCAAAAAATACCCGGTGGTGGAGTTTATCTATGGCGGCCAGTTTATGACCGTTGTGCCCCGGGGTTTTATCCCTAATACCGGGCTCTCGGTGCAGGCACAGGCGCTGGCGCAGCTGGGTTATATTACCTTTTTAGTGGATGGACGCGGCACCACGGAACGCGATAAGGCTTTCCAGGATGTGGTGTATGGTAATGTTGGCAAGTACGAGATCCCTGATCATGTGGCCGCCTTGAAACAGCTGGCAGCCAGCCGACCTTATATGGATACTTCAAGAGTGGGCATCCTTGGTCATTCCTGGGGCGGCTATTTTGCCATCCGTGCCTTGTTGCAGGCGCCGGAGGTGTACAAAGCGGGCATTGCCTCAGCACCGGGCCAACTGACCGAAGGCGCAGAGGTGATCGAACCGTATATGGGATTGCCGGCAGATAACCCGGCCGGATACCGGTTTGGCGCCAATACCAACCTGGCGGCTAATCTGCAGGGCAAATTGTTGTTTATCCATGGCACCAGCGATGTGAATGCCCCGT
>JBEVLT010000183.1:0-3886 GCA_040509055.1 Chitinophagaceae bacterium
TCTGGCGGGCTTACGGGGTTATCCTGCAGCACTGGAAGGCCCTGTTCCGGATCAGCCGCTACAACCACCGCCACGGTACGCCGTACTGGTCTTTTCGCAAAGGCTGGAACTACCTGCGCAATTCCAAGCGGCACTTTAAGATGCTGGAGAAATATGACTAAGGTGTGATGGATGGAGTATGAAGGCTGAGGTCTGATATACGGGTTCGGGCTTCTTACTTTCCGACTTCCGGGTTCAGTATTCCGACTTCCGATTTCTTTCCTATTTTCGTTCCATGCACCCGCTACTCCGTATTTTTTTGACCGGCATGCTGGTTAGTTTCCTGGGTTCCCTGCCACTGGGTACGCTGAATGTGGCCGTAATGCAGATATCGGTTTCCGACGGGATCACTTCAGCCTTCCTGTTTTCATTCGGCTCCCTGCTCACCGAGATCGTATATGTACGCCTCTCCCTGGTAGCGATGGATTGGGTGAGAAAGCAGGCGCGGCTGTTCCGCATACTCGAATGGGTCACGCTGGCTATCGTAGCCGCCCTGGCGATCTCCAGTTTTTATGCAGCCCTGCATCCTTCGGTACATGAGAACGTGATCCTCAGCAGCACGCTGCCCAGGTTCGTACTGGGATTGCTGATGTGCGCCGTCAACCCGGTGCAGATACCTTTCTGGTTTGGCTGGAGCACGGTGCTGTTTACCAAAAAGGTCCTGCTGCCGCGTGCGGATCACTACAATCTTTATATTATCGGTATCGGGCTGGGCACGCTGATCGGTAATTGCGTGTTTATTTTCGGCGGACAGCTGATTGCCAAAAGCATCAACAATAACCAGCATATCCTGAACTGGGTCATCGGTGGCATCTTTGCTGTTACCGCGCTGATACAACTGTGGCGCATCTTCAAAAAAAAAGACGCTACGAACCAGATCAACGATCCGGAAGTCACCAGCCGTATCGAGCACCAGGCAGAGATCATTGAAGAAGGCCTGGACAAGCTGGAGCACCACGATAAAGACAGACATTCACAATAACGACTATGACATTTGCCGAATCGCTGATCGCCGAGCTGAAGCACGAATCCGGGCTGACCCGAAAGATGCTGGAACGGGCGCCCTTCGATAAAAGAGAATGGCGGCCGCATGAACGGTCCATGTCGCTGGGGCGGCTGGTCACTCATATTGCAGAGATCCCGCACTGGATCCCTCAAATACTGGAAAATGATTCATTCGATTTTGCCGGCCGGCCCTACCAGCCACATACGGCATCTTCGCCGGAAGAACTGATGGAGATTTTCCGGGCGAATATCGATAGCAGCGTGGCGGCACTGGAAAAGGCGGCAGCAGAAGATTTTGATAAAATATGGGTGGTGAAGCGGGGCGAACAGGTTATCTACCAGGTGCTGAAGCAGGTAGCCATCCGCGGCTGGGCATTCAGCCATCTCTTTCACCACCGCGGGCAATTGTCGGTGTACCTGCGCCTGCTGGATGTGCCAGTGCCGGGGATGTATGGGCCAAGTGCCGATGAGCGCTGAAAAAGGGCCGCCTGTCAATCCACGATAAATAACCGGCAGCCTGTTGCCGTAGCGCTGCGATGGGCTTCATTGTTGTCGCCAACGAAATAGCACATTCCCTGCTCCAGCTTCATGATGCGCCCATCAGCGAGCTCGGTATCCATTTCGCCTTCGAGGCAATAAATAATATGTCCTTTGCTGCACCAGTGATCGGCGATATAACCGGCGGAATATTCCACTATTCTTACGCGGATATCATTTACCCGTTGCACCTGCCACCAGGCGGTGCCGCTTTCTCCTTTATGCACTTCTTTGGGAATGCTGCTCCAGTCGGCCAGCTGAAAAGGAAAGGAAGAGATGTTCATGCGGCGTGGGTTGCTGGGTAATGACGATCGCTTTTTCTGCGAAAGGGGCGGGGTTATACGCCCTGTGTCCATTGATCCCGTTCATCGGGGCTGAACTTCCAGGGCGCAAAATTATTTTCCACGTTGCTGAACATGCCGTTCCATTCAGCCGGCGCATTGCTTTCTTCCATCACGAGGTAGCGGCGCAGCTGGATGATGATATCAAGCGGGTTGATGCTGACCGGGCATTCCTGCACGCAGGCCTGGCAGGTGGTGCAGGCCCTGAGCTCTTCTACCTGTATATAATCGTGCAGCAGCGTTTTGCCATCGTCCTGGAATGATCCGTTGCGGTTGATATTCCTGCCGATCGCTTCGGCGCGGTCGCGCGTATCCATCATGATCTTGCGTGGCGATAGCAGCTTGCCCGTTTTGGTAGCCGGGCAGGCGGCAGAGCAGCGCCCGCATTCGGTACAGGAATACGCATCGAGCAGGTTTTTCCAGCTCAGGTCCGGAACATCTTTTGCTCCGAATTTTTTCGGCGGCTCGGCATTGGCAGGGGCCAGCTCCGGCTGCATGGCATACAGTACTTCCTGCTGTACGGAGGGCATATTCTCTATTTCACCTTTGGGTTGTTGCTTCGTATAATAGGCATTGGGGAATGCCAGGATAATGTGCAGGTGCTTGGAATAGGGCAGGTAGTTGAGAAAGGCGAAGATGCCGATGATGTGCAGCCACCAGGCGCCGCGTTCGATTCCCTGCAGTCCTTCATTACTGATACCGTTCAGCACGGGATGCAGGTATTGCGAAAAAAGGAAATTACCGGTCGGGTGGGCGGCATAGTGCTCCACACCCCTTGCTTGTAATAATGTGTCGCTTGCGTTGAGCAACAGGAAAAGCGTCATCAGCACGATCTCCGTTATCAGAATATAGTTGGCATCGCTGCGCGGCCATCCTTTCAGCTCGCGGCCCCAAAACCGGCGGATCTTAATGATGTTGCGGCGGATCAGAAAAACAGCGCAGGCAACGATCACCAGTACGGCCAGCGTTTCAAAAGCATTGATCAGGAACGTGTACAGGCTGCCCAGCGGTGCGGCAAACAGGCGGTGTGTGCCAAGCATGCCATCCAGCACGATCTCCAGTACTTCGATATTGATAATCACAAATCCTGCATAGACAAAAAAATGCAGCACACCGACCAGCGGGTTACGGAACATCTTTTTTTGCCCGAAAGCCAGCAGCAACAGGTTCTTCCAGCGCCCGGGGTTGTCGCCCAGCTTTTCCTCCCTGCCCAGCCTGATATTGCGGATGATCTGCCGGGCTTTTACCGTGAACAGGTAAAGGGCCAATGCACTGACCAGGATAAACAAAATTTGTTGTGCTATTTGCATAGTGTTTAAATACAATCGCTAATTTACGCCTTGTTGATGGAAGCGTTCAAAAACTTTACCATCAGTAAGGATCATGCCCGATGCAAAGAAATACATTCTGGATCAACAGGCCGCCGAAAAAAAACTGCGGCGGATGGCGCTGGAGATCATTGAAAATAACCTGGACGAAAAGCAGCTGATCCTGGCCGGTATACAGGAGAGCGGCAGCGTGGTGGCGCGCAATATACAGCGGCTGATCGCGGAGCACTCGTCTGTCGGTACTGAACTGATCAGTATCAGGCTGGATAAGCGCAAACCCCTTGCTGTTGAGCTTAGCCGGGCCATGGATTTTAACGACAAGGTCATTATCGTAGCAGATGACGTGGCCAGCAGCGGCAAGACCCTGCTTTATGCGATCAAGCCTTTTCTGGATCATCATCCCAAAAAAATACAAACACTGGTGCTCGTGGAGCGCAGTCATACTTCCTTTCCCGTTCGCCCGGATTATGTAGGCGTTTCCCTCGCTACCACCCTGCAGGAGCATATTTACGTGGAGGTGGAAGGAGAGACGGTGCTCGGGGCGTACCTGGTTTAACAGGTTTAAGAAGTTACAACGTTTGAAAAGGTTCGGGTCGTTTAAGGCTGGGCTTGTGTTCAGCCCGGGCACGCACCCAC
>JBEVLT010000184.1:0-3083 GCA_040509055.1 Chitinophagaceae bacterium
TGTAAGCAAGAGCACCCATCTTAGCCAGGTCTTTAACCTTACGGTTTAATTTAATGTCGTACTTGTGCGGTTTTGGTCCGAAGATAGTACCACCACCTTTGTACAAAGGGTTACGCAGGTTACCTTTACGGGCACCACCGGTTCCTTTTTGTTTCACCAATTTCTTGGATGAACCGTTGGCCTCAGCCCTGGTCTTTACTTTATGCGTACCCTGGCGCTGTGCAGCCAGGTATTGTTTTACCGCGAGATAAATAACGTGGTTGTTGGGCTCAGCACCGAAGATATCCTCCGGCAGTTCCACCGTTCTACCCGTTTTTTGTCCTTTTATATCTAAAACTTCAGCTTGCATTTTCTTTATTTTTTAAACCCTGAAAACCAATAAGGTTTATTTTAAATTTAGCTTTAGCCAGAGAGCAGAAACCTTACAGGTTGTCGGCTCCCGGCAGTTATTTCTGGATCAGTACGATCGAACCGTTGTGGCCCGGAACCGAACCGCTCACCAGGATATAGTTCTTGTCGGCAAATACTTTTACCACTTTCAGTCCTTTCAGCTTCACGCGGTCAGTACCCATACGGCCGGCCATCCGCATCCCTTTCATTACACGGCTGGCGTCAGATGAGTTACCGAGCGAACCCGGAGCACGCTGACGGTCATGCTGGCCGTGCGATTGCTCGCCCACACCAGAGAAACCATGGCGTTTTACCACACCCTGGAAACCTTTACCCTTTGTGGTACCTACTACTTCTACTTTATCACCTTCAGTGAAAATGTCGACAGTAATGGTCTCACCAATATTTTTTTCGATAGAAAAGTCGCGAAACTCTTTGGAGAATTTTTTAGGAGATGTCTGTGCTTTGGCGAAGTGATTGGTGGCAGCTTTGGAGGAGCGTTTCTCTTTTTTGTCGCCAAAAGAAAGTTGCAGTGCATTGTACCCGTCAGACTCTTTGGTCTTCACCTGGGTGACTACGCAGGGACCTGCCTCGATGATGGTGCAGGCTGTTTGTTTACCTGCGGGATCGAAGATACTCGTCATTCCGATCTTTTTCCCAATAATACCTTTCATGGTTGTGTTCAAGTTTATGCCTGCAGGATTATTGGGACATTCACGCCTGCGGCGTGAGTCAATCCCCGTTTGCCATCGACCTTTTCCGTGATTTTCCTGCCAGGCAGGAAGAGGAAGTACCGGTGGTAAACAAACCCTGAATGGCTTGTTTTATGTTAATGAGCCAGAGCTCTTTTTTCTCCCGCGGGACGGGAAATTGAGAGATAGCAATGTGTTTAATTTTTATAAGAACTGTCGGCTGCCGGGCAGCCACCAAGCTGTTACGCTTTGATCTCTACTTCCACACCGCTGGGCAGGTCCAGCTTGCTCAGTGCATCCACGGTACGGCTGGAAGACGTGTAGATATCCAGCAGGCGCTTGTGGGTAGCCAGCTGGAACTGTTCACGGCTCTTCTTGTTAACGTGGGGTGAACGCAGCACGGTAAAGATTTTGGTGCGTGTTGGCAGGGGAATGGGCCCTGTTACTACCGCTCCGGTACCGCGAACTGTTTTTACGATCTTTTCGGCAGATTTATCTACCAGATTGTGATCGTAAGACTGCAATTTTATTCTGATTCGCTGAGACATGTGTCAAATCCCAATTTTCTTTTGGGAGTGCAAAGGTAGGGCTGAAGATGGTATCTGCCAAATAGTTGGGCAAGAATTTATTCCGGCAGGCCAACTAATTTTTAAACCCGCCCTGGCGCAGCGGTGGACGATAGGGCCCGGCTAAGGCCATGTTTTCAAATAAGTTATAGCGGATTTGGCTTTCTTTGCACCGGCTCGCAGCAAAATTATGACAAATACGCTCCCCGTAAAAAAACGGAAAATACCCGGCTGGCTGAAACTGGGACTGAAGATAATCGTCTCCGCAGCCTGCCTTTGGTATGTATCGGGCAAAATAGATTTTACAAAGGCCGGGGCTGCGCTGCGGAGCGCCAACTGGCTGTACCTGGTGCTGGCCCTGGCAGCCTTTGTGGTATCTAAATGGCTGTCTGCCCTGCGGCTGAATATTTATTTCCGCAATACCGGCCTCCGCCTGCCGGAATGGACCAATACCAAATTGTACTGGCTGGGCATGTTTTACAACCTGCTGCTGCCCGGCTCCATCAGCGGCGATGCCTACAAGGTGATCCTGCTGACGCGCCGGTACCAGGTTCCGTACCGGAAAACAACTGCCGCCGTGCTGCTGGACCGCTTCAGCGGGCTCCTGGGCCTGGCGCTCATCCTGGCAGCTTATGGCGTTGTGGTGCTCGATGGGCTGTATACCGCTGCCGCTGTGGGCGGGGCGCTATTGGGTGTAGCCGTCTTTTATTTCATTGTGCGGCGCTACCTGGCCGACTTCCTGGCCAGCTTCTTCCCTACCCTGTTCTGGGGGCTGCTGGTGCAGGGCTCGCAGGTAGTGTGCACCTACCTGATCATGGCAGCCCTGGGCATCCCGGTCCATGCCACCGGGTATGTTTTTATTTTCCTGGTATCGTCGGTGGCAGCCGTATTGCCGCTCACGGTGGGCGGGCTGGGTATACGCGAGATCGTTTTTCTGGAAGGCTCCCGCTATTTCAGCCTTGTCGAAGAAAATTCGGTGATCGTCAGCATCCTGTTTTACCTGATCACGCTTTTTACCTCCCTGTGGGGCCTGTTGTATGTGTTCCGCGACCCCTTGAAAACGGAAGAACCAGCCGGCGACCCGCACTGACCGAAACGATCCGGGCATTTTTTTTGATCGGTTTCCGGAAAATCAATTGCCATGACAACCCAGGAAATTGCCAGCCGCCTCACCGAGCTTTGCCGCAAAGGCGACTTTGAAACCGCCCAGAAAGAGCTGTTTGCCGGTGATGCGGCCAGCATCGAACCATATGCCACCCCGGTCTTTGAGAAAGAAACAAAAGGACTGGATAATATCATTGAAAAAGGACACAAGTTCGACGCGATGGTGCAGGAAATACACAACATCGAAGTGTCCGAACCATTGATCGCTGCCAACAGCCTGGCCCTCACCCTGCGTATGGATGTGACCATGAAAGAGGGCGGCCGCATGGAC
>JBEVLT010000185.1:0-5270 GCA_040509055.1 Chitinophagaceae bacterium
CTTTAATGCGCTAACACCACTCATGAAAAAGGGATCTTTTTACCTGCTGCTATTGGCTGTCCTGCTGATTTTTTCTACCTGCCAGCCTGAAGATGGTTTTGAACTGTCCGATGTATCCGTTGGCTCCTTAAAAAGTACTGCTACCGGGGATTGCCTGCCAAAAACGGTGGGTGGTGTATACCGGTCCGGCATTGCACTGGATAGCATAGCTAACTATATCGAAGTGCAGGCAGAGGTGATCAGCCCGGGCCGGTACCTGATCACGACCGATACGGTAAACGGGGTGTATTTTCATACCGACAGCGTATTCACCTCTGCAGGCATCCATACGGTCAGGCTGAAAGGAAAGGGCACACCCGTAGCGGCCGGAACCAGCCATTATGCGGTGACCTATGGTTCTTCTCATTGTTCCGTGCAGGTGGATGTGCTGCCTCCTGGCAGCGGTACGTCTGCCGCAGTGTTTACGCTAAAGACTACGTCCACGGCTACCTGTATGAATGCCGTGGTATCCGGAACGTATACGGCAGGAGTTCCCCTGAACTCATCCAACCAGGTGGCGATCGATGTAGATGTGACGGTTCCGGGAACGTATTATGTTGCGACTGCTACTGTTAACGGCATGAATTTTACCGGCCTGGGCACGTTCACTTCTGCAGGCCCCGGTGTGCTGATCCTTACGGCGGTTGGTTCTGCACCCACTATACCGGGTGTTACCACCGTACCGGTGCATATTTATGCCTCTACCTGTAGTTTCGAGATCAATGTAGAAGGCCCTGCCACTTATACGGTGGATTGCAGCAGCCCTGAAATGCACGGGGCCTATGTAATGGGTACGGCGCTCAATGCAAGCAATACCGTTCACCTGAATGTAAATGTGACTACCCGGGGACAATATACCGTCACCACGGGAACCGTGAACGGGATGACCTTTTCTGAGACAGGAATTTTTTATACCACCGGCCCTCAAACCCTGAACCTGGCTGCGAGCGGAACACCCGCAGCTGCCGGTACGTTCAGCATACCGGTTTCATCGGGCATTACTCCCTGCAGCTTCCCGGTTACGGTAAGCGGGCCCGCAAATTATACGGTGAATTGTGGCTCGGCTGTCGTGCATGGCAGCTATATGGCGGGCACGGCGCTTGGTGCAGGCAATACCGTGGATATTCAGGTGACAGCGGCGACGATGGGTGACTATACCATTACAGCAACGGTGAACGGGATGACCTTTTCCGGGTCCGGTACTTTTTCCGCTACCGGGCCGCAGACGATCACGCTGGCCGGCAGTGGCACGCCCGCTGCGGCCGGTACCTTTAATGTGGCTGTGTCGTCCGGTGCTGCGCCCTGCAGCTTCCCGGTGACGGTAAGCGGTCCGGCTGCGTATACGGTGAACTGCGCTTCTGCCGTGGTGCATGGCAGCTACCGGAAAGATGTACCGCTCACGGTTGCCAACACGGTAGATCTCCAGGTAAATGTGGCGGCCCCGGGAGATTATGCGATCTCAAAAACGGTAAACGGGATGACCTTTTCCGCTTCCGGTGCATTCACCACCACAGGCATGCAAACCATTACCCTGGCTGCAAGCGGTACCCCTGCTGCAGTCGGCATATCGGGCGTTTCAATTTCTTCGGGCACTACGCCCTGTACGTTTATGGTGAGGGTGGATGGCCCGTCTCTTTTTTACACGGTCAACTGTAATACCGCTGCAGTGCATGGTACCTATGCTGCAGGTACGGCCCTTACTGCCGGCAATACGGTGGATGTGCTGATCAACCCCGCAGCCATGGGGGATTATACGATCAGCGGATCTGTGAACGGAATGACCTTTTCGCGTTCCGGCACTTTGGCAGACGGTCCTCAGACCATTACACTTACCGGCAGTGGTACGCCCATAGCCGCCGGCACCTTCTATGTGCCCATTATGGCGGGTTCTGTTCCCTGTAGCTTCCCGGTCACGGTGACCGGTACCGCTGCTTTTACGGTCAACTGTGCAAGTGCTGTGGTAAACGGAACCTATCGCCGGGCTTATCCCCTGGGCTCATCCAATACAGTGACGATCGGGGTAAACGTAACGGCAACAGGCAGATATACTCTCACCGGATCGGCAGACGGGATGACCTTCTCGGGTGCCGGTACGTTTTCGGCCACCGGCCCGCAAACCATTACCCTCCATGGCAATGGCAATCCCACGGCAGCAGGCACCTTCAACGTGACCCTGGCAGGCGCTTCCAATTCCTGCAGCTTTCCCGTAACGGTGAATGTGGGTACGCCGGGAACCTGGCAGTTCACGGCAGAAGGAACTACCTATAGCGGGTATACCAATGATGCGTTTCACCGGGTGGCAGGCGAAACGGAGCTTCTTACGATTACGGGCGGCCCCAACAGTGGCACGGGATCCCTGTTCATTGAGCTGCTGAGTATGATCCGGTGGCCGATGGGCCCGGGCAGTTATTTTCCCGGTAGTCAAAACAGGGTGATAAGTTTCAGCTATTCAGATGGTACGGTAAGCTATACGAATGGAAATGTCATCATCATCTTTACGGCTTTTGATCTGGCCGCGCATACCGTACAGGGCACCATTGGCGGCACGGCAAAGAATGCAGCCGGCAATGCGGTCCCGATCACCAACGGTACATTTAATGCCTATATACCCTGATCTGTAAGTCGGTAAAAGAAAAGAGCGGAAGACCGGACTCGAACCGGCTACCTACAGCTTGGGAAGCTGTCGCTCTACCAGGTGAGCTACTTCCGCTTTTGGAGCGCCTAAGTTAAGAAACCGGCTGCAAATTGGACAATCGTTTTGCCAGCCAGCTATCCTTTATGGGGACGATCCAGTTGTCCTCCAGTTCTTCTTTGGTCTGTACCAGGTTGTTGAAGTACAGGGTATCGCCGGTAACAAAACCGTTATCCACCGCATACTGCAGTTGCGCCAGCGGCAGCAGCTGCACTTTGTCTTTGATAATGAATGCCAGGGTAGTGCGGTCAAACAGGTTGACGCCGTATTGCTGTTCCAGTTCTTTTATAAACCGGACCGAGCTATCGGTGCTGCAGCCGCTTACGCCGGTAGCGGTTTCGTCCGCCATCAGGATGATGAACTGGCCGAAGAACAGGTAGCCTGATCCCTTGACGGGTGTGCCATGGCTTTTCCATTGCGTAGAAAAGGCATGCAATTGTTCTTCGATCGCCAATGCTTCATGCAGCGAAAAAAGGCGGCTGGCCTGGTACACCCACACCCTTGATCCGGGATGGAAATCTTTTGCCAGCAGGTATTGATAATCGAGGTTCATCCGGCAAAGTTACATGGTTTCGCCACATAGCTGCATAGGCAGACAGGTCTGTAGGCGATAGGGATCCTCTGTCTGTGTGGCTCATGTCCGTAAAAGAGGTTGCTGCTTCGGCGCCCGCCCCGATAGATTGCAGCGGGTCTTTTATCCCCCACAGGCCTATCCTCTGAATATCCCAGGTGTTTATGTGGTTATTTGAACTTTATCAGTCTTCCATCGACAGGGCGATCATTTCTGCTACATCCATCACCCGTACGCTCTCTTCCTTTTCAGCATTTTTCACGCCATCGGTCAGCATGGTATTGCAAAACGGGCAGGCAGCGGCAATGAAATCAGCCCCCGTATCAATGGCTTCGTTGCTGCGCTCGATATTGATACGAACGGTGCCTTTTTCTTCTTCCTTGAACATCTGGGCGCCGCCGGCTCCGCAGCACAGGCCCCGGCTGCGGCAGCGTTTCATTTCCACCAGCTCCGCATCCAGCGCCTCCAGCACTTTGCGTGGCGCTTCGTAAATGTCATTGGAGCGGCCCAGGTAGCAGCTGTCGTGGTAGGTAATGCGCCGACCCTTGAAGCTGCCGCCTTCTTTTAGCTTTATCTTTCCTTCGTCGATCAGCTGTTGCAGGAATACGGTATGGTGAATCACCTCGTAATGGCCACCCAGCCCGGGGTACTCATTTTTCAGCGTATTGAAGCAATGCGGGCAGGCTGTCACGATCTTGCGGATATTATACCCGTTCAGTATCTGTATATTCTGGTAAGCCATCATCTGGAACATGAACTCGTTGCCGGCCCGCCGTACCGGGTCGCCGGTACATGTTTCTTCCTTGCCCAGTATGGCATAGTTTACACCCACTTTGTGCAAAATAGTGGCAAAGGCGCGCGTGATGCGCTGGGCCCGCTGGTCGAAACTGCCTGCACACCCTACCCAGAACAGCACATCGGGCGACTGGCCGCCGGCTACCAGTTCAGCAACTGTAGGAACCTGCATGTGGTTTTAAAATTTACATCAAATCTAAAGTAAAATATGAATGAAGCCGGTGAATGACCTGTCTTTTCAATGCTGAAAAAAACAGGCGTTATTCCGTGCAGAATGGAATCATCCGGCTATTTTTGCCGACTGGCATGAGCAAAAATTTTTTTCAGCGGGTGACCCACTGGGAACTGTGGAACTTTTATGTGCTTTACTTTCCCATCAGCTTTGTCTGGTTCTGGTATTGCCTCCGGAGCTGGTCGCTTTGGTTTTTCAGTTCCTCCAATCCTACTATCACGTTCGGCGGGTTCGAAGGGGAGGGGAAGAAGGAAATGTACGACCAGTTGCCTCCTCATCTTGTTCCCCGCACCATGTACATCATGCACGACTGGTCTTATGAAGAGGTGAAAAAGCGGGTCGCTGATGCCGGCTTTACTTACCCGTTTATTGTAAAACCGGACGTGGGGATGAAGGGGGTACTGTTCCGCAAGATCGAAAGCGAAGAGCAGCTGATCCGGTACCATGAACGTATCCCGGTGGAATACATTGTGCAGGAACTGGTGGAACTGCCGGTGGAGGTCAGTGTATTCTATTACCGCTATCCCGACCAGCAGCAGGGTATCGTCAGCGGCTTCATTGAGAAAGAATTGCTGCATGTACGCGGGGATGGACGGTCCACCCTGCAGCAGCTGATCGAAAACCACCCCAGGGCCAGGCACCGGATCGACGAGATGCAGCACCGCCATGGCCACCGCTTTACACGGACGATACCGGCCGGCGAAATATTTTATCTGTCCTATGCCGGCAATCATAACCGTGGGGCTCATTTCACCAACCTGTACCAGGAGATCGATGCAGACCTGCTCCGGGTATTCGACGAACTGAGCCATTATACGGATAAGTTTTATTACGGCCGCTACGATATCAAGACCACTTCTATCGAAGACCTGAAGGCGGGAAAAAATTTTCTGATCCTCGAGTTCAACGGCTGTGGCGCCGAACCCAACCATATTTACGAT
>JBEVLT010000186.1:0-11402 GCA_040509055.1 Chitinophagaceae bacterium
AGGGGCTTTACAATCACCCTGTCGTACAGCTCGTCCACGTACCATTTGTTTTCCAGTGTTTTCCCCAGCCCTTTGGCATCCTGCAGGTCCGGCTTTTTGCTGAAGCGGGCCCAGGCCGCGATCACTACGATCACGATCAGGAGGGTGGAAACACCGGTCAGCAGCCATTCCGTTTCATGCGATACCTCGTGCGGGATGGCTACCCCGTGCGAAGCGGCAAAAATGGGATCCAGGAAATCGCCAAGCCAATGCATGCCATGCGCCATGAACTCAGGCACGCCGATATAACCGCCCGCGATAGAAAGAATGGCCAGCACGATCAGCGGGAACGTGATGGCGGCAGGGCTTTCGTGCAGGTGATGCTCCTGCTCGTGCGTGCCCCGGAAGGAGCCGCGGAACGTAGTGGCATACAACCGGAACATGTAAAAAGCCGTCAGCAGCGCCGTGAACACACCGATGATATAAAAGACCGGCGATGCGGCAAAGGCCCCCGCCAGTATCTCATCCTTGGAGAAGAAACCCGATAAACCGGGTATGCCGGCGATCGCCAGGCAGCCGATCAGGAACGTGGCATGGGTGATCTTCATATACTTCCGCAGTCCGCCCATCCGGCGGATGTCCTGCTCGCCGCCCATGGCATGGATCACGCTGCCGCTGCCCAGGAACAACAGGGCTTTGAAGAAAGCATGCGTCATCACATGAAACACGGCCGCTACATAGGCCCCGGTACCCAGCGCCAGGAACATGTATCCCAGCTGGCTGACGGTAGAATAGGCCAGTACTTTCTTGATATCGTTTTGCTTCAATGCAATGGTAGCAGCCAGCAGGGCCGTAGCCAGCCCTATCACTGCTACAACCATGAGCGTAGCCGGCGACAGGGTATACAGGATATTGCTGCGGGCGATCATGTAAATACCCGCCGTAACCATGGTAGCGGCATGGATCAGGGCCGATACCGGGGTAGGACCCGCCATCGCATCCGGCAGCCAGGTATACAGGGGAATTTGCGCACTTTTGCCAGTGGCGCCGATGAACAGTAATATCGTAATGACAGTAAGATCGGTGCTGCTGAGCTTATCCACGCCGGCAAATACAGATCCGTAGGTCACGGTATCCAGTTTTGCGATCAGCCAGAAAATGGCTACCAGGAAAGCCAGGTCGCCGATGCGGTTCATGATAAAGGCCTTGTTCGCCGCTTTGTTGTAAGCAGGATTTTTAAACCAGTACCCGATGAGCAGGTAAGAGCAGAGCCCCACACCTTCCCAGCCGATGAACAGGATCACGTAGTTGGCTCCCATCACCAGCAACAGCATCGAGAAAACGAACAGGTTCAGGTAGGCAAAATACCGCCCGAAATGTTCGGTCTTTTCTTCGTGCATGTAAGAAGCAGAGTACACATGGATCAGGAACCCAACCCCCGTGATGATCAGCAGGAACAACGATGAAAGCTGATCGATCTGGAAGGCAAAGGGGATCGTGAGCCGCCCTGCCTCAATGAAATTGAAATAGTCGGCGACCAGGGTCTCACCCTTCGTCACCTGCAGAAAAACCAATACGCTGAATACGAACGAAACCAGTATCATGCCGCTCCCGATCACCCCGATGAGCGATTTGGACAGCACTTTTCTTCCCAATCCGTTGACCAGGAACCCCAGCAAAGGGAACACGGGGATCAGCCAGGCCAGTTGTAGAACATTCTGCATAAGTGTCGAAGTCGGAGGTATGAAGTCAGCGGTCAGACACCCGACCTCCGGCTTCATACCTCGTGTATTAGTGTTTCAATCTGTTCAAAAAGTTTACATCAACGGAATGGATATTCCGGTACATCATCACGATAATGGCCAGTCCCACGCTTACCTCGGCCGCCGCCACCACCATGATAAAGAAAACGAACAACTGCCCGTCGGTGCCCGCATTGGCCGCTGCGCCTGCCGCTACGTGGTGCATTTTTGAAAACGCCACCAGCAGCAGGTTCACGGCATTCAGCATCAGCTCGATGCACATGAAAATGATGATCGCATTGCGGCGCGTAAGTACGCCTGCGATGCCAATACAGAACAGGGCAATGGACAGAAATATGTAATAATTTATCGGCATAGTGCTTCTTTCTGGTTATTCCTTTTTACCGATCACTACCGCTCCCACCATGGCGCTCAAAAATAAAATGCTGCTTATTTCAAACGGCACCACGTAGGTGCTGAACAGTTCGCGTCCGAGATTTTTGATCAGCCCGATATCGCCGTAATTCACCTGGGCCGACTGGCTTTTTATCTCCGTGTCTTTCAGGGCGGCTACCAGCACCAATAGCAAGCTGCCGCCGGCCACAGCCCCGGCAAATTTGAGCCAGCGGCTTTTTTGCGGCTCCATGCTCTTGTTGAGATTCATCAGCATGATGACGAACAGGAACAATACCATAATGGCCCCTGCATAGACAATGATATTGACCACGGCCAGGAACTGCGCGTTGAGCAGGATATAATGACCGGAAATGGCAAAAAAGGTAAGGATGAGCCATAACACACTGTACACGGGGTTCCTGCTGGTGATCACCATCATGGCCCCAAACAATGCCATTACGGAAAGAAAGCCGAAAAGTAGTTGTGTGATAGTCATTTCTCTTAAAGCAATGATCTGAAGCCTGCGGGCAGCTGCTATGCGGTTGCACTCCGTTCTCCCAGCGCATTCTGGTAGCCTTCCGGATCTTCTTTCGGGTTAGGAATTAATAAATCACCTTTTTTATAAATAAAGCCCTGTCTTCCGTAATTGGCCGGGGCAAATGTCTGTGACAGGTAGATCGCATCCTTGGGGCAGGCTTCCTCGCAATAGCCGCAGAAAATGCAGCGGAGCATGTTGATCTCGTATTTGGCCGCGTATTTCTCTTCGCGGTACAGGTGCTCCTCGCCGGGCAGGCGCTCTGCTGCCTCCATAGTAATAGCCTCGGCCGGGCAGGCTACTGCACACAGGCCGCAGGCCGTACAGCGTTCGCGGCCTTCTTCGTCCCGGTTCAGGATGTGCAGACCCCTGAACACTTTGGAAAACGTACGCTTTTGTTCAGGATACTGGATCGTTGCCTTCCGCTTGAAGAAATGTCGTAACGTAATGAGCATGCCCTTGAAAATATTCCACAGGTATATCCTTTCCAGCCATGTCATTGGCTTCCTGTCTACCTGTTTTGCTCGCTGTGTTAACTGCATATTGAGATCCGCCCTTGCGGTCGTTTAAATTTTCGCAAATATAGATGTTTATGTGCCGGGTCGGCCGCTGAAGTTCAGCAACCGGGCACACTGAAATCGTTACTTATTATTCAGCCACAATACCACAGCCGCCGTCAGGACCATATTCACCAGCGCCAGGGGTATCAGCGTCTTCCATCCCAGCCGCATCAGCTGGTCGTAGCGGAACCGCGGAATGGTCCAGCGGATCCACATGAACAGGAAGATGAACCCGAACGCCTTCATCAGCAACACACTAAACCCGATAATGGACAGCCAGTAATCCGGCAGCCCCCAGGCCGCCTCATTTACAAACGGTATGTCATACCCGCCAAAATACAGGGTAGACATGACCACACCGCTGATAAACATGTTGATATATTCCGCAAACAGGTAAAACCCGAGCTTCATGGAAGAATATTCCTGGTGATAGCCAAAGTTCAGCTCGTTCTCCGCTTCCGGCAGGTCAAACGGGGTACGGTTGCATTCCGCCAGGGCACAGACAAAGAAAATGAGGAATCCCAGCGGCTGGTAAATGATATGCCAGCCGTTTTCCAGCTGGTTGCCCAGGATGGCGCTCATCCGCAGGTCGCCTACCAGCATCAGCACGGCGATCAGCGCCAGCCCCATCGGCAGTTCGTAGGATACCATCTGCGAAGCGCCCCGGATAGCAGCCAGCAGCGAAAATTTGTTATTAGAGGCCCAGCCCCCGATCATGATTCCGTATACGCCCAGGCTCACTACGCCGAAAATGTAGAGGATGCCGATATTGATATCGGCGATCTGCAGCGGCACTTCGCGGCCATCGATGGTGACGGAGGGGCCCCAGGGAATAACGGCGCTGGTCAGCAAGGCCGTGATCATGGCCAGGCAGGGTCCGAGTATGAACAAAAATTTGGATGAAAGCAGGGGAATGATCTCTTCTTTGAAGAACAGCTTACCGCCATCGGCCAGCGGCTGCAGCAACCCGAACGGCCCGGCCCGGTTAGGGCCAATCCGATCCTGCAGGAAGGCTGCGACCTTTCTTTCTGCATAGGTAGCATACATGGCTACGATCATCGACAGCGTAACAATGAACCCGATGAGAACAAACTTTTCTATGATATAAAACCAATCGATGGCCAGTAAAAACATAATCACTGATTTTATGACTTCTTTACATGCTCGTATGTATCGCTGGTCGGCGGCCCGGCTATCTCGCTCAGGTCTACCGAAGGATCGTTCACATCACTCACGTTATGAATATCCATCAGCAGCCGCGGCGCCCGTCCGCCCATTACTTCTGCAATGGTCTCTGCCGGCTTTTTGGCCCCGATGTAATGGTTGGCCGAGATCACCGAATGGCGGCTGACCTGCGTGGGCCCTTCGATCACCCAATCGCCTAGTTTTTTCTTGTCAAACCGGCAGGTATTGCAGATCCAGCCGGGCTTGCCGTCATAGCTCTGCACTTCGCCCCACTCGTCTTTCCGGGCCGTCACCCGCAGCACTTCATCACCGCGGTTCCAAAGCGTCACCTTGCCGCTGCAGGTAGGGCAGTCGCGGTGTGCATCTACCGGCTTGGTAAACCATACCCGGTTCTTGAACCGGAACGTTTTATCGGTCAGCGCACCGACCGGGCACACATCGATCATGTTGCCGCTGAAATCGTTGTCGATGGCTTTGGAGATATACGTAGAGATTTCGGCATGATCGCCCCGGTCCAGCACCCCGTGCACGCGATGATTGGTGAGCTGGTCGGCCACATAGGTGCACCGGTAGCAAAGAATGCACCGCGTCATGTGCAGCTGGATATAGGGACCGATATCTTCCCGCTCGAAGGTGCGCCGGCGAAACTCGTAGCGCGTACCGGCCTTACCATGCTCATAGCCCAGGTCCTGCAGGTGGCATTCACCAGCCTGGTCGCAGATCGGGCAATCCAGCGGATGGTTGATCAGTAAAAACTCAACCACCCCATTGCGGGCATCCTGCACTTTGGCACTCGTGATGTTTTTCACTTCCATGCCATCCATCACCGTGGTACGGCAGCTGGCTACCAGTTTGGGCATCGGCCGGGGATCTTTTTCAGAACCCTTGGACACTTCTACCAGGCAGGTACGGCATTTACCACCACTGCCCTGCAGCTTGCTGTAAAAGCACATTGCCGGAGGGGTCACGTCGCCACCGATCTTCCGCGCGGCCATCAGGATGGTCGTCCCGGGCTCCACCCCGATCGTGATGTTGTCAATGGTTACCTTGAATAATGTTTTTTCTTCCGCCATTATGATAAAGTCAAAACTTAAAAGTTAAAATTAAAATCCCTTCTCACGACTTACCCGCATTAATAATGATGCTTGCTATTATTTTTGAAATCTCATCCGCCTCCCGGATCAATTCCTGAACCTTCTCCTTATCTACAGGCATGGTATCCCTGATAAGACATAGCCAGTATTTTGTCTCGTTAGCCGATTTCAGCGCTATTGCAAGAAAGTTTTTCCAATCCCTTTTTGAACTGCCGGCACTGCCTTCCGTCACATTAGCCCCGATAGAAGTAGCACTTCTTATCAATTGATCAAATAAAGAACTGTATACCCTTTCGTATTTACACTCCCCTACAAACAGAACAACTGCCCTGGAGAAATAAAAACACCGGTGCCTGATATTATACGGCTTCGCCTCTTCGTTCAGTTCAAAAGTCTCAGGCCCTGTCATCTTTTAACTTTTGACTTTTTACATTTTTCAGGCCATCGCCAACGGCTCCGCATACTGCGCCAGCCCATAGTTTCGCTGCTGGCTCTCTTTGGGATTCAGCACATGCCATTCGAACTCGTCGCGGAAATGGCGAATGGCTGCCGCTACCGGCCAGGCTGCCGCATCGCCGAGCGGACAAATGGTATTGCCCTCGATCTTGCGCTGGATGTCCCACAGCAGGTCGATATCGCTCATCTTGCCCTTACCCTTCTCGATATTTAATAAGATCTTTTCCATCCAGCCCGTGCCCTCGCGGCAGGGCGAGCACTGGCCGCAGCTTTCATGGCGGTAAAACCGGGCCAGCGTGTAGGTATGCTTTACCACGCACTGGTCTTCGTCCATTACGATAAACCCGCCGGAGCCCATCATGGAGCCGGTAGCAAACCCGCCATCGGCCAGGCTCTCGTAATTCATCATCCGTGTATCCCCTTTGGCTGTCTTCAGCAGCAGGTTGGCCGGCAGGATGGGTACCGAAGAGCCGCCCGGTATGCAGGCCTTCAGCCTTTTACCATTGGCAATGCCTCCGCAATATTCATCGCTGTAAATAAACTCTTCTACCGAAATGGTCATGTCGATCTCGAACACGCCCGGCTTATTCAGGTTGCCGCAGGCCGAGATCAGTTTGGTGCCTGTCGATTTGCCGACACCGATCTTCGCATATTCCTCTCCGCCTTCGTTGATGATCGGTACCACGGCCGCGATCGTTTCCACATTGTTGACCACCGTGGGACAATCCCACAACCCCTTTACCGCCGGGAACGGCGGCTTGATCCGGGGGTTGCCTCTTTTGCCTTCCAGCGATTCGATCAGCGCCGTTTCCTCGCCGCAGATATAGGCGCCGGCGCCGCGCTGTACATAGATCTCGCAGTCGAACCCGCTGCCCTGGATATTTTTTCCCAGCCAGCCATTGTTCTTTGCTTCAGCGATCGCCTGCTCCAGGATATCCACGATCCACCAGTATTCCCCGCGGATATAGATATACGATACATTGCTGCCGAGTGCAAAAGAAGAAATGATCATACCCTCGATCAGCAGGTGCGGGATGAACTCCATCAGGTACCGGTCTTTGAAGGTACCGGGCTCCGATTCATCGGCATTCACCACCAGGTAACGGGGCACGCCTTCCGGCTTGGCCAGGAAGCTCCATTTCATGCCGGTAGGGAAACCGGCGCCGCCACGCCCCCGCAGGCCGCTTTTCTTTACTTCCTCGGTAATGGCATCAGGGCCCATGGTCTTCAGCGCCTTCTCCACAGCACGATAGCCGCCCTCGCGGCGGTACACCTCGTACAGCCTGATGTTTTCAACGTGTGCCTTTTCCAGTAATAGTTTTCTTCCCATTCTTGATCCGGGGTTAATTAACCGTTATACAAACAGTACTACTTTATTCATTTAATCGCCTGCCGGGCAAACAGTTTCCAAACCGTTCCTCTCTTTATCCATACTTCCAGCACCCGCAGGTGAAACTGCATTCTCTTTCCGTTCAATGTCGCATCCACATCGGCCACAAACCTTGCATACGCAGCATCACCGCTTACACTGATCTGCAGACTGTCCTGCCCGAAAGCATGGTAGGTGATGAGGCTTCCCAGGTCGGCCAGGAACGCCTTTTTATCTTCCACCCAGCCATTGCTGTGCCCATAGGTCAGGCTATCATCCAGGTACTCCGCTGCGCCTGAACCTGCCACCATGGCCTGGTGAAACAGCTTTACCCGCTGCGCTACTTCATTTTGCCGGCTTTGGGCCCCGGCTATCCAGGCTGTAAAGAACAATCCTATCGTCAGCAGCAAACGCATATCAGTTATTTGCGGCGGCGTTTTTGGTACACTCCTCAATGATCGCATCTATCTTCTCCCGTGTCAGGTGCTCGCGGTAATATTTCCCCATCTGCATCATCGGCGCATAGCCGCAGGCGCCCAGGCATTCCACCGTTTTCATGGTAAACAAGCCATCGGCGGTGGTTTCACCGGGTTTGATGCCCAGCCGCTCATAAATGTATTGCACGATATCATCACTGCCATTGAGCATACAGGGACCGGTCTGGCACACTTCAAACAAATAGCGGCCCACCGGCTTCAGGTTGTACATGCTGTAAAACGTAGCCACTTCGTATACCTCGATCGGCTCCAGCTGCAGCAACGACGCCACATAATCCATCACCGGCACATCCAGCCAGCCGCCAAACTCCTGCTGCGCCAGGTGCAATACCGGCAGCAGCGCACTCTTCTGCTTCCCGGCCGGGTAGCGCGCCATGATCTGCTGTACCTCCTGTAGTTTCTGTTCTGAAAATTGCATCATATAAAATGTAAAATGCAGAATGTAAAACGCAGAATGTAAAAGTGGCTGGCATCAGCCTCTCTGTCCAACTTTTACATGCCTCTGTTTACATTTTTAATTCATAATTTTTCTTACGCGTCCATTTCACCGGCGATCAGGTTCAGCGAAGACATCACGATGATGGCATCACTGAGCATCGCCCCCTTTGTCAGCTCTTCATAGGCCTGGTAATAAATAAAGCAGGGACGGCGGAAATGCAGCCTGTATGGCGCGCGCCCTCCATCGCTGATCAGGTAATACCCTACCTCGCCGTTGCCACCTTCCACTGACTGGTACACTTCACCTGCCGGCATATCGATCTCGCCCATGATGATCTTGAAATGATAGATCAGGGCCTCCATCTTCGTGTACACATCCTTCTTCTCCGGCAGGTAATATTCCGGCACATCGGCATGGTATATATCGGCATCGGCCCCTTTGAACTCCTGCACTTTTTTATAGGCCTGGTCGATCAGCCGCAGCGACTGCCACATTTCCTGGTTGCGCACCAGGTACCGGTCGTAACAATCGCCGGTGGTACCTACCGGCACCTCAAAATCAAAATCTTCGTAGCTGCTGTAAGGCGTATGCACCCGCACATCATAATCCACACCGGCCGCCCGCAGGTTAGGCCCGGTAAAACCATAGTTCAGCGCCCGCTCCGCACTGATAGGGCCTGCACCGATGGTGCGCTCCATGAAAATGCGGTTGCGGGTAAACAGGTTTTCGAATTCCGTCAGCACCGCGGGATATTCGGCCAGGAATTTTTCCAGCTTCCGGAACGCGATATCGTTGAAATTCCGTTCAAAACCGCCGATACGGCCGATATTGGTGGTCAGCCGGGAGCCGCAAACCTCTTCGTATATCTCATAGATCAGCTCGCGGTACTGCATCACGTACAAAAATCCGGTGTAAGCACCGCTGTCCACGCCCACAATAGAATTACAGATCAGGTGATCCGATATCCGCGCCAGCTCCATGATGATGATCCGCAGGTAATCTACCCGCTTCGGCGTTTTTACACCCAGCAGTTTTTCGCAAGTAAGGTGCCAGCCCATGTTGTTGATCGGCGAGGAACAATAGTTCAGCCGGTCGGTCAGCGGGGTGATCTGGTAGAGCGGGCGGCGCTCCGCAATTTTTTCAAACGCACGGTGAATATAACCCACCGTTTGCTCAGCGGAAACGATGCGCTCCCCATCCAGCTCCAGGATGTTCTGGAACACGCCGTGCGTGGCCGGGTGGGTAGGCCCCAGGTTCAGCGTAGTCGTGGTTTTCTCTATGCTGCCTTCCGGTAATTTTATATGCTGTTCAGACATAACCTAATTTGAAAACGGCAAAATGTGTAAACCGGGCTTTGCAGTCATTTACACATTTTACATAAGCATATTTGCACATTAATTATACAATATCCTCGCCCACATTATCCTTTTCCGACTCGATAATGGTACCTTGATCGGTCTTTTCCGTACCGAAACCGATGGTACCGCCCCTGCCAAACATTTCATCATCTTTATCCACCCGGCTCTGGTCTTCCAGCGGGTATTGCTTCCGCATCGGGAAATAATCCATCTCATCCACGTTCAGTATCCGCTTCAGGTTGGGATGCCCTACAAAGTTCACCCCATAAAAATCGTAGGTTTCGCGCTCCATCCAGTTGGCCGCAGAAAACAAGCCGGTAGCCGTATATACATCCGGCGTATCGCTGGCGGTAAACACCCTGAACCGGATACGCACATTATCTTCCAGGTTGTGCAAATGGTAAACGATGGCCAGCTCGCGGCCTCTCTGCTCCGGGTAATGCACGGCGCAAAGATCCGTCAGGAAACGAAACTTCAGCTCATCGTTATCGTACAGGAAATTGAGCACCTTCAGGTTGAGCTCTTTCGGCGCTTCAAAAGTGAGCATGCCATAAGGTTCCTGAAAACCGGAAACCTGGTCGCCGAATTTCTCCGTTAGCTTTTGTGTGATATTATCGCTGGTCAATGCCATTACTAAAAATTCCTGTTTAAGATCGTGGCCCCTGTTGATCCGGGCTGGTTACCGGAACTACGCTATTGTATGCCGTAGCTCTCCAGCAGGGCTTTATACTGATCACCGTTGCGCCGGCGCAGGCTTTCTTTGCCTACCAGGTCCTGCACGCGCATGACACCATCGATAATGGCTTCCGGCCTGGGCGGGCAGCCCGGCACATACACATCCACCGGCACCACCTGATCGATGCCCTGCAGCACACTATAGGTATCGAAAATGCCGCCGCTGCAGGCGCAGGCCCCTACGGCGATCACCCAGCGCGGCTCGGCCATCTGCAGGTACACCTGCTTCACTACCGGGCCCATTTTTTTGGCAATGGTACCCATCACCATCAGCAGGTCGCACTGGCGGGGTGAAAAACCGACCCGCTCACTGCCAAACCGGGCCAGGTCATAGTGTGCACCCATGGTAGCCATGAACTCGATACCGCAGCAGGAAGTAGCAAACGGAAGCGGCCAGATCGAATTCTTCCGGGCCAGTCCGATCACACTGTTGAGCGAAGTGGCAAAAAACCCTTCTCCCTGGTGGCCTTCCGGCATTCCGGCCATGCTGATGTCTTCCACCAGTGGCTTTACCTTGACGTTGTATGATACGGGGCGAGACATAATTCAATTTGATAATTTGATGAACAAAATGTACCAACTTAATAACAAAACCGGTGGACAGCGGGTTCAGTCCGGCACTATGCCTGTCGGTACATTTTTCAATCCTCCCAGTTCAGCGCACCTTTCCGGATGATGTAGACAAAGCCGCACAGGAAAAAACCCACGAACAACAATACGGCCCAAAAACCGCTCCAACCCAGCGCCTTGAAATTCACGGCATACGGGTAAAAGAAAATTACTTCTACATCGAATAAAACAAAAAGGATGGCGGTGAGAAAATATTTGATGGCCATCGGCTGACGGGCATCCCCGTGCGTTTCGATACCGCTGGCGAACGTTTGCAGTTTATCACTCGTTTTTCGTTTGGGACCCAGCAAATGCGTCAAAACCATCAGTAAAACCACGAGCCCGACAGCGAAAACAACCTGTATGGCCACCGGCAGATAAGTGCTGGCATCGGCGGCAGAAGAAGTTACCTGGAGTAAATGGATCATATATTGTTTACCCTAGGGGC
>JBEVLT010000187.1:0-17420 GCA_040509055.1 Chitinophagaceae bacterium
TGTTCGGCATTCTTACCTTACTGCAATCGAAAAAATACGTGGCTGCGGAGAAAATAGCGGAGCGTTTCCGTATCAGCGTCCGCACCGTGTACCGCGATGTCAAAGCGCTTTGCGGGCTGGGCATTCCCGTCAGCTTCGAGGCAGGAAAAGGCTATTTTGTGGTGCAGGGCTATTTTCTGCCCCCTGTTTCCTTCACCACCGAAGAGGCCAATGCACTGCTGCTGACGGAATCGCTGGTATATGGCTTTACCGACAAATCCATCCAGGCGCATTATTCCGGCGCTTTGAATAAGGTAAAAGCCGTGCTCCGCGGCCCGCAAAAAGAAAAGCTGGAACTGCTCAGCGATACGATCCGGCTGCAGGCACCGCCCTGTTTTACGCTTAGTTCCGAATACCTGTCGGTACTGCAGGATGCCATTGCCGGCAGAACCATCGTGGAGATCGATTACAAGAATAACAAGGAAGAAGTAAGCCAGCGGCAGGCAGAGCCCATCGGGCTGGTATTTTATGCCATGAGCTGGCACCTGATCGCCTGGTGCCACCTGCGCGGCGATTACCGCGATTTCAAAGTGGCCCGCATTCTCCGGCTACGCCGTACCGACCGCCCTTTTACCCAGCCTGCCCATATTGCCCTTAGCGACTACATGAAAACGCTGCCGGTCGATTATTGATCGCCGAATCCCGGAAAAAAGCAACCCTGAGAGGCTGGAAAAAAAATGACCGGGCCAGAGCACATCCCACCAGGAGCGGCTAACGGGCCGGCACAGAATGTGTAATAAACCCTCCATGTCCCCGTTCTATTCACACCTGTATAAAGCCCTGAATATGAAGATACCTGCATTGGTCATCCTGCTGTGGTGCGGCAGCCTGGCAGCCCTGGCCCAACCCACCGGCCCGGAAACCCTGCCACAGGAACAGCAGCCGCCCCATAGTGCGCCGCCGGTACCGGACAGCTTTATCCTGTTTGGCGAGCGGGTACCGCTGGATATATGGGACGTAAGGGAACGGCTGGACCGGGAGATATTGATCAACACCTACCTGCAGGGCACTTCGCTTTACATCCTGAAACTGGCTACCCGCTGGATGCCGATGATCGAGCAGCGGCTGAAAGCCAATGCTGTTCCCGACGATTTCAAATACCTCTGCGTAGCCGAAAGCGCGCTGCAAAACCAGGTGTCCAAAGCAGGGGCCACCGGCTTCTGGCAGTTCATGCGCAGCTCGGCACCCGTGTACGGGCTGGAGATCAACAACGAGGTGGATGAGCGCTACCACGTGGAGAAATCGACCGAGGCCGCCTGCCGGTACCTGAACGAAGCCTACCGGAAATTCGGTAGCTGGACGGCCGCGGCCGCCTCCTACAACTGCGGCATCGGCGGCTATGCCAATGCCGTTTCGGCACAGGGCACTTCCGACTACTACAGGCTGCTGCTGCCGGAAGAGACCATGCGTTATCTTTTCCGCATCATGGCGCTGAAGCATATCCTGGAAGACCCGGCCAGGAGCGGGTTTATCCTTTCGCCGGCCGAGCAATATTCCCCGCTCAGCCTCCGGCAGGTAGAAGTAAGCCATGCTATTCCCAGCCTGGTACAGTTTGCCGCAGACCAGGGCACGGATTACAAAACGATCCGGCTGCTGAATCCCTGGCTGCGGAGCAACCGGCTCACCAATAAGTACAAAAAACGCTATACGCTGCTGCTGCCTGCCCGCCCGTAATACCCCGGCCATTCAAACAGGAAGCTATATCCCGGTAAAAGCGTTGCGCCAATTCCACACTTTCGGCTATGTGCATGCAGCCGGCACCCTTTCGCATAGTTTTTGCACAATTGGCTGTAAAACAAAGCATCGCTCCGATGCATATACAAAGACTATGAAAAGAATCCTTACCGCCCTGTTGGTACCCGCTCTTTTTTCCGGCACAGCCTGTTTTGCACAGGATACGCTTGTTTCGGTAAATGAGCCGGTCACTGCTACTGCAACGCCTGCCCCTGATCTTAAAAAACAACCGGTCTATAAATTCAATTATGCCGTAGACATTCCGGTCACCGCGGTAACGACGGGTATTACCCTGTATGGCTTTTCCAAAATTTACAACAAGGAGCGCCTTACGGTAGCCGAAGTGGAAAGCCTGGATCCGCGCACCGTAAACCGTTTCGACCGGTCCGCCACCCGCCAGTTCAACGAGTCGGCATCCAAAATAGGCGATTACCTGTTCTATGGTTCCATGCCCCTGCCCCTGCTGTTCCTGGCTGATAATAAGATCAGGAAGGATTATTTAAAGATCATGCTGCTGTACCTGGAGACCATGGGTGCAACGGGTGTGCTGTACACCAGTGCCGTTTATTTCGGCGACCGGTACCGCCCTTATACGTACAACGATGAAGCACCAATGGATTTTAAACTGCGCGGCGGCTCGCGCAATTCCTTTTTTGCCGGCCACCCGGCACTGGTAGGCACGTCCACATTCTTTATGGCATCGGTCTATGCGGCGTATCATCCCGAATCGAAGATCAAATGGGTGTTTTATACCGTTGCGGGACTGGCCACCGCCACTACAGCCATGGCCCGCTACCTGGGCGGCCGTCACTTTCCTTCCGATATCCTGATCGGCATCACGGTAGGTCCGCTGGCCGGCATACTGATCCCGCATATTCATAAAAACAAGGACCTCAGCAAGCGCAAAACCGTAGTGACGCCCTTCTTCGGGCAAAGCTCAGGGCTGGCCCTGGTGCATAAGTTTTAAGCGCCGGCAAATCATACGTAGTATTGTTTTGATCTATCCCGCAGCGCATGCAATACAGTATTCTTTCGCAGTTCGGTTTCGTTGCGTCCGCCACTGAAAACAGACCCTGCTACGCGACGAAACATTCCTGATGCGTATCTTTATGCAACCCGTATGCAACGCATCGCTTCCGAGCTCGATACGCTTATTCATCACTACCTGCCAGGCCTGCAGGCATTGCCTGTGGAGCAATTACGTCATAAACCTTCCCCCTTTCGCTGGAGCAAAAAAGAAATAATCGGCCACACCATCGATTCGGCACAGAACAACCTGCGCCGGTTTATCACGGCGCAGTACGAAGACACTCCCCATATCGTCTACAACCAGGACCAGTGGGCAGCCCTTTCCGGCTACCAGCAATATGACGAAGCCGGGCTGATCGGGCTATGGTACCTGCTGCATCAACACCTGGTAGCCGTACTGAAAAATATGCCGCCGGCCATGGCACAGCGGCAATGCCGCACCGAATCGGTGTACACGCTGGAATGGCTGGCCCGGGATTATATCCGCCACCTGCAGCATCACCTGCACCAGGTGCTGGGCCTGGAGCCTGTACCTTATCCATAAGCCATTGCCGATTTTCTTTCCCGGAAATTTTCCGTGCCCCCGTCGTCCGGTACCTTTGCAGCGCCATGCTAAAAGCAACTGCCCTCGTTTACCGCGATGCTTACTCCGGGTTGTCAAGATCAACCTGGCTGCTATCGGTGGTCATGCTGATCAACCGCAGCGGCACCATGGTGGTCCCGTTCATGATGCTGTACCTGACCAGCGCTAAAATGGGTTATACCATCGGGCAGGCCGGCTATGTCATGGGCATGTTCGGCGCCGGTTCGCTGGCAGGTGCCTGGCTTGGCGGCCGGCTTACCGACAAGATCGGTTTTTACCCGGTGCAGCTGGCTACCCTGCTGGGCGGAGGCTGTTTATTCATCCTGCTGGGGCAAATGAAAAGCTACGGGCTGATCTGTCTTTTCACCTTCCTGGTCAGCCTGGTGAACGAGGCGTTCCGGCCGGCCAATTCCACGGCCATTGCATTTTACAGCCGCGAGGAGAACCGTACGCGCTCCTATTCGCTGAACAGGCTGGCCATCAACCTGGGCTGGGCGCTTGGCGGCGCCATCGGTGGTATCCTGGCCAAGCACAATTACCAATTGCTGTTCTGGGTGGATGGCATCACCAACCTGCTTGCCGCGGTGCTCATGCTCGTCTTTTTGCGAAAGGCCGGCCACCAGCCAGCAGGATCGGCGCGGACGGTGGTTGCCCCTGCCCTGTCTGCTTATAAAGACAGGACCTATCTTCTCTTTATCCTGCTCTGTTCGGTATATGCCTGCTGCTTCTTTCAGCTCTTCAGCAACGGGCTGGTGCATTTCGAAAAGCAGCTGCACCTGTCCGAGCCATTCATCGGGCTGCTGATGGCGCTGAACGGCATCATCATCGTAGTGGTGGAGATGGCATTGATCTATAAGCTGGAAAAAAGAAACCGGAGCACCATGTATATCGTTGCAGGCATGGCATTGACGGGTCTTTCCTTCCTGCTGCTGGCCATCCCGGCCCGTGGCGTCATTCTGCCGGTCATCATGGTCACGCTGGTGACGATTGGCGAAATGCTGGCCATCCCCTTCATGAATGCGTACTGGATCAGCCGCACACAATCTTCCAACCGTGGTCAGTATGCCGCATTGTATACCATGGCGTGGTCGGCGGCCCAGATCATCGGCCCGATAGGCGGCGCCCAGGTAGCGGAACATTTCGGCTTTACCACACTGTGGTGCATCATCGGCATCGTACCCGTGCTGGCGGCACTGGGCATCCGCAAGTGGACCTGATAGTGCGTGCATATTACTATTTTATTAATGCCCTGCGGCAGCATAGCGAATCCCCTACTTTTGTAAAAAATCGATTGTTAATGACAAGGTTTGGCCTCTTTTTCCTCGCTTGTACCATGGCGCTATCCCTGCATGCACAGCCCTTATCGCGGCCCAAACTGGTGGTCGGCATCATGGTAGACCAGATGCGCTGGGACTACCTGTACCGTTTTTACGACCGCTACGGAAGCGGCGGCTTCAGGCGGCTGCTGGGAGAAGGATTTACCTGTGAAAACACCCTGATCCCTTATGCGCAGACCGTAACGGCGGCAGGCCATACCTGCGTGTACACCGGCAGCGTGCCGGCCCTGCACGGCATCATGGGCAACGACTGGTACGACAAGGCACTGGGCAGAAGCGTATACTGCACGGAAGACGACAGTGTAACCACCATCGGCGGAGCACCGGCCGCAGAGCCGCAATCGCCGCGCAATCTCTGGACCACCACCATCGGCGACGAGCTGCGGCTGGCTACCAACTTCCGCTCCAAAGTGATCGGGATTGCCATCAAGGACCGGGGCGGCATTTTACCGGCCGGGCATTCGGCCAATGCAGCTTACTGGTACGATGTTCTTTCCGGCAACTGGGTCAGCAGTACCTATTACATGAATACATTGCCCGGGTGGGTCAGCACGTTCAACAACCGGAAAACGGTGGACTCCTTTTACCGGCAGAACTGGAATACCCTTTACCCGATCGCCTCCTATGTACAAAGCGACAGCGACAACGTGGCTTACGAAGGAAGGTTCGGCCACGAGGCCAAACCGGTGTTCCCGCATGAGCTGGCTTCGCAGGCCGGCAAAGATTACCGCCTGATTGCCGCTACACCCTATGGCAGCACCCTGACGCTGAACTTTGCCAAAGCCGCTTTGGAAAGCGAAGGCCTGGGCAAGGACGATATTACCGATATGCTCGCCGTCAGCATTTCCTCGCCTGACTATGTAGGTCACCAGTTCGGGCCCAACTCCATCGAGGTAGAAGATACCTACCTGCGGCTGGACAGGGACCTGGCGGCCTTCTTCACCTACCTGGATGCAAAAGTGGGCAAGGGTCAATACCTGGTATTTCTGACCGCCGATCATGCCGTAGCGCATACGCCCGGTTTCCTGCGCAAGCACCATATTCCCGCACTTACGCTCCCCTATATGGGAGGGCAGCTGAACAAAGCCGTGCAGGAAAAATTCGGTATTGCCAATGCTATCACCACCATCGGCAACTACCAGCTTTACCTCAACGACCGGCTGATCGACAGTGCCGGCAAAAGGGATGAGATAAAGAAATTCATTATCAGCACGCTCAACAGCAACCCTGATGTGCTGATCGCCTTTGACAATGCCGCCATCAGCCAGGCCAACCTGCCTGCCGAAACGAAGGAGCTGTTCCTGAAAGGCTACAATACCAAACGCGGCGGGGATATACAGTATGTGCTGAAAGCCGGCAATTTTTCCGGCGGTACTACCGGCACCACGCACGGCTCACCTTATCCTTACGATGCACATATCCCGCTGGTCTGGATGGGCTGGGGCATCAAAAAAGGGAAAAGCAATACCACGCACTACATGACCGATATCGCGGCCACGGTAGCAGCGTTGCTGCATGTGCAAATGCCTTCCGGTTGTATTGGTCAGCCGATTGAAGAGGTGATGAAGTAATGACAACGGCAACCAGGGTAATGGATGACAGGGAGCTTCATCCGGGTTTCTCCTGTTATCCCATATTGATAAAACAAAAACGGCTTCTTCGTTTGCTTCGCAAAAAGATAAGATGGTCACGCACAAGCTTTAGCTCACACCTTCTATTCTGTCCGTATAACCGCTTATTTATTCGTAAGCCCGGCCACGATATTGATGGTCAATGCAATGACGGCGGTGTTGTAAGCAAAGGAAACCAGTCCGTGCATCAGCGCCAGCTGGCGGATGCGGGAAGAGGTGATGCTGACATCCGATACCTGGAAGGTCATCCCGATGACAAAAGAAAAGTAGGCGAAATCCAGCAGGTCCGGCCGCCGCTCCTTGGGAAACTCCAGTCCTTCGGCATCTTTGGTATTGTCATTCGGATGGTCTGCATAAAACAGGTGAGCATACCTGTAGGTAAACGTGGTATGGATCAGGAACCAGGATAAGGCCAGGGCACCCACAGCAACCAGCAGAAACAATACTTTACCACGATGATCAGGCTGGCGGGTCAGCAACAGAAGCACAGCAAGCAGGCTGGCAAACGTGGATACCAGCGTGATGACAAAAATAAACCCGCGACTGCCTTCCGGGTCTTTAGCCTGCCTGCGTATATGGTGATGATCCGTTGTGAAAAAGATGACCCAGCTCAACACAAGCATGCACAGCGCGAAAATATCCCAGCCCATCACGAAATGTCCGATCCTGCCGGGCAGCAGATGCGGTAATAAAAAGTAAGCGGCGACAGCCACCGACAGACAGAGGACAACCCGGTGCACGGCGCGGAGCTGCATCAGCCAGTTACGATGGTTTGTTTTTCCAACACTCATGCAGGTAAACAGCTATTTATATAGTTTGACCAACCAATATACGTTAAAATTCAGGCAGTCCGGTCAGCGTGACTATTTTATCACTACTGTTTTATTATATTTACACTTCACCAAAGAAAAAGGAGGTATTCATGCAATCTACAGACCATTCATGGAAGCCTTCGGTTATTATCGCGTAGCCGGGCTGCTCCATTACAATAGATCTGCCGGCGCAAGCCGGAGCCACCAGGTTCGTTAGCCCGGTGGCTTTTTATTTTAAGACGATGCCCCGCTATATACCGGGGTATTTCTTTTTCAGGTACTCCACCGACCCGCTGATAAGCTTTGCCAATACGTCCTGGTCCACGTCTTCCAGCTTTTTCAGGTACAGGCACCCCTTGCCGGTCTTGTGCTTGCCCAGCTTTTCCAGCAGTTCGGTCTGCCCGGGGAAACCAGCCAATACATACAGCGTCAGTATATTCGGCTTGCGGGGAGCAAAGCCGGTGAGACACATATCACCCTCATGCCCGCTCTCGTACTTATAATGGTATTGCCCGAAACCGACGATACCCGGCCCCCACATGTTGGGCTTGGCACCGGTCACTTTCTTCATCAGCTTCAGCACGGCAAAACAATCCTGCCGGAGCCTTTCGTCGGCAATGCCGTTTAAGAAATCTTCTACCGGCTGTACGGTAGGCCTGGTTTTCTGCTCTGCCATAAAAATATTTAAAACAAAAATAGCGGCAGGTTGCACTGCCGCTATCAAGATAAAACATTTGCCGGAATTTTATAAAGCAATAAGCGCCCGGAACCGCTCGATGTTCTGCATGCTTTCGTACCGGATCGGGATGTCCCTTGTCATACCGGCTTTTTTCACCGTGGCCACCCCATCTATCCGCACCAGCACTTCTTTCTTTTTGAAAATATCACGCTGGTTTTTGATAGCGCCGATCATATCTATTTTCAGGGTGGCAGGGATCACGAACTCGGACCGCTTGCCTACCTGCACTTTCTCTGCCAGCCCCAGCCGGCCCAGGTAGGCATTGTCAAGGTATACATCGCCCCTGGCTTCACTAAGCTGCACGCCGAAATTGTTGGGATTGTAATACACCAGGTCCACACCGGCTGTGGATTGCAGCAGCCCGGCTTCTATCATATGTATATTCGTGATATCCCTGAATTCGGGCTGCTTTACATTATTGGAACCACAGGAAGACAGGATGACGATACCTGCTAACAATGTAAAAATCATTTTTTTCATGGTGTCTGCTTTAAGGGGATGAAAAATAAAAAAACGCAGTTTATCCCTCCAAAGGATCAGGCCATTTTCCGTTAAACTCCTGCCAACAAACCCGTTTTAACAATCCCGGAATACCGGCAACTTACTGGAACAGCGAAAGTTGCTGAATGGGCACGCGTGAAGGCCGGGTCTTTGTTTTTTGTGCAGCCATCATCGTATCGCCCACGCGGAAGACCGGTGTTTCCTGGTGGCGTGATGCCACGACGACCTGCGTACGGCCGGCTGGACCGGCAAACAATCGGGCGACGAGATCAGGACAGTTGTTGTTCTGCGACAGGTGGGCCAGCAGTAAATGGCTGAGATGGGCCGAACGGTAGCGGGTAAAAAGATCGAGCGCCTGTGTGTTGGACAGGTGCCCGGTGGCGCTGCTGATCCGCCGTTTGAGGTGATACGGATAGTCTCCTTTGGCCAGCATGCCTTCGCAATAATTAGCTTCCAGGAAAGCCGCATGGCACTGGCCGAAATATTGCGTCACCTGGCCGCAGGAAAAACCGATATCCGTAAACACACCCACGTTCACATTGCCGCCCGAGACCAGGAAGCTGTGCGGATCGGCTGCATCGTGCGATTTGGCAAATGCTTTTACCACCAGGCCGCCGATAGCCACGGTATTATCCGCAGCAAACCCGCGCACCAGGTGAGCGGAAAGGGACATGTTGCTGCCCCGCAGCGTAGCCGGGGTGATATAAACGGGCAGCTCGTATTTTTTCGACAGCTGCGGCACACCCTTGATGTGATCGGTATGCTCGTGGGAAATAAAAATGGCCCTGACCAGCGACATAGACAGCCCCAGCCGGCTCATCCGCCGCTCCGTTTCCCGGCAGGAAAGACCGGCATCGACCAGCACCGCATCGGTGTCGCTGCCGATATAGTAGCAATTGCCGTTGCTGCCGGAGTTGAGGGACGTAATGAACAAAGCCATGGGCCAAAACTACGTTTTTTAGCAGTTCTTTCAGATGCGAGATTTGAGGTTCGGGGTTATGCACTGAACTGTATTAAGAAGCTTATCTGAGACCAAATTCAGTCTTTACCTCCTTTTCAGCCAAATGATTTCTTTTTATACAGTACCTGCAAATAAAGCGACCTAAACCCCGAACCTCAAACTTTCTTAGCTTTTATTCAATCATAAAAGAAAAAGTATCCCGGTGATCTGCATAATAACCCAGCAGGGCCTGTCGCAGGCTGGCATCCTGCTCCATCCTTGCAAAACACAACTGCCTTACTTTTAACAGGTAATCTTCTTTGTTGAGAAAGAAGGTCTTTTCCTGCTCCACAGCCGCCGCGATATATTGCAAAAAATTTTCAACAAACCCCGGCGGCTTTCCGCCCGGCGCATCATAGCTGCTGAAGATAGCCTCGAAACAAAACGCTTCCAGCGCGGTATAATCCCGGCCGGACCGCAGCTGCCCGGCTCCGTTCAGCACGATGCAGACATGCGAACTGACCGTTGAATCGTCCCTTACCGCATCGCAGTAAAAAAAAGTGGCGGCGACCTGCATCATTTCATTCACCGTAAATTTTTCACGCGTCACCCCCTGCCCGGTAAAAGGGCCGGTCATCGCGTTCCAGTACGACATAAATGCGGAATCGGCCACCAGCCCGGCAATATACAGGGCGTTGATCCGGGCCGTGTCAGGAAAAAGCGGCTCGTACAGGTTCCGGAACCGCGTGCGGTTTTGCAGCAGGTAGTCGAACCGGCGGCGGTAGCGGGCAAGGGTTTCACCTTGCCGTCCACCCATACCCTGCTTTACGCGTGGTGAGATGCCGATGTATTTATCGCCGTCTTCTTCAAACTGCTCCGCCTTCAGCTCTACATATTGCCCCGGCGGCAGCTGGGCTACGGACCAGGAACAAAGCAGGACCAGTAAGCACAATAGAGGGAATGATCTCATGGTTGTTTTCCGGCAAAGCTCCGGCCCGCCGGCCGTCCAGGCCCTGTAGAAAAGCTTTGGAATAGCTTTAGACCGGCGGCCACCGCTGATCCGGCCTGCTGTTTTGGCTATTTTTGCCGCCATGATGGAAACGTTTTATATCAATAACCGGTTTGAGGTCAACAGTGCATTGAATACCGTAAAGGACCAGGCTGCAGGAACGGCAACAAGGCTGGAACCCCGGTTGATGAAACTGCTTTGCCTGCTGGCCGCCCGGCCCGGGCAGGTGGTATCCCGCGAACAGATCATCAGGGATATCTGGAACGACTACGGTGGCGCCGATGAGGGGTTGAACCAGGCCATCTCCTTTCTCCGGAAAACCCTGCAGGATGCGGACAAAGAGCTGATCAGAACCATTCCCAAAAACGGGTACCTGCTGCAGGCAGCCGTTACATTCACGGCCACCGCCGAACCATCCGGGCCCGCCACGCCGCCGCGCTCCCGCCCCAAACGCTACTGGCTGATACCGGCAGCCGCACTGCTGGTCATCCTCCTTGTATTTATTTTACGGCAATCACCCGCTCATAAACCGGCAGTACCCTGGGAGCCGCCCGGCAGCGAACCCGATACCGGCTACCAATACCAGGAGATGAAACAACAGCAATTGCGCGAAAGTAACCGCTGAAAACCGGCAGCTGTACAGCCTGCACCTACCCCCGCGGGGATTAATGTGCAATCTCATGTTTGATAAATAAAATAATGCCTTTATTTGCAAAAAGCTGCAACCAGAAATGACTCCTTTTAAGATTACCCTTGCTACAAAAGACCCTGGATCGGCACTGACCGGTTTTGTGCTGGCCCAATTACAAACCATAGAATGGATCGATTGTAAGGTCAGCCCGTTTGACGATCTCCGGCAGGCCAGGGAAAGCGACTTTTTTGTGACCGTGCTGGAAGGAACTTCGTTCCGTGACATCACGGAGGTCTGCGCCTTTTACCGCAAAAACAATAAGAACGCGATCTATCTTTCCGTATGGAACGGTCAGCTGATGCTGGGCCCCACCCATTTTCCCGGGAAAACAGCCGGCGCCGACTCCTGTTTCCTTGTACTGCAGCAGGAACAGGCCATGACAGGCAAAAAGCAGGAACTGAAAGATTTTGCCACAGCCCGCGTAACCAACGAACAGCTGCAGCAAAGCTCCGATGTTTTCTATACGGCTTTTGCTGAACTGCTGAACGAGGTCAAGATCGTAAGCCTCGACAAGCCCGGCCAGCAGCTAAAACTGGTGGACAACGTAGCCCTGTACAACCTGGTGCAGAAAGACAAAGTGAAGTCGGAATCCAAATATATCTATCCTGTATTCGAAGGCGGCGGCACTATCGGCGACGATGGCAGCCTGATGGATTATAAGATCTTATTGAGCAAATACCTGCACTCCGTTACACAGATCAAGCGCAACTTCTTTGATGCAGGACCGGAACCCGAACACCGGGAAGATCAATACAATAATATCGCCATCGTCGGTGGCGGCACGGCCGGTTACCTGACCGCCCTGTTAATGAAAGCTACTTACCCGGATATGCGGGTCACGCTGATCGAATCGTCGAAAGTGCCGGTGATCGGGGTGGGCGAAGCCACCACGCCGGAAATACGGCGTTTCATGTTTGAAACACTGAAGTTCCCGCCACACGAGTTTTATGAAGCCGTAAAACCCACCTGGAAGCTGGGTATCCGTTTCTTCTGGGGATTGCCGGGCGATTATTATTTCAATTATCCATTTGGCGTGCCCGACGTGCGGAGCGCTTACCTGACCGAAGGCCATATCAACAACAGCTCGCTTACGGCTACACTGATGGACCGGGAATCCTCTTTCGTGGTCTCCACGCCCGATCAGAAAGGAGCCGATCAATACTCTACCCTGTCGGACGACCTGTTCTATGCCCTGCACCTGGACAATGTGCAGTACATCAGCTACCTGAAGATAAAAGCAAAGCAAGCCGGTATCATCTATATCGACGACCTGATCGTGGACGCCGAGCGCAAAGACAATTCGGAAGAGATCAGCGCCGTGATCGGGGAACACGGCACCCGCCACGAGTATGATTTTTATGTGGACTGCACCGGTTTTCGCTCGATGCTGCTGGAAAAGCTGCTGGGGTCGCCCTATCACTCCTACAGCAACAGCCTGTTTACCGATACCGCGGTGACAGGTTGTATCAAGAATGTAGACCGGACCAAAACCTATACTTATGCAGAGTCCATGCACCACGGCTGGTGCTGGAACACGCCCATGCGCGGCGAGGATCACCGCGGGTATGTATTCTCCTCCGCTCACTGCTCGGCAGACCAGGCCATGGCCGAAATGGAAGCGCGCAACCCGGGCATCAAGCCTGTCGGCGTAGTGAAGTTCAAGGCCGGGCGGCACCGCGAGATCTGTATCGGCAACGTGTTTGCCATCGGCAACTCTTTTGCCTTCGTGGAGCCGCTCGAGTCTACCGGCATCCATATGATCATCAAGGAGGCCAAATCCCTGGTATACCATTTCCCGCAGCTGAAAAGGTCACCCACGCTGCGCAAACGGATCAATACGGAAATGAACGAGCACTGGGATTACCTGCGGGATTTCCTGGCCATTCATTACAAGTTCAATAAGAAATACGATACCCCGTTCTGGAAAGATTGCCGCGAGCTGACCGATGTAAGCGATGTGCAGTGGATGATCGATCTGTACTATGAAACAGGTTTGCTCAGCCATGCCGACAAAAGCCTGATGCGGCTGATCAACAGTTCCATCAAGGATGATATTTTCGGGCTGCACGGTTTTGATGTGATGATGATGGGCCAGGGCGAGCTCCCCAACAACTTTGACCGCAATATGCGGAACAAACATGTGTGGGAATCCAACGTGAAGACCTGGAAGTCTATCCGCTCCATGACAGTGCCGGTGGATAAGGACCTGGATATTTTGACAGAGTACCTGGAGAGTAAGTGGTAAAGGAAAGTTCTAAAAGTTTAAAAGGTTTAAAGTTTAAGGTTCTTTATACCGCTACGGCCGGAATGTGTTATAGCACGCTGATAGCCGGATGATATTTATTTTCTTTTCACCAGATCATTAATGCCTGCTCAGCAGGCTTGTTTAAAACGTCAACTGAAAAATGTCTTCTTTTAAAATCGCCCTTGTTGCGAAGAATACGGATAGTTTCCTGACCCGGTTCCTGTTCAATCAACTGAGTTCAATAAGCTGGATCGATTGCAAAACCTTAGCATTCCAGGATATCCGGCAGGCCGGCGATAGCGATTTTTTTCTGACGGTACCGGAGAATGCTTCATTACGGGAGTTGCTGGACATCTCGGCTTATTACCGGAAGGAAAACAAAAAGTCGATCGGCTTTTCGTATTGGAATAACAAGCTGGTTGCAGGTCCTACGCATATTCCCGGGCAAACGGCCGGTATCGACTCCTGTTTCGTGGTGCTGCAACAGGAAGCCGCCGGCAAACAACCGGGGCTGAAAGAGATCATCACCCCGCAGGTGACGGAAGCCCAGTTTCATGAAGCGCCTGATGTATTTTACACCGCTTTTACCAGCCTGCTGAATGAGCTGAAGATCCTGTACCAGGACCAGCCGGAACAGAAACTAAAATTCGTCGACACGGTGACCCTCTTCAGCCTGGTGCAAAAAGATGAAATAACCTCCGTATCGAAATACATTTATCCTGTATTTGAAGGCAGCACAGGCGCGGCAGGCGGCAACAGCCTGCTGGATTATAAAATCTTATTGCGCAAATACCTCAATTCGCTCGAACACAGCAGGACACACAAAAAGAAGAATTTATTTGTCGGTCAGCCGGACGGGGAAGACAAGCCGGATGAATACCGCAACGTAGCCGTGGTAGGCGGCGGCACAGCCGGCTACCTGACCGCGCTGGCGCTGAAAAAAGAATACCCGCACCTGCCGGTCACACTTATTGAATCATCGAAGATACCGGTGATCGGCGTGGGCGAAGCCACGACACCCGAGATACGCCGGTTCCTCTTTGAAACGCTGCATTTCCCGCCGCACGAGTTTTACGACGCGGTGAAACCAACCTGGAAGCTGGGCATCCGTTTCTTCTGGGGGTTGCCGGGCGATTATTACTTCAACTACCCGTTTGGCCAACCAGATGTACGCAGCGCTTACCTGACCGAGGGGCATATCAACAATAGCTCGCTGACCGCCGTGCTGATGGACCAGCAGGCATCCTTCGTGGTATCGGCCACCGACCGCGGAGGCAGGGAACAATATTCCGCTTTGTCCGACGACCTGTTCTATGCCTTGCACCTGGACAACGAATCGTTTATCCGTTATCTCAAAACCAAGGCAACTGAAGCCGGCATCCTGTATATCGACGACCTGATCACCGATGCAGAACGGCAGGAAAACGGAGACGGCATCAAAGCCGTGATCGGTGAAACCGGCAAAAGATACGAATACGACTTCTTCGTGGACTGCTCCGGCTTCAGGTCGCTGCTGCTGGAAAAAATACTGGGCTCGGATTTTACTTCTTATAAATCGAGCTTGTTTAATGACACGGCCGTCACCGGCTGCATACAAAATCCCGGCCGCATCAATACCTACACGCTGGCCGAATCGATGAACCATGGCTGGTGCTGGAATATCCCGATGCGCGGTGAAAACCACCGGGGCTATGTATTCTCTTCGGCGCACGCAAGTATCGACGAAGCAGCAGCCGAACTGCAGGCCAAGAACCCCGGCATCGGCAACCTGAAAACGGTAAAGTTCCGTTCCGGGCGGCACCAGGAGATCTGTATCGGCAACGTATTTGCCATCGGCAACTCCTTTGCCTTTGTGGAGCCGCTGGAGTCGACCGGCATCCACATGATCCTGAAAGAAGTGAAGCTGCTGGCCTACAATTTCCCGGAGCTGAAACGTTCGCCGGCGCTGCGCAGGCAGATCAATACGCACATGAACGAGCACTGGGACTTCCTGCGCGGCTTCCTGGCCATTCACTACAAGTACAACAAAAAATTCGACACCCCGTACTGGAAGGACTGCCGTGCCGAAACCGATATCAGCAATATACAATGGCTGACGGAACTGTATTATGATATCGGCCCCCTGACCTATGCCGACCGTAGCCTGGTACGCATGATCATGCCCGACATGAAAGACGATATCTTCGGCCTCATCGGCTTCGACGTGCTGATGCTGGGACAGGGAGAGATCCCTAAAAATTTCAACCGTGCCCTGCAGAACCGGCAGCTCTGGGAAGCCAATGTGCGTACCTGGAAATCCATTCGCTCCATGACCGTGCCGGTGGAAAAAGACCTGGATATTTTGAATGAGTACCTGGAAAGCAGGTGGTAACGAAAGTTGCAAAGGTTTCAGACAAGACCTCTTGCAATAGCAGGATAGTGGAAGATAATCAGCAACGCAGTTTAAGGTTATTTAATGTTAATTAACATAGCAATACGCTTGCTTTGTGTGAAACACCACACATGAGAAAGCTATTGACTACCTTTTTATTGATCGCATTATTACCGGTTTTGGCATCCGCCCAGCAGGTGTTGCAGGAGGCCGGCTTGAAATATACCGTTACCGACACGCACATCACTCCCGATGGCTTTGAGACCCGTTCTTTCCGGCAATATGCTTTTGCTTACGATCCGGGAGGCTACCGCACCTGGCAGGAGAGGCGGGAAAGCGTTTACTATACCAGCATATTCCGCTGCACAGACCAGCTACCTATCAGCTATATATCCAATAGCGAAAAATCCTATTCTTTTGAGGATATGTCCAAAGGCCCTGTATTCGACCTGGGCAAGCTGGGAAGCCGTAAAGCAGCTATCCGCTATACAGGGGAAGACACCCTCATCAATGGGCTGGCTTGCAAAAGGGCAGTGATGACGGTGTTGCTGGATGGGAAAGCCGAGGAGGCCGAGGTCTGGTATGCTCCTGCTTACCGGGTCCAGCGTGGCTGTTTCGAATATTTTTTTGATGAACTGGAGGGATTGCCGGTTAATTTTCGTTTTACCTACTATCCCAATGCAAAGATCAACGGGCTCCCGCCTTCCGTGACAAAAAGAGAATACCAGCTGGATTCATTCTTTACTACCGGTATCTCGCGTGCCGTGGCCATACCGGATGAAAAGCTATACACCCGGGTGGACAACGAAGATCGTATGAAAGTAATGCTGGAAGTGGTCCTTAACAACAGGAAACCGCCGGCAAAGGCCAAACCGCAGACCACACAGATTGAAACACCGGACGGCCGCACCATCACCCGTACACAATTCAATCCTTTCACGGTCGGTGATACGCTGCCCGTTTTTGCAGGAACCGGACCCGACGGCCAGGCAAGAGGCTCAGAAACCACGTACAAGGATAAACCAATGGTCGTTAATTTCTGGTTTACCAATTGCCTGCCCTGCATAAAGGAAATGCCGATGCTCAACACCGTAGTTTCAAAATACAAAGACAGGAATATTTCCTTTGTAGGCATTACATACAATACCAACCGGGAGCTGCAGGGTTTTTTCAACAAAAGTCCCTTTGCGTTCGACCAGATATCGGATGCACAGTCACTGATCGATCTATATGGCGTATTCACCTATCCTGCCACGGTGATCACAGACAGGTATCATGTGATCCGGCATATCAGGATCGGGGCCTTTGACAGCGAGGCGGAATTAACCAGGGCCATTGGATCGGTCCTGAACTGAACCCGAAGATAACCGGGGCAGCTCCAGCGAGCTATAGTTACTTATTGCTTATCCGCCGTAGCGGGCGGCTTCTCCCGGGGAAAATCGAATGCACCTTTCCGGAGGTGAACGCCGTATTCCAGCCAGGCTTTGAGACAGGCCAGGAAGTTGGCCCAGCCTTCCGTATTGCCACGCAGCCAGTTGATACCGGCCTCGTTGTTTTCCATACTACCCTCGGTGATCCGCACCACGGTAGCATTGCTTCCAGAAGCAGCCAGCTTTATTTCTACCAATAATTCCTTACCCTCAATTTCCCAGTAAAAAGAAATAAGCTGGTCAGGCACCATCTTACCAGTACGAACAGGAAACTCCATGTCGTATTCAGGAAACCGCCATATCAGCTGCTTTCCTTCTTCCATCCGGCC
>JBEVLT010000188.1:0-9441 GCA_040509055.1 Chitinophagaceae bacterium
CTTCATCCGTGCCCGTTTGTGTAATATTGCTCCCGTCATTCACCAACTATCTTCTTTCATGTCTATACTTACAGTCAACAACCTTAATAAAAACTACGGTGTCGTCCGGGCTTTGAACAATGTAAGTTTCGAAGTGCCCCAGGGCTCCGTGTTCGGCATCCTGGGCCCTAACGGCAGTGGCAAGACCACCCTGCTGGGCATCATCATGGATGTGATCAAGGCCACGAAAGGCACTTACAGCTGGATAGGCCAGCCCGGCAGCGATGCGCAGCGCCGGCAGATCGGCACCCTGCTGGAAACGCCGAACTTTTACCATTACCTGAGCGGGGAGAAAAACCTCCGGATCGCTGCCACCATCAAGCAGCGTGGCATGGATGATATCGACAATGTATTGCAGACCGTGAACCTGTTCCAGCGCAAGGATTCCAAGTTCAGCACGTTCTCACTCGGTATGAAGCAGCGGCTGGCCATTGCCTCCGCCCTGCTGGGCAACCCGGACATCCTGGTGTTTGACGAGCCCACCAACGGGCTGGACCCGGCCGGTATCGCCGAAATCAGGGAACTGATCAAAGAACTGAACCGCCGCGGCAAAACCATCATCATGGCCAGCCATATCCTGGACGAAGTGGAGCGGGTATGTACCCACGTAGCGATCATCCAGAAAGGGGTGCTCAAAACATCCGGCACCGTCAGCGACGTACTGGCTCATTCATCCGACACCAGCGTGGTGATCGAACTGGCTGCAGCCGACACCAATGCGCTGACCCAAGCGCTGCAGCAGCTGGATACCGTGACGGGCATCAAACAGCTGGACAACGGCGTGCAGATCACCTGCAGCGATACGGTAACACCCGACTGGATCAACCGGTATTGCTTTGAGAAAGGGGTGGTGCTGAGCTATCTCCAGATGAAACGCAAAACCCTTGAAACAAGGTTCCTTGAAATCACCGGTACCAAAAGTTCCAATTAACCACCTAATCTGCTGAATCATATGCTGCACCTGTTAAAAATAGAATGGCTGAAGCTGAAGAACTACCGAACCTTCTGGATCCTGCTGATCCTGTATATCGTCTGTATCATCGGGGCCAACGGTATCACGTATTTCATCAATAACGAGGTCAGGCAGAACAATGCAGGCGGCGTCGGCAGCATCCTGCCCTCCCTGTATGCCTTCCCGGACACCTGGCATATTACCGGCTTCGTATCTGCCTTCCTGTTCCTGTTTCCGGGACTGCTGGTCATCACGCATTGTTGCAACGAGTTCAGCTACAAAACCAGCCGGCAGAATATCATCGACGGGCTGAATCGCCAGCACTACATCAGCGTGAAGCTGGTGCTGACCATTATTCTGTCTGCCATTGCCACCGTTGCCGTATTCCTGACGGGGGTGCTGTGGGGATATGTTGCTTCCGGCAGCTTTACCGGCTTCTCCGAGGAGCTGTTTTATCTCTTCCACTTCTTCCTGCAAACACTGCTCTACAGCATTGTAGCGGTATTCCTCGCCCATTTGGTGAGGAGGGCCGGGCTGGCCATCGGCATTTACTTCGCTTACAGCATGATCCTGGAAAACGTGATCTACAGCCTGCTGTTCGTATCGCTGAAGCAAAGCGGCAATGAAAAATTTGCCCAGCTGCTGCCGCTGCAGAGCTCGGACTCGCTGATCAAATTGCCGGGGGCTTCCACGCTGATGCCATCGCAGACCTTCAGCGATACAACGCTCATCCTGATCGCAGTGGCCTACATGATCCTGTTTTCCTGGCTTACCTACAGGCGGTTTACCCGCAAAGACCTCTAAGCTGTACGGAAGAAAGGGCGAAGACTGGCCAGGTCAGGGTATTGAAATGTATAGCCGGCGGCCTGTGCTTTGCGGCTGCTTACCGTAGTACTTTTGAGCACTTCGATGCTCATTTCTCCCAGCACCAGCTTCAGGGCAAATGCCGGCACCTGCACCGGGATAAAGAAGCGTTTTTTGGCGCGGGCCAGCGCTTTGACAAAATCTTTGTTGCGCACCGGTTGCGGCGCCACGGCATTGTACACGCCATGCATGGTTTCGTTTTCGATAGCGGTGATATACAGCCGCACCAGGTCGTCGATATGGATCCAGCTGATCACCTGCCGCCCAGAATCGAGGATGGTGGCCACACCCAGCTTTAATGGTTTGGTAAACTCTTTCAAGGCCCTGCCTTCGCGGCTTAGCACGATACCCGTCCGCAGCTTAACGAGGCGTTTGCCCAACTGTTCCACCGGTGTAATGCTCTCTTCCCATTGAAGGCAGGTTTGTCCCAGGAAATCGCCGGCCGGCGGGGCCTCTTCCGTAAAAGGAATAGCTTCGGCCTGGTCGGGCCCGTACCAGCCGATGGCCGAAGCGCTGACTATAGTACGAACACGGTTGGGTATTTCCGTCAATGCTTTCACCAGCAGCCGGCTGCTGTCGACCCGGCTGTCCACGATCTCTTTTTTCCGCTTTTCCGTCCACCGCTTTTCGCCCACGTTGGCGCCCGCCAGGTGAATGATGTGATCGGCCTGCTCTATCGCCTCCCGGCCGATCTGCCGGCCGGCTACATCCCATTGCATATAGCGTACGCCGTGGCGCGGCTTCTTCCGTTCTCCGCGTGTCAGGACAATGACGCTGTAATGCTTTGCAAGCAGGGCATCGGTCAGCACCCGGCCGATCATACCGGTGCCGCCCGTAATTAATACATTTTCCATACGTTTCAGTTAACCCGGTAAAACACATCGCTTACCCGTTTGTTGTATCCCGGAAAATAATACCAAACTCCCTACCTTTAAGCAAACAATTCCGCTACGCTTAACACCTGCTGTATGAAAGTATTGCTTTTCCCCACCCTGCTGTGCCTGTCAGCCGTTGCGGCTGCGCAAACCGATCCCAAAGCCACCGAAATATGGCAACCGGAACCCCGTATCGTGACGCCCGGCAAGATCGCCGGAGATGCTCCTTCCGATGCCGTCGTATTATTCGACGGGAAGAACCTGGATGAATGGGTATCGGTAAAGGACAGCACGAAAGCAGCAGAATGGACCGTTGCCAACGGAGCTTTCACCGTGAAAAAAGGTACCGGCAATATCCAGACAAAGAAAAAATTTCTCGATTACCAGCTGCATATCGAGTGGCGCATTCCGGAAAAAATTACCGGCGAAGGGCAGGCCCGTGGCAACAGCGGCGTGTTCCTGGCCTCTACCGGCGGCGGCGATGACGGCTACGAGATACAGGTGCTCGATAATTTTCAAAACAAAACCTATGTCAACGGCCAGGCCGGCAGTATTTACAAACAATCTATTCCGTTGGTGAATGCAAGCGCCAAACCCGGTAATTGGCAGAGCTACGACATCATCTGGACCGCCCCGCGGTTCAACGACGATGGCACCCTGAAAAGCCCGGCCCGCGTGACGGCGCTGCACAACGGCGTGCTGATCCAAAACAACGTGGAGATCAAGGGCAAGACAGTGTATATCGGTCAGCCTTCGTACAAAGCGCATGGCGCCGCATCGATCAAGCTGCAGGACCATGGCGATCCCAGCGAGCCGATCAGCTACCGGAATATCTGGATACGAGAGCTATAAGAAACCGGGATTTAAAACCCATACGGCTACCCTGAAATAAGCAACCGGATTTGGATGGGAAACCTTACAGGTTTTTCTGCATCAGAAACACAGCATCATGATCGTCTACCTGCTTTTGTCCGTTGTTATCCTGCTCCTGCTTGCTGCCGCACTGGTACTGCTATATCGAGTGCTCAAAGCCACTACCGGCAAAAACGACAAAGAGCTATCCCTGAAGCTGGCACAGATCACCGGCGATATCACGCGTGTAGAGACCGCGCTGCGAACCGAAATGGCCACCAACCGGCTCGAAGGAAATGAAAGCGCTAAGCATACCCGGCAGGAGCTGTCGGTTTCTTTCAAAGGATTTGAAGACCGGTTAAGCAGCCTCACTCTCATACTGGAAGCAAAGCTGAAAGAAGCCAACGAGACCAGCCTCACCAGTGCAAAGGATAACCGCAAAGAAACCCGTGATGCGCTCGAAGTATTCAAACATGATCTTTCCAAATCGGTTAATGACTTCAATACCATCCAGAAAGACAACTTTCTAACCCTGCTGGGCCGCCAGGACGACCAGAACCGCACCACCACCGATAAGCTGGAAAAGATGCGGGAGCTGATCGAGCGTAAGATCGCCGACCTGCAATCGGGCAATGAAAAAAAGCTGGACGAGATGCGCGCCACGGTGGATGAAAAACTGCAAAAGACCCTCGAAACAAGACTTGGCGAATCGTTCCGGCTGGTCAGCGAGCGGCTGGAAGCCGTGCACAAGGGATTAGGCGATATGCAGCAACTGGCTACAGGGGTGGGTGACCTGAAGCGGGTGCTGAGCAATGTCAAGACGCGTGGTGTGCTGGGCGAATACCAGCTGGAAAATATACTGGAGCAAATGCTGACACCGGATCAGTACGCCAAAAATGTAAAGACCCGGCAGGGCTCGGCTGCGCTCGTGGAGTTTGCCGTGAAGCTGCCCGGGCGGGATGCTGCGGAAAAAACCGTCTGGCTGCCGATCGATTCCAAGTTTCCCAAAGAAGACTTCGAACACCTTATGGAAGCCTACGACCAGGCCGTGCCGGAGCTGATCGAAGAGCACCGCCGGAGTTTTGTAAAAGGCATCCGGAAATGTGCGGCCGATATCGGCGGCAAATACATCGATCCGCCCAATACAACCGATTTCGCCATTCTCTTCCTGCCCTTTGAAAGCCTGTATGCCGAAGTGCTGCGCACACCGGGGCTGTTCGAGAGCATCCAGCGGGAAAACAGGATCATCATCACCGGCCCCACTACCCTGTCGGCCCTGCTCAACAGCCTGCAGATGGGTTTCCGCACACTGGCTATCGAAAAACGGTCCAGCGAAGTATGGCAGCTGCTCAGCGTGGTCAAAACAGAGTTCAGCACTTTCGGCGGTATCCTTGATAAGACGCAGAAAAAACTGCAGGAGGCCAGCAACGTGATCGAGTCCGCATCGGTTCGGTCAAGGGCTATCGAGCGGAAGCTGAAAAGCGTGCAGGAGTTGCCGAAGGAGGAAGGTGTGCAGTGGCTGGAGGAAGCAGGGAATGGGATGGAAGAAACTGAAAGCCCTGCCTGAAAAGCACTAAAAAAGTCTTCAGATAGCAAGAACGGTCCCGCTGCTTTATTGTTAGCCAGGCGATGATACCCGGCTGTCGTTTTCCCACTCCCGGAAAACAATTATTTTCACCAAAATCTTTTACATGTCCCGCCTGTTCCTGTCCATCATCAGCCTCTTCTTTATCACTGCTTCTGTTACCGCCCAACCCATCACCTATCCCGATAGCCGGACCGGTGGGAAATACTATACCGTCAATGGCGCTAAGCTATGGGTAGTGACTGTTGGCAAAGGCCAGCCACTGGTTTTGATCGCAGGTGGTCCGGGCGGGTCGCACCCCGGTCTGCGGCGTTTCGATTCGCTTGCGGCAGCCGGCTTCCAGCTCATCTACTTCGATGGGTTCGGGCGCGGCCAATCGGATACAGCCAAAGATGTGAAAGAATATACGCTGCAACGGGATATCGAAGACGTAGAAGGACTGCGCCAGGCCCTGCACCTGGATAAGATCGCCATCCTCGGCCATTCCTACGGCGGCGTGGTGGCACAGGGCTATGCCATCCAATACGGCGAGCACCTGAGCCACCTGATCCTGGCCAACACCTTTCACAGTTACATCATGTGGCAGGAGAACGACGACAACAGCAACCATGAAATAAAAACCAACTATCCAGAAGTATGGCAAGAGCTGATGACCATTAGGGAACAGGGAGCCGTCAGCAGCGATGAACAGCACCAGGAAATTTACGGCCGCGTACCTTATGGTTTTTTATACGCTTACAACCCGGCACGGTTCGAGCCCGATACCACGGTGAAAAGAAAACCTTACCCGAACCGCTTCAACACAAAACTTTACTACCAGATGGTGGGAAGGGACGGTGATTTCATCGTAGGTAACGATATCGGCAGTTTTGACTACCGCAAAAAGCTAAAGGACCTCAAAATGCCCATCCTCGTCATCGGCGGCCGGTACGACCGTGTAGCCGTGCCCTGGATGATGGTGAAATACAAAGAATATTGCCCGCAGGCACGCTTCGTCATGTTTGAACGGTCAGGCCACAACCCGCAGGAGGAAGAGCCGGAAAAGGAATTCCCGCTGATCGTATCGTTGTTAAAACAATAAGATCGACAGGATGCAGAACTGCAGAAATGCTCATTCCGGGCACCTTGTAAAAAATCCTGCCACATCAACACATCAATTCGTGCCTGCATTCGCCTGCGTGATCAGGCAATCGGCCTGTGACGTTCCAATACCAAATGCCCCGACGATCATCCATTTATTCCCATTCGACTGGATGGTGTAACAACCGTAAGGCGTACTGATCGCCCGGTCGGTAACGCCATCTGTAGTACCAGCCAGTATCACTGTATTGGCCGAGTTATCCGTTTTCTTGATAATGTACAGCCGGCCTGTAATACCAGCGGCCGAAGGCAGGTTGATCGAAATACTACCGCTGCTTGCATCGGCCAGCAGTGTATAATCCGTATCCGTCAGCTCTGTGTCTGCAGTCACGCTGCGCAATGCCGGGGCAAAGGACCCTGCAACCTGCAGGCTGGAGGAAGGTTCTGTGGTATTGATGCCGACATTCCTTGTAATAGCCATCCGCGTCACCTGGGTTTGCAGCGCACTGCCGGATGCACCGGGCTCGCCGGTGGTAAAATAGATGGGGCCGGGCTTAGCATTGCCGGTTCCCTTGGACCCATTGATCCGGAATACCGTACCGAACGCATTAGGCCCCATCGCATCGGTAATATTGAGCGAGATCGGGTGCGGCAGCGCTGCCTGAACCGGGCCACCCAGCCACCAGTCATTCGCAAACCCTACTCCACCCATAAAAGCCGGCGAATTGTGCTGGTACCAGCCTAAAAAGCCCTGGTGCGTATCGGTACTGACATCGAGGTTATACGAAGAATTACTGCCCTGGCAGCCGATGCAGATCACGTAATCCTTCCCGATGCCGGCCCCGCCGCCCATAAAAAAATTGATATTGCCCGTGGCCCACGACACATCGCCCATCACGATCTGGTTGCCGCCGGCGCCAGCCGGTATAGCACGGGCGCCGTCACCGATGGCGACGGTAGCCAGGCCTGTTGCTTTCGCCTGGGGTCCAATGGCCACGGCCTCGTAATTCTGCGCTTCGGACCTCCATCCCACCGCAGTGCCATTCCCCCTCGCTCTTGCCCCAACGATGGTTGGCCATCCGCCGCAGCAAAAGGATGGCTCTACGGTGTTCAGCGTATCTCTTGCAAAATCTCCCAGCACCAGCGACTCCCGGTTGATGGCAGAGGTGTGCGCGCCAAACTTGTTGCTGTTGGGGCCGGACCCCCGCGATGTAAGAAAGCCTGTAATGCTCGCATCGCCGGCCACATTAATGCTGCCGCTGAACGTAGCATTGGTGTTGGGCTCCAGCGTCAGTGCCCTTTTCTCCGGACCGGTGGTGCCGGTGGTGGTCATGACGATGGACCGGCCTGCCGTTGGCGATCGGAGATAGAGACCATCCACGCCTGAAAACGGCGCACCGGCTACGGAGCTTGTAGCGCTGAGCAGGCCAATGGTATTATTGGTTTCAAATCGAATACCCGCCGATCGTACATTGCCGTCAGCCCGGGTGTCGGCTACTCTGAAAAACACACCATCCTGTACGGCAGCATCAGAGGAAGCAAACAGCTGGATGCGTTTGCCATTGAATGTTTTGATACCCTTTATGGAATCATCTCCGGTCATGCGTACAAACTGCCTGTTGTAATACGCCGCCGAATGCAGGTCGGGGATCCAGTTGCTGTCCAGCGATTTTACATACGATGGTGCTCCGGCTCCGGCGGCCCTGCCGAAAACGGTATAGGATGGCGCATCGGCGAGCTCAAACGATAGTGAAGGCGTTGTGGCTGAGTTCGCCACCGAGGTAGTAAACAATGGTTCTAATCCGGTTGCTTTAAATTCGGTGACAAGGCCATTGGCCTTGTCGGCAAACTGCACCCACCGGGCGGGTTCGCATTGCCGGTACCAGTAACCGGTGTTGCGGGTATAGATCAGCTTGCCGCAGGAGTCGAGCGAATAGACGGCATTGGCGGCAGCCGTGTCTTCAAAAACCGGCGCACGGAAACTGGTCGTCACGAACAGGTTGCTGTCTACCGAAGTGTTGTAGGAATTGGTGCGGGGCAACAGCGACTGTGCGCCGGCTGCAGTGAATTGCACGCAAAACAGGAGCAGTGTGATGGTTTTTTTCATACTGTTAGGTTAGTAGGTTTATCGATCGTTCGCAAACGAGGCTGTTCCAAATAAAGGTTTAACGAACGTTCTGACTGTGCGCAGGTACTGCGGAATCCCTGCTCTTCTTCTAACAGTAAAACCGAATTTTCATAGAAGCTGCAACAAGCCTCCCCCTGTCGGGTTGAACGCGGCTAAACTACAGAATATCCCGGTTCCGCACCGGCCGGCCGGGCACAATTATTCCACAGCACCTTATAAAAAAACCGCAGCAGCGGCAGGACCATCCCTGCAGCTGTGCGGTTTTCCTGCTTTGATTACCGATCCGGTTAAATTGGCTTCACTTTTCCCGAACCGGAGATATGCGTGGTGATCAACGGGTTTCCCTTATAATATACCGATCCGCTGCCCGATATCCGTGCATCGAGGCTTTGTGAAAGGTTGACTTTCATGTCACCGGAACCGCTGATGTGCGTTTCCGCCTGTGCGGCTGCCAGGTTAGAAAAATCCATGTTCCCGCTGCCGCTGATATGCAATTCCTCGTTACCGGCCGATCCTGCCGCAATAGTCATGCTGCCTGAACCGCTGATCCTGGCATCGAGCTTACCGGCGATAACAGCCTGCTGCAGGAACATGCTGCCGGAGCCGCTTACCTCCAGTGTCAACCGATTCGTTGCCATCGACCCTTCTGTATAAATGCTTCCCGAACCGCTGAGCCTGAAATAGCCGGCAGAAGGCGCGCTGACGTTGATCACGATGTCCTCATGCCGCCGGATGTTGACATTGTTTTTAAAATCAATGTCCAGCACACCGTTCACCACGCGGGTGCGCAGTACATCCAGGATATTTTGCTGGGCCGTCACTTCTACTTTGTACACAGGATCTACGCGAAAATTGACGCGGCCGGAACAACCGGATGAAACACCTGTGAAACCGCTCAGCGACCTTGTTTCTGTGACCACCGGCCCTTCGCCGACAAGGCGCTCTTTGGTACAGGATGTAACGATACAGGAGAACAGGACCAGGACAGCTATGACTTTGTTTTTCATCTTTTACGTTTTAAAGGGTTCTAAAATTCTATTTTGTAATTGAGCACGGGTATCAGTCC
>JBEVLT010000189.1:0-10814 GCA_040509055.1 Chitinophagaceae bacterium
GATTTGGTATAGATATACCCGTCATCCTTCTGCGCTTTGGCAATCACAGCGATCGCTTTATCCATCAGGATGTCCAGTCTTTTGTCTTTGGTCATGGCATACATGCCGGCTATCGCTTCCAGGGTCTTATAAAAATCACCGTCATGAAACGAGGGACCTCTGAACCTGCCGGTATCCAGTCCTGCGGCTATCTCAAAGTTCTTAAACGAATGACAAAGCTCTGCGTTGTTATAGGTGTCCCATAGATGCGGCACCATCGAATCGCGGCAAACGGCGAACCGCTCCGCCCAGAAACCGGTGGTCCACTGCACATCGCTCAGCCCCACGCCGGCGAGTTTTGCATAAGGGCTGCCGGCCGTATTCACCAAACCCGTCTGGGCGGTTGCTGCCAGCGCCATCCAGATGCACACACACAGTATACTGATCTTTTTCATAGTCATTTTAAATAGCGACGTAGTTCAACACATATTCGGTGCCCGGCTGAATCGTTACTTCATATTCATCCGTCCCTGCTGAAACGACCGTCAGGTTAGTCCCGGAAGGTTTGGTCCTGCTTTTTATCTTCAGCGTACCCACGCCTTCTCCCGATCTTATTTTGATCTGCGTAGTGCTGCAGTGCAGACTGATGATCCCTTTTGGTGTCGGCACTTTGCCTTCCATCCATTGCAGCCCGCCCAATACCGGCTCCACCGTGTAGGTAGCATAGCCCGCTGAAGTGGGTTTTACCCCAAGGTAGTATTTCCCCAGCAGGTAAATGGGGCTGGCTCCCCAGGCATGGCACAGGCTTTTACCGAATTTTCGCCCGTACATGGCCAGGTGCTCCTCTCCTTTTTTAGCCGGATTGTACTCTTCCCAGAAACTGGTGGCGCCCAGCTTCAGCATACCGCCCCAGTAATCTTTCATCTCCTTTAATACATACGACTGCTCGCCCATGGCGCAGAGCGCTTCCAGCTCATAAAAACGCATATAGGGCGTGGTGATCTTTTGAATGGAATCGTTCAGCAATACGGATCTTTTCACCGCCTGTTTTTGAGCGGCATTGAAGTAATCGAAGAATATCGAGAACATATTGGCGTACCGCGTCACATTATCCGTTTGCCTGCCATCCACCCGGCTATGTACCAACGCCTGCTTGCTTTCATTCCAGTAGATATCGAATAATTTCTTTCTCAGCTCCCCGGCCAGCTGCTGGTACCGGGCAGACCCGGGCTGGTCGCTGGCGATGCCGGCACAAAGGGCCATGGTTTCCAGGCTGCGGCACAATAACAATTGCTCGAAGCTCACTTCTCCTTTCTTGCTGAGCCCTGTGGCCCAGTCGATAAATATCCAGTCGCCGGGCAGGCCCTGCATCAGGCCATCGCTGTTACGCCGGCCCAGGCAATACTCCATCAGGGTTTGCATGCGCGGGTAAAACTGCCGGATAAAACCCTGGTCGCCAGTATATAAATAGTAATCGTAAATACCCAGGAACCAGTAAAAGGTATAGTCCATGATGGTGTTGATATGGGCCGTCACCGGGTCTTTACCACGCAGGGCCAGGGCGGTCCGGACCACCGTTTCCTTATCGAAATACAAGTAGTAGTTCATCAGGTAGCTCTGGTACGCATCGCCGCTCCATACCCAGCGGTCACGCTTGATGCCGTCGATGAAAAACTCCCGGGTATTGAGCCGGAACGTATACTTGGCCACATCATAGATCCGGTTGATCTCCGCATCATTGCAGCGGAAACTACCGCGCTCCTGTACATCCGCATACTCATAGAGCATGGATACAGAATCGAGGCTCACGGAGCCATCGTATTGCACGTTCACATAGCGAAACGCCTTGGACAGCGGGAATGTTTCATCTTTCTTACCGGTATTGCTTACGTCCAGCCTGTCCAGCGCCTCGCAATGCTCCGGCGACATGGCTTCTTCTTTCGATTCGCCATAGTACACCGATACTTTTCCCGTTCCTTTCAGGCCGTGCAGCCGGATAAAACCAAAAGTTTCTTTGCCGAAATCGAGCAGCAACGATTTATCACCTTTGGAAACCGATACAGCCGATCTTTTCTCTACCGGCAACTTAAATGCCGATGGCAATTGTGCAGGTGAATTAAAATTCCAGGAACCGGCATTCAGCCAGCTGGTAGCCGAGATATCGGATGTTTTACCGGTTTCATCGATCCATTCCTTGTCTTCAAAAGTTACCAGCCAGGACGAATCGGAAACTACTGTTTTTCCTTTGACGAATATAGCCGGCACACTGGCCTGGTTGAACACTTTGATATTGATCTTATGCTTCCCTGCCGGTACGGTGATCCGTTTAGGGCTGCCTTCGAATGCCTTGCCGTCGATCTTTACATTGTATGCTCCTTCCACGTAGATATCTACCTGCTCGGGCCGGGGCACGTCAAACACTTTATGAAAATCCATGAGCACATAGTGGTTGTCCATCTTCCAGAATACAGGAAAGAACGTTCCGCGTTCGGTACGCCGGTTCTGCATTTGATTGGCCAGCGATATTTCAAAATCGCCGGGATACCAGATCCAGGTAGCCTGCTGGGCCTGCGATCCTGTGGCTACGATCAATAGCAGGCCCATGATTATCAATCCAGACCTGCTGAACCGTGTTACCGGAAGCACAAGAGTGCGACGCAACAGCTGCTGCCATGAAAACCCGAGGCTGGAAACCAAATTATTTTTATGCATTCGTTCTGTTTTTAAAATCCATTGAAAAAAAGATACAGGCTGATCATGACAATGATCAAAGCGATCCATACCCGCCATACCCGTCGCGTAGGCCTGGGTAGTTCTTCCCCACCGGCCATCTCAGCTGTTACCGGCTGCCTGTCCGCGAGGGAGATCAGGACGGCAATAATAAACAGCAGGGCGAAAATGTAGAACGACAACAACAGGTAGTGCGGCCAGAAACCGTACTCCTTGGCCGGCAATATCCACAGGTATACAGCGCCGATACCGAGGCTGATGGCTGATCCGGCGGACAGGGTAAAATTGACCGCGCTGCGGGTGGTCCGCTTCCAGAACACCGCCAGCAGGAACACTACCGACAACGGCGGCGCAATAAAACCCAGCACAGCCTGGAACACATCAAAGAGGTTTAAACCTTTCACACTATCGATGGCAAGCGCCATCAGGATGGCGAATCCGCAACCGGCCAGCACAGTCATGCGCCCCACCCTGATGATCTGCCGCGGCGTGGCAGCTGGATTGATCTTTTTCACATACAGGTCTGTGGTAAATACCGTGCTCAGCGCGTTGAGCGAGGAACCAATCGTACCCACCAGCACGGCGATCAGCACCACGATGACCAGCCCGTTCAGCCCCGGTGGAAAAAGGTTAGTGACCAGCACCATGTAAGCCTGGTCAGGGTTTTCCAGGCCCGGGAACAATTCAAAACACAGAATGCCCGGGATGATGAACAGCGGCAGCGATAATATTTTGAGCCAGCCGATAAAGCTGACGCCCAGCTGTCCCTGCTCCAGGTTGCGGGCGCCCAATACGGATTGCACCATGGCCTGGTCGGTACAGAAGAAGGCGATGGCCGACACCGGGTAACCCAGCAGGATGGCCTGCCAGGGATAATTGGGATCATTGGACGGCCGAACCAAATTCCAGTACTCCCGCGGCGCTTTGTGAAACAACTCGCTGATACCCCCTATCTTATCGATACCGATGATCGTCAGCATGAGTGAAACGACGATCAGCAGGATCATCTGGAATACATTGACCCTTGCGATGGCTTTGAGACCGCCGGCAAAAGCAAACAGCCCGGCAAACAGCACCAGCACGATCACAGATTGCCACATCGGTATGTTTAGTATCTGCCTGACAAGAAACCCGCCGGCGAACAGTCCCAGCGACAACCAGGAGATCAGGATCTTGATGAGCGCATACCAGGCCAGGATATTGCGCGTTCCATCGCCATACCGTTTGCCCATGAATTCCGGCATGGTGGTCACTTTACCCGCAAGGTAGCGGGGAGCAAACACCATGGCAAGGAGGAAAAGGAACATGAATGCATACCACTCGAAGTTGCCGGCCACGATACCCGTGGAATAGCCAATGCTGGCAAATGCCAGCAGCATGGAAGGGCCCACATTGGTGCCCCACATATTGAACCCGATGCTGTACCAGCTGAGCGACCGGCCGGCCAGGAACAGCGATTCGTCTTTCTTTCGTTTTCCAAAGCTGGCCCGGTAACCGATATACAATAAGATCAGCAGGTACGCTATCACGATCGCATAGTCGATCGGCTGAAGTTTGGAGATAATGTCGTTCATAATTTAATTATAAACCTATGAGGTTGCTGACTCAGTCAGCCGGCGGCTTTGAAGAAACCTCATAGGTTTTTTTTCAATCCATATTCATTCAAAATATCCTTCACTTTCACGGGTTGCCGGGTTTGCAGGCTCCTGTCCATCGCCTGCAGCAAAGCGATCGTGCCGACGCCTTCCTGCATATCAGGATAAGCCGTAAAATCTTTTTCAATGGAATCCACGAAGTATTCCAGGTAGTTCTGGTATTCGCCGGCATGGTGGCTCTGGCCTTCGAAACGGAAGTAATGCTTCAGCGTCGCATCGCCCCAGGTGACGATTTTCTCTTCGCCCGTTCTATCGGTGATGGCATAACGCAACTCATGGTAATCGGCCTGGCTGGCGCCTTCCGTACCGCGGAGGATGCAACTCATACCGCTTTCCCGGGAGGCCGGCTGGATAGGCCCTGTATAGGCGCCGCTTACCCGCGCAATCCTGCCATCAGCAGCGCGGAAGATAAAATGCATGGTATCTTCATTTTTCAGGCCAGCCGCCTGGCCGTTGGCGCTGATCATACCATAGCCCATTACCTCTTCTATGCCCGGCAGGTACCAGCGAATAAAATCAACCGGGTGGCTCAGGCCGCCCTACAGCCATTTGAACGAGTTTTCCAGGGCCCATTTCTTTTCCAGGAACCAGCGGTGGTCGGCGTTATAATGGCTCTCTACGGTGATCAGCTCGCCGATCCACCCGTTCTCGTAATCCCGGCGCTGCTTTTTATACGGTTCAAAAAAACGGGAGCTCTGGCCGACAAATACTTTTTTACCGGTTTTTCTTTGCAATTCCAGCAGTTCCGCAGCAACGGACAGATCATCGATAAACGGTTTGGTGCACACCACGTGCTTGTGGTGCAGCAGCGCCTGCTTTACATGCTCTGCATGCAGGTGATCCGGCGTATAGATAGCGATAATATCGATTTCTTCATCGTTGAGCAGGTCCGCGTACTCGGTAGTATACCGATCGAACCTAAACTCCAGGCACCGTTGTTTGCACAACGCTTCGCTCCTGTCGCAAATCCGTTTCAGCAATAGCTTATCGCTGTTCAGCGCGGCAGACATGGTGCTCCTGCCCTCTCCCAATCCCAATATCCCGATCGTTAACATGAATTATTGTTTGTCGTTTGATAATGAATAAGGCACCGGCTGCAGGAATACCCATGATTCTCCTTTTTGGGTGCCGGGTATGCCTTCCTGGTATTTTTTCATGCGCGCGTTCCATTCGTCCACCCGCGGGTTATTCTCCGTGGTCTTCGGGTTGAGTTCGTCCAGGCTTTTTCCTTCAGGAATACTGATGATCAGCATCAGCTGCCGCCCGTTGCGGTACAGCAGCAGCCGCTGAAAACCGGCATTGCAAAACCCATTGGCAACCTCCGGCCATTTGTCGAACTGCGTGGTATGGTAGTCCAGGTATTCTTTCTGCAAAGTGGTATCTGCCACCAGGTTAGCCGTCAACAGCACGTGCGTCCATGCCGTCGCTTCCTTTTTATCATCGCAATGCGTACGGTTAAATTCATAAAACGGCTCATAATATGTTTTGACAGAAGCTTTCGGAAAAACGGCCTGAACCCTGCCCCGCAATACCGACACATCCTGCACTTTGTCGAAAACGACATAATGATCGTTCCACCGGTACAGCGACCCAGGACTTACCTTATTTTGCACCAGCACGTCCTGCAACCGCGTGATATCGATACCATCGCCGGTGATCTCCAGCACCACGGGCCATTCCTGGTTGACAGGCCAACGGGGATGAGTGGCTTGCTGACCGGTGAGCAGGTACCGGAATGCGGGTTGTAACCCGGCGTTCTGCCTGATACTGTCGTTCACCTGCGGGCCATTGTTTTCCCAGCTATTGCCGGGCCCGTTCGCATTCTGCAAAAACTTGCCGGAAGGCGTCCAGTTGTCTTTTATCGTCATGCCGGCACTGCCTTCGTCAGTATAGAGGTAGAACCAATGCGTGGGCAAATGCGCATACGGCGCCTTGTAAATGCTGTCGATATCATTCCCGGTGATCAGTGTTCCCGGTTGTGCGCTCAGGGTATAAATGCCTGCCACATCGTACAGGTTGCGGGCATAATGATGGATCTTATTGGAAAGGATCTTATTGTTCCGCATCGCGTTGGCCGTTCTCGTCCATCCCCAGCCGAGCATAATGCCGGTATAATTGACATTACTGATATCATTGTGTGCAATGATCACATCCCGCACATAACCGGCTCCGATACCTACAGCCCCCCAGTCTTCATTGGTCGCATCTGTGACCAGGTTATTATTGATCACCATGTTGCTGCAGACCTCCCGTTCATCCTTTGGATTGTATGGGATATGCACTTCCACGGCTTCGTCGGAAAATACGCCGGCCAGGATAGCACTGCCCCCGATATCACGGAGTAAGTTGCCTTCAACAATAGCCTTATGCGTTCCTTTTCCATAATCAAGCCCGGTGGAGGCCAGGTGTTCAAACCGGCAGGATGAAAAACCGGTATGATCGGCAAATGAAACACTGACTGCCGCTGCCGGCCGGCCCACCCAAGCCTGGTTTTCCAGCGATTTTTTATCCGGTGTGCCGGGGACCTTTAGCTTGTAAGCTTCCAGCATATACATGCCTGCCTGGTGAGGCACATGGCCCTGCTGCGAGGGACGCAACCAGCCGGTATGGCGAAAAGCGATATGATTGAAATAGAAATGCGAAACCGGGTTATCAGCGGTACCTTCTATGCGTACCAGTGTTTCCAGCACAGGGGCCGTCGTTACAGCGGTTGACAGGTCTTCTCCTTTTCGCGGCCAGTAATACAGCTTCCGGGCACCTACATCCAGGAACCATTCGCCCGGTTCATCAAGAAACCGGAGCGCATTGCTCAGGTAAAAAGCAGAATTGCCGGTCTCTTTGGACATCCAGGGCGCCGGCCAGGGATGCTCACTTTGTATTTTGCTTTCAGGCTGGTGAAAGGAAAGCCTGGTGCTGTCACCATGCACTTCAAACTTTTTTACCCGCAATACGGCAATGGCCCACCACTGGTGAATGAACATTTCAGCGGTAGCAAGATGCGCTAAATCTCTTACAGGCGGGGTCGGTATCCAGCACTCTTCGGTACGATGGTTCCAGGCAAGAATGCGGCTCATGCTGTCGCCATTACAGCTTTTGGCCCTGATGGCCTTTTTATCATTTATCCAGAGCTGACGGAACTCCGTAACCCGTCCCCCCGTCAAGGGCACTTCAGCCACCCATATTTTTCCTTGTGCAATTTCAGGCAACCCTGCTACCGGTTGCTTAGGCCTGGACCAGCCGGTAAGCGCCCTGCCTCCGCTGAATACCGGGTATTCCCCTGGCGCCGCTTCAATAAACGTGGGACTATCTGCGGTTCCACTGTCATCCGGGCGGATGAACACCGGTTCCTCCAGCCTGTAGATGCCACCCCTGAGAATAATATGAATACCACCGGCAATGGAAGGATCGTTTAGCCGGCGCAGCTCCCTTGCCTTGCGGATAGCCATGGCCACTGTGGCCAGCGGTTTTTCTTTGGAACCAGGATTGGCGTCTGCCCCGGCCGGTGATACGTATATCTCTGCCGCATAGCCGGTAAAACCGGCCAATAGAAGAATCGCAAGCAGGCAACGGAGCAATCGTTTCATTCCTTTAATTTACAAGCAATTAGCCAATAAATGTACCTGGATATGCCTTTGTAAAAAATGTCCGGAATCGCTAAAAAGATGGCAAATATTACTATTAGACGGGAAGTTAACAGATCGAACGTCGGAAAAGTAAGAGCTTTCAGGCTTTCCCGGCCTTCTACTACCGGTCTTCCTCCTGAAATATCTTTTTCAGGTACGCCGTATTGGCGCCATAATTTCCTTTTACATCAGACGGCTTTTTCGCATCCCGGCTCCGCTCGATCACCAGCCAGCCGCTCCATTTCATTTTGTCCAATGTCTTTTTTACTTTTTTCATATCGATCTGCGAGTCGTTTTCCAGCCATACGCTGTCTTTGTTCGAGGCATGGATCATGCAAATACGGTCCCGGCCCAGGATTTTCAGTTCGCTGATCAGGTCCCGCCCTTCCTTTAACGGGTTTGAAAAATTGAAATAGATCTTAATCCCTTTTGAACCGATGTCTTTGAGCAACTGCACTTCTTCTTTCGCGCTCAGCGCCGTTTCAATACCGATTACCACACCGGCTTCTTCGGCCATTTTGCCAGCCACCTTCAGCCTTGCTATTACCGAGTCCCTTACCTCCGGTTTCTTTCTCAGGTCGCACTGTACGCCCAATGGCAGAAACGCTACTTTTACGTTCATCAGCTTCATGGTTTGGATACAATCTGCGATGGATTGCACGTATTGCCCGCGCCCGCAAAAGGACTGGGCATAATAGCCGGTCATGGCCAGTGAAAATATCTCGATGTTCAGCTCTTTTGCCTTATCCAGGAATTGCTGCCGTACCGAATCGTTCAGCAGCTGGTTGTCGAAGGTCGGGCGGTTGCCCAGGCCTCCCAGGTCCACTTCCAGGCCATCTGCACCAAGCTGTTTGGTAAGCGGCAGGGCGCCTAGTTTCTGCCGTTTCAGCAGCATAAGGTCGATCAGGCCGATCCTGTAGCGGTGGTGGGTTTGCGCCAGCGAGAATACGGGTGCTGCCAGCAGGCAGAGCAGGAATAATGTTATGGTGTTTTTCATTTTGATGATGGCGGGTTTTATATTTATCATAAGCTCTGCAAAAAGAGCTATATACCTTCAGGCTCCGCGTGCATGCCCACGCCTATTGAACATACAATGCGTATATGTATTTGCCATTTCGCAGGTGCGGAGTTGAGCTATGCTCAACCCTAGGGTTTAATCTTTCCATAACCAGGCTACAGATCGGTTTTGGCTACATCAAAACGCCGCTACTATTCTTTACGCGCTTACTTCTCTGCGTCTTTCAACTATTATTTTCGGCTCACTTCCCACAGTTTCAACAGGCTGTCATATCCTTTGATGGCATGAGCCGGCAGCTTCCCACCTTTTTCGCCAAACACGTACAGCGCCGGCTCCTTTTCGATCGTGATCTTCGATTCATCGATATTCCCGGCTGTATCCTGTATCGCCTCCAGGTTTAATCCCAGGTATTTGGCCATGAACTCATATACCGCCTTTCGCTTACTGATCCCGAAATCGTGTCCCTCATCTTTCAGGTGCACATTCTCTACATTGCCGGGTAAATCATAATACCCATACATGCGCTGCAGGTACAGCAGATCGTGTTCCGGCATCCGGTCGGTCCAGTCCTTACCATCGCTGACCACCAGCAGCGGCCGTGGTGCCGCCATGGCCGCCAGTTCTACGTTGTCGGTGCGGCCGCCACAATCATGAACCGGCATCCCGCTTTCGCAGGGACAGCCGCCATAGAAATAAGAAGACAGCGACACCACCGGCGCTGCCACTTTGATGCGATCGTCGATGGCCGTAAGCAGTACGGTATGGCTACCGGCACCCGACCCGCCCGTGATCGCCACCCGGCTGGTATCAGCGTCCTTCAAAGAGAGCAGGTAGTCAAGAATCCGGATGCTGCCCAATACCTGAACGCTCATGGATAGGCTGCGCCGGTGATCTTCTGACCTGAACTGCAACAAAGATTCTCCCCAGGCAAACAGGTCATAGCTAAAGGCCATGGCCCCCATTCGTGCCAGGGCCGCACACCGGTACTGGCAATCGGGCCGGTAGCGTTGCCTGTCCCAGTGCCCGTCCGGGTTCAGGATGACAGGGATCTTGCCGGTATATTTTGCCGGTTTATACAGGGAACCATTGATGTACAGGCCAGGTAATATTTCAATAGCGATATTTTCCACGGTGTAACCGTCAAATCTTCTCTGAGGCGTAATGATCGGCTTTGTTCGCGGTGATGCCGGCAGGGGCCACAGCTGCAACGCTTCCAGCAGGCAGGGTTTTAACACCTGCTTCCGCTGTTCCCATTCGGACAGGTTGTGGTATTGCAAAGCGATGCGATCCAGTTCGGCCCAGCCTTCAGCCACCGGCCAGCGGTAGTATTCGTAGTAGCTTAGCTTGTATACCTTTTCCTTTTCTTTCTTCACCTTCATGTCCAGGGGCTTCAGCACATTATCCAGCGTCACTTCCACATCCGGGCGGTAACGCCAGTCGGCATAGGTCACCCATTTCCCGGTTACCATCGCGCTGTCCGACCTGATCCTGACGGCATATTTACGCTCGATATCAGCCAGTACCTCCTTCAACGGTTTGCGGTAAGCGGAATCACTGTTGGCTTGCGCGTGCCCTGCAGACAGGTTACCAACCAACAGAACAACCGGCAATAAAAAAAACGATTTGAAAACGACACGGGTCATAACTAGTCCTTTTTAGAGGCTTTCCAGCCGCTGTACAGTAAATTTCTGTCCAGTACCGGCCTGGGAAAAAACAGGCTGGAAACATACCCCACCCCGATCACGATCAGGTGACTGTATACGCCCAGCATCAGTTTGTGATGTGTAAAGTTATAGGGTCCGAGATCCA
>JBEVLT010000190.1:0-8712 GCA_040509055.1 Chitinophagaceae bacterium
ATGGAGCACTCCTGCCCCTGCCAGCTTCAGCACATACATACCCCTTGTAAGGCTGGCCGGCAACTGTACCGGGTAGCTGATGGATCTGCCGGTATGCTCCAGCAACCGCCGGTACACGGATTGCCCTGTGAGGCTATACAGTTCGAGTGTATACTTCCCTGCCTGCAGGTCGCTTACCCGCAGGGTAAACTGCCTGCCGGTGACCGGGTTGGGATAGACGCTGATGTTTTTACCGGCGTTTGCTTCGGTTGCCGTATTTGCCGGGGCCTTTTCCTCTCCGGCATTTCCCGGACCTTTGGCAGCCATAGCGGAAGAACGACCGGTGCTTTCGTCCACATCCGTGATCTTTATTTTCAACCGCAGGATGACCACAGCGCTGCCATCCGACATTTTTACCGACACCATGTAGGTGTTATCGGTATTCGCATCGGCAGGCTGCTCAAAATCCGGCGCGGTGAGGAACAGCAGGTTACCCGTAGCCGCATCGATGGTAAACAGGGCGGCATCCTCTTCACCAAAAATGCTCAGCGCAATGCCACTGCCCGGCGCGCCCCCTGTCGCTTCCAGGTTGGTCACTTCCACCGCGTTTTCAGGCAGCTTCATCGTCATGGTGAGCATCATCGGGATGTCATACACATCGGTGATCCTGATATTGAACTGCTGCGTGGCGGAAAGGCTGCCGTCAGAGGCGCTGACCGTTACCGTATATATATTATCCGTATTGTCATCTGCCGGGTGCTCAAAATCCGGGGCATTGATAAAGGCCAGCTGCCCGGTTGCCGCATCCACGGTGAACAGGGCGCCGTCGCCACCCGGTACAATGCTGTACGTGACCACAGCGCCGGCGTCTCCATCGGTAGCCGCAGCAGCCGTAACGGCAAGGCTGTTTTCAGGCAGCTGCAGTTCAACGGTCACATTTCCATTGTGCGAGGTAAATACGGGTGTATTGTCATTCTCATCCGTGATCTTGATCTTAAACCGCTGGCTGGTGCTGAGGCTCCCGTCAAACGCTTCTACCGTCACCATGTACACATTGTCGCCATCAGTGTCCGATGGCTGGTCAAAATCCGGTGCCGTAATAAACCGGAAGACACCTGTTACGGGGTCGATGGAACACAAGGCGCCATCCTGCCCATCGGCGATCCGGTACACGAGGGTGGTACCGGGCTCTTTATCCACGGCCCATACCGTGCCGATGACTGCTGTGTTCTCAGGCATCCGCAGGGTCACGGATGCATCCCCGTCATAGGAACCAAACTCCGGCGCATTGTCATTCACATTGGTCACCTTCACTTTGAACCGCTGCACGGCAGTGAACGCACCATCCGATGCCTGCACGGTTACCGTATACAGGTTGTTCTCATCGGGATCGATGGGGCGCTCAAAGTCCGGCGCCGTAACAAAGGACAGTGCCCCGCTGACGCTGTCGATGGCAAAATAGGCCCCGTCATCAAGGTCAGACACGCTGTAGACGATCCTGGTGCCAGGATCAGCATCCGTAGCTGTCACAGTCGTTACCGCGGTCAGGTTCTCCTCCAAGCTCAGTGTGACGCTGGCCGCACCGCTATGCGAGATGATCACGGGTGGATATTCATTCAGATCGGTAATAGTAATGGTGAATTCTTTTTCAAAGTACAGGAGACCTCCGTCGGTTGTCCTTACCCGTATGTAGTAAGTATTCTTCGTTTCATAATCCGGCGATGCATTTATTTTCAGCTGGTTGTCATCGATGGTAAAGGCTGCATTATCTGTATCGCCGGCACCGCTGACCAGTGTATAAGTAAAGGTGTCCGGATCCGGGTCGGCAGTGGTGAAACCGCCCACCACGCTGCCCGCAGCAACATTTTCATCGATCGCTGCGGCGCCGAGGTCCAGCCCGGCCGGGGGGTTGTTCGGCACTGCTTCCCGGGTAATGACGATGGTATAGGTTTGCGTGGCAATACCGTCCTCCGCCGTTACAGTCACCTCAATGGTATTCGCCCCGGTATTCAGCAGGATATTACCGGACATTACCGGCGTGCCGTTGACCATTACCGTCACACCAGCCTGCGCATCAGTGGCAATGGCGGTCAGGACAAGGCTGCTGGCAGAGTGACCGACCGTTGCTGTATAGGATAATGCATCCGGCGCAAACGCCGGTGACAAGATGCCGTCGGTTAAAGCCAGCAGGGCCAGCGTTGGTGGCGGGGTGGCATTGGCCCGGGTAACGGTAAGCGTATACGTTTGGGTGGTAACGCCATCTTGCGCGGTCAGAACAATCTCAATTGTGTTCCCGCCGGCAGCCAGGCCAACAGCGAACGTGGTAAGGATGGGCGCTGCCACCGGTGTGCCATTGACTGTCATGGCCACCGTAGTCCCGTCATAGGTCGGCACAATCAAAAGCATCAGGTTGCTGGTAGCAGCATCCACCGATCCAGTATAGGACAATATATCCTTATCAAAGGTGGGCGACAGATCACCAAGACTTGTTGAAAGTATTTCGATAGTCGGCACTTCGCCTGGCGGCATGTACTCGTAGGCCCCGATCGAAGGAAGGCTGCTACGCGTTCTGCCGGTATAATCCGTGGTGATGCCGGTACCACTTGCTCCTCTGAACATAACATAGTCCCGGGCGCTTTCTTTAATGCTGAGATCCCCGGTAGCCACATTGGTGAACAGGTCGGCAGGCGCTAATCGTGCCGTGGTATAAAACCGGCTGTTGATATCTCCGCCTTTGGTTCTCCATTGGGTCGAATCCTGGGCGGCTGTTGCCCAGAAGCCGACAGCGGTGCCTGATGTGATCAGCAGGTTGTAATCAGAAGTGGTGGCGGTCCAGTTGGTAGCAGCGCTGCTGCCAGGGTTGTAATAAATATAACGTCCGCCACTGCCACCGGTACGGGCATTGACAAATATATTGTTCCGGATATTAAATATGCAGGAAGAAACTGATCTCGAAAGCACCATGCTTGATGCAGTGTTGGAGGAAGTCCCATTGTTGCCACCCAGATATATGCTATTGTAAAATACCTTGACCGTACCGGCAATGGCGCCGTTGGCCCGGATGCCCTGTAGCTCGCAATTGTTGGTATTGGTACCATTGTCCAGCATCACCAGGTTGTTGTAGATCGTAGCCGCTTTGGCCAGCTCTATGCCGATCAGGCGGGTAGGTGCAATGTTAAGCACGTTAGCTGACCGCAACCCGTAGATATTATTACCGTAGATCTCGTGCGTGCCGGATGACAGGATGTTGATCCCGGCAATGAGCGTGGCATCGTCGCCCGTGACGGACCGGGGCGTGCTCTGGGTATAATACAACCCGCTGATCGTGTTTTTCCGGATCACGGTATTGGCACCCCCGGCACGGATGCCCGAAAGGCCGGGCGTATTCCCTACAATGGCAGGAACACTCATGTTCGATATCGTATTTCCTTCGATCAGAGTGCTGCCGGCGGAGCTTCCACCGGCAATGCCGACCGCAGTGACTCCGAGATTCCCGCTATAGCTCAGCTCCACACCGGCAATTGTATTGTTTTTAACGACCGCCTGCATGTTTGCACCGAGGTTGGCCGTCAGGCCATAAAAACTAACCGGTATGCCCGAGGCAAGGGACCGGATACTGTTGCTGACGGTAGTGCTGCCGATCGCATTATCGCTGATCGTGAAGGCGCCTGTGCCTGAAAGCATGCTGATATTCATGCCGCCCAAAGTGCAGGGTGCAGTAAGGCCTGAGCCCATGAAAGTGATGCCGCCGATCTTGTTGCCGGTCGCGCTACCGGACTTTCCCCCACAAAAGATCATATAATTGGTAAAGGGATTTGTCCCGCCTACTATGTTTACGTTTATATCATTGTTTCGATCCTGGCTGCCGATAATATTGTCCGTTATATCCACCGTACCCATCGAGAGGTATAAGGCATTAAAGACTGCTCCGCCGGATGCGTATACATAGCCTGTCATGATGTCGAAATTGCCGATCGTGTTATGATCGACCCTGTTGCCGGTACCACCCGTTACCACGGCAAGAACGCCAACGACCCGGGTATAATAAGAGGGAGTTGTCGTCAGTGCCAACGGCGCTCCTGCGCAGCCAGGCTGCGTACCTCCTATATAGTTATAGCTGATATGCGTATTGATCGTAGCATCGTCGGCTATATTGATCCCTATAAAAGTGATATCCCCGGTAGAAGAATAAAGGGACCGGGTGCGGTAAATGTTGTTGTACAAGACTTCCGTTTCGTTCGAATTGGTGGCAAGATAGATACCGGTAGAAGTAAAATTGAAGATATTGTTGTGCGTGATGATGGTGCCGTTGCTGTATGCGGAAGTCAGCGCGGACTGGATGCTGATCCCATTGCGCGGACCGGCGCCTGTTGTATTGCTGAGGTCTCGGACCGTGCAATAGCTGATCGTGTTGCTGTCATTGCCGGTGGCGCCGGTAGTGCTGCCGAGAAAAATGACCGCGCCATAGCTGTTATCCGATTGTCCCTCTGCCTGGAGGTAAGTAAGCGTATTGTATTTCGCATCGTTGTTCAGCTGGATGGTAGGTGCGATATTCGTTGCCGTGCGGGCATTGCGGATCAGCCACCGGATATCCGTTCCGGCGCCGCCCGGCCGGCCATCCAGCAGGAGGCGATCGGCTCCGTCGAGCAGGATCAGCGGGTGACTGGCGCCCGGGTCACCTGCCGTGGTCCGCAAGGTTGCACCTGCTTTGGGGCGGATCGTCACCGTCCAGTCGCCTCCACTGACAGCAAATTGCTTAAATGTGATCGGAAATGTCTCCCCCGTTGTACCGTCATAATCGCTGTCCAGCTCGAATACGAGATCACCCGTTACCGTATTGGCCGGATCATTCAGCACTGCCGCCACATCGGTCAGCTTTTTATACACCGGTTGGCTGCTGCCCACCGGGTAGGTGCCTGACAGGTCTGAAGGCGGATGCTCCCCGGCCCGGAGATTTGTAAAACCAATTGCACACAAAAATAAAATGACTAAGTTTTTTTTCATGATTACATCTTTAAAATAATGGCTGTTCACAATTGAATCTTCACAGAACTCCCCTGCACTTCTGCCATTCAGACAGTAGGCCTTGCGCATTTTTCAGCAGGAGAAAGCTGATCACGGGGCGCCGTGGAAAAAATGAAAAGGCTGAAACAGGATGCTTGTTAAATGGTGCGTAAATGTAGAAGCAGACGCAGGTAAGTAGTTTTTCTTAGCCCGAAACGAAGTTCAGGATTGACAATCCGGAACTGGGTTGGTTGTTCTAAACGGGTAAACCGATCCTACTTAATAATAACCCGTAATACGACGAGCTTTATTTTGGCGGGGCTTTAATCTTGCCGATGCAGCCTTTATAAAATAGAATACCTATATACCCGGACTGCTATGCCCAGTTTGCATTTTACCCTCAACTCCTTGCTGATCCCAGGTACACCTACGATCTGTGACAAAGTGGCCGGTGAGCCGGCAATACACGAGCTGCGGGCTCTTATACCATTCCGGTATATATTCCCTTCCCTGCAGGGTAAATGTCTACCGAATAAAAAAGGGCTGCCTCTTTCGAAGCAGCCCGTGGTGGCAGGAGGCGGCAAATCTTAGTCGATCAGCAGTTTTTCGCGATGGAGCACTCCTGCCCCTGCCAGCTTCAGCACATACATACCCCTTGTAAGGCTGGCCGGCAACTGTACCGGGTAGCTGATGGATTTGCCGGTATGCTCCAGCAATCTCCGGTACACGAGTTGCCCTGTGAGGCTATACAGTTCGAGTGAATACTTTCCTGCCTGCAGGTCGCTTATCCGCAGGGTAAACTGCCTGCCGGTCACCGGGTTGGGGTAAGCCTTGATCCCTTTCGCTGCATCCGTTGCAGGGGCCGGGTCTGTTTCCGGGACACCGGCAGCATGGCTTGCCGCCCGTCCTGTTCCTTCATTCACATCCATAATCTTGATCTTGAAGCGCTGCAGCGAGGCGAGCTCGCCGTCCGAGGCCTGTACCGTTACGATATACACATTGCTTGCGTACTGGTCAGCAGGATTCTCGTAATCCGGCGCCGTGATAAATACCAGCAGGCCTGTTACCGGGTCCACCGAGAACAGTGCCCCATCCTGGTCATTGAGAATACTGTAGCTAATCGCGGTACCCGGCTCCTTATCCACAGCCCATACCCCACCAACGGCCGTTACGCCTTCATTCAGCTTCAGCGTTACCGCAGCATCGCCGTCGTAGGAACCGAACTCGGGCGCATTGTCGTTCACATTGGAGACCCTGACCTTGAAGCGCTGCACGGCGGTCAATTCGCCATCGGAAGCCTGTACCGTCACCATATACATATTGTTCTCATCCGGGTCGGCCGGGCGTTCAAAATCGGGCGCGGCGTTAAAGACCAGTTGCCCGGTGGTAGCATTTACGGTAAAATAGCTATCGTCGTCATTACCAACAAGGCTGTAGGTGATCGTGGCGCCTGCATCGGCATCGGTAGCCGTTACCGTGGTTACTGCAGCCTGGTTTTCCGCCACGTTCAGGGTGGCGCTGGCCGCACCGCCATGCGAAGTGATCACCGGGGCATGCAGGTTCGGCGCTTGCTCGGTCAGGTCCGTAATGGTGATGGTAAAGATCTTCTCGTAATACAACGTTCCCTGGTCGGTCACTCTTACCCGGATGCTATAGGAGCTTTGGGTTTCATAATCCGGCGGGAAATTGATGGTTAATGCGTCGCCGGTAATGGTAAAGGCTTCGTTGCCCGCGCTGCCGTCTCCGCTCACCAGCGAATAGGTAAACGTATTACCTGCATCCGGGTCGGTAGCGGTGAATACGCCGACTGTGCTTCCGGCGGGTTTATTCTCTTCGATGGACGTAGCGCTGAGGGCCAGGCCGCTCGGTGCATTGTTCGGTGCCTGCTCGGTCAGGTCTGTAATATTAATGGTAAAGGTCTTCTCGTAATACAGCAACCCCTGGTCGGTCGCCCTTACCCGGATACTGTACGAACTTTGGGTTTCATAATCCGGCGGGAAATTGATGGTTAATGCATCGCCGGTGATGGTAAAGGCTTCGTTGCCCGCGCTGCCGTCTCCGCTCACCAGCGAATAGGTGAACGTATTGCCGGCATCCGGGTCGGTGGCGGTGAATACGCCGACTGTACTACCGGCCGGTTTATTCTCTTCGATGGACGTAGCGCTGAGGGCCAGGCCGGTCGGTGCATTGTTATCCACAGGCACGTATTCGTACTCATAGGCGCCGGCAGCCGGCGCTGTCGTGCTGCGGGTGATGCCGGCAAAGTCTGCTGTCACCCCCGTACCTGTTGTGCCTTTGGCTGCCACATAGTTGCGGGCATTTTCTTTGATCGCCAGGTTGCCGGCAGCAGCATTGACAAACAGGTTGGCAGGCGATACCTGCGAGGTGGTGTAGAACACGCTGTGGACATCCCCGGCAGTAGTTTGCCACTGGGTTGAATCAAGCGTATTTGTATTCCACAGGCCGATGGCGTTGACCCGGGCCGTTACGATTGTATTGTTGTCGGAAACGCCCTGTGCCCAGTTGGATGTGGGAGCGCTTAGCGCATTATAGAAAATATAGCCGGGCGCGCCGCCACCTGACCGGTCATTTACCAGCAGGTTATTTTTTATCCGCATGGCGGCGTTGGTGGCGGTGCGGCCTGCCACATAGCTGGGGGCGGTATTCGAAGCGTCGCCATTGTTACCGCCTATATAGATGGTATTGTGATAAATGTACTGATCCGATTTTGTTGAATAGCCGGTGGACACCACGCCGGTCATGGAGCAGTTATTGGTATTATTCCCGTTGGTCAGCGATACCAGGTTGTTATAGGCTGTATATTTCCCGGTGATCGCTATCCCCCTGATGGTAGTAAATGCGGCCGGCGTAGCTGCAGTGAATGTATTGCCGGAAGTAAGATCATAGATCCGGTTCCCGTAGACGGTGGGCCCGGCGTCGGTACCATAACTGTAGATACCGGTAACCATACTGTTGGCAGCCAGGCTGGCAGCCACCGGGTCCGTACCGGTCAGCCGCAGCCCGTGAATATTGTTATCACTGATCGTAAAAGCAGCGGCGCCGGAAGCGGAAGTACTCAATTCAATCCCGGTCATCTTAGCCGGTGACACGGCAGTAATCCCTGTAATGGTATTGTGATGAACCGCTGCGCCGGCTGTACCGCTCAGCCTGATACCATAAAACGTGGGGCTGGCGCCCGTACCGCTGTATGCCGATTGAATTCCCGCAACCGTATTGCCTGACACATTCAGCACGGCCGGTGTATTCACAGAGGTATAGATAGGATAGATATTCATCGGCATGCCGGGAGAAAGCGTACGGATATTATCCGGCACGGTCGTGCTCCCGATCATATTGCCGGTGACGGCAAACTCCATGCTGGGAGCAGGGTTCATGTCCACATTAATCCCGATAAACATGCCCATAGCGGTAGAGTTCAGGTTCCCGTCGAATGTAATGCCCCCGATCTCGTTGCCCGTGATGCTGCCCCCGGTCGGAGACAGAAACCGGATCGCTACGGCCGTAACGCCCTGATCGCCGGTGCCGTTCGCTGTCAGACGGATGGCATCGTAGGCGCCTGTGTCCCCGATCCTATTATTCGTCAGCTGCAATTGCGTATTGTTGATGGACAGCCCGGTAAACATCCGGTACGATGACAGACTCAGCGCATCGATGCGTATGTCAATGTTGGTGATCGTATTATCAGCTACCGTATTGTCCGTACCGGTA
>JBEVLT010000191.1:0-26090 GCA_040509055.1 Chitinophagaceae bacterium
TACAAAGATGACAACCGGGTATTGGAGCCCTTTAAGAGCCGGATGGGAATGTAATTAAATCTGGATTAGAGGGAGATTGGAATGTTAGAAGGGGATTAAAAAACGTAGCGAGTGCCGCGGAAGGGGCGAACCATTAATATGGCAGAAACTCTCAATAATCAACACGCAATGATCAATTTTCAGTCTACGCACTTTTCAACAGGATGTTCTTCCCTGAGTATTGTGTATTGAATGTTGTGTATTGAATATTTTATCCAACGCGATTCCTGGACGATGAACTCCTGACTCCCGCCCTACACACCACCCTTCTCAAGCGGTAAATGCAGGTGCACGATCGTGCCCTGGCCGGGGCGGGACACCACGTCGATCCTCCCTTTGTGCAGCCGGATGATATTGTAGGAAAGCGGCATGCCGATGCCATAGCCTTCATAGGCCTGGGTATTGGAAGCGCGGAAAAAGGGATCATAGATATGCTTCAGCTCTTCGGCCGGGATGCCGATGCCCTCGTCGGTCACGGTAATGATCGCTTCTTTACGGGCGAAAGAAAGCTCCAGCGACACTTCTTTATTATCGGAATACTTGCAGGCATTCAACACGATATTCCCGACGGCGATCTTCAGCAGGTCATCGCTGCCGGTACAGAACATTGCATTTTCGTCATCAGGCAGCTGCAGCAGAAGCACCCTTACGCGATTGTCGGGGAGAATGGAGTCGATATTTTCTTTTACCCCATACACCAGCTCATCCATCCGTACAGGCCGCCAATCGATCTTTTGCCCGTCAAAACCCGTTTGCGCCAGTCCCAGCAGGCCCCTGATCAGCAGCTGCAGCTTTTCCGCCTGGGAAATGACCTGCTGAAGGCTTTGCCGGTATTCGGCCGTGCTGCGTTCTTTTGATAAGGCATAATCCGCTTCCCCTACGATGGCTGTCAGTGGTGTCCGCAGCTCATGCGAAGCATTGCTGATAAAATTATTCTGCGTTTCAAAAGCCATCTCGATGCGGTCGAGCATCTGGTTGAAGGTCCGCACCAGCTCCGCGATCTCATCAGTGCCTTCCGGGTGCTCCAGCCGCAGGTGCAGGTTGTTTTCGTTGATCTGGTTCACCTTGTTGTTGATCACCCGGAACGGGCGAAAGGTGCGCCGGGAAAAATAATAGCCGATCAGGAAGATGACCAGCACAGCCGCTGTCATGGACACGATCATGATATTGCGCAGATCTCCCATCAGCTCGATACCGTAACCGTTCGTGGCCGATTTGATCACGATAAAATTCCCTGTCTCGTCGCGGTACAGGATACCCGCATAGTGGCGGAACCGGGTTTCGCGGAACACCGTGTTGCCGCCGGCTTCCAGGATGGCGGAAAGATAAGAAGCCGGTATTTCCGGCGCCGGTTTGGGGTCAAATTGCTTGCCGCTGCTGTCTACCTTGAAAATAAAGGCCTTCTCATCGGTCAGCCGTTCCAGGTATTCCCGCTGGATCTTCCGGAAGGCTTCGGTAGACAGCTCATTCTGCTCAAAACGGAATTTGGCGGAGATACGGGCCCGGAGCTCCACCCGCTTGTTGAAATCCCGGTGGGCCGCTTCATCCACAAAATAATACACCACCAGGCCCAGGATGACGAAGAAGGTGCTGGTGAGCGCCGTGAATAAAAGGGTGGTTTTTGTCTGGATCTTCATGGCAGCATCAGGATACTTTCAGCATATAGCCCATACCGATCACGGTCTGGATAAATTTCTGCGCCGGGTCCTTATCAAGCTTTTTGCGCAGGTAGTTGACATACACATCCACCACGTTGGTGCCCATGTTGAAGTCGATGCCCCATACATGTTCCAGTATCTCTACGCGGGAGACCACGCGGTTGCGGTTTTTCAACAGGTATTCCAGCAGGCGAAATTCGGTGGACGTCAGGTTGACCTGCTCATCCCGGTAGCGAACGATGCGGGCATGAAGGTTTACCGACACGGCGCCGAGGCGGATCACTTCTTCTTCCTTAAAATGCAATTGCTTGCGGCGGTGGAGGGAATGCAGCCGGGCTTCCAGTTCGGCCAGCTTGAACGGTTTGACCAGGTAATCATCGCCACCGGTATGCAGGCCGGCCACGATATTCTCGGTGGTACCCAGCGCCGTCAGAAAAAGAATGGGCGTCAGTACATGCTGCTGCCGCAGTTGCCGGCAAACTTCCATACCGCTGAGATGGGGCAGCATGATATCCAGGATCATCACATCGAAAACGTGCGTGGTAGCGAGCTGCAGGCCCAGGCGCCCATCGGTGGCCACGGTTATTTCATGGCCCTTTTCCTGCAATCCCTTGTTGATCACACCTGCCACATGCGGCTCGTCCTCTACCAGTAATACCTTCATCGCCTGCAAAATTAAGACGGGGAATGGGAGAATGGTAGAGATTAAAATTTTCTAATCTGATGTAAAATCAGTTGGGAAACGGTGGGCGGATATAGCCTGCCTGAGGGTATGCTCTGCCTGGAACAAACCGTTGCTTCATTTGAACGCGTATAGCACTGCAGCCTTTTAATAAATACCCGGATGTCCTGTTATAAGGCTACCTTACACTGTTCGGCCGTACCCTTAAACTAAAAAATGCTTCCATTCAACAAGTACCTGGTTAAAAATACCGACCGGTTCGACCCGGCGGGCTTCTCCTCGGTTACTGAAGAGGTCGTTGCGATCAATGCACAAACCGGGCACCTGCCGGTACTTTTCAAAGCGGAAATCATTGTCACCTACCTGAAAGATCATTGTCTTCAAAACAATTGGATAAAGGAAAATCGGGGGTTGACAGAACTTGTCATCTCGGGGTCGCTGTTCACAGGCCATATTGAATTGCTCTTTGAGTCCTGCCGCAACAATCCCGGTTTTCGCAAAGACCTCGAAAGCTATTTAAAGGAAGAGTTTACGGCAAAAACGATCTCCCTGGAACAGCGATAAAGCAACCTGGCCCCGTTACTTATCCTTTTCCAGGCAATGCCTGCGCAGACTGCAAATCGTTAATATCCATCGTCCGTTCTACTTCTTTGATGGCCGTGGCGCTAAATGCTCCTTGCTGGTGAAGCCTGAGCAGCAGCTCACGCTGAAATTGGGCGATCCTTAGTTGTGCCTGCTGCACAGAAGTAAGCGGGGTTTCCGCTGATTCTTCCTGCGTATCCTCGTTTTGTTTATGCGTTTGTATCTCCGTTGCCAGTTGTTTGGCAAGCGCTTCGTATTTCTTTTTAAGCTGGTCTTTGAACCGGCTGCCCGGCCCCGCAACACATTCCTCATCGATAAAATGCAAGGTGCTGTTGACGATCAGCAATTGGAGCTCCCGCTTTTCCCGGCCTTCGTCTGCTGCCGGCTTTACCCCTAACAATCTTACCAGCGGCTGCAATGACAACCCCTGCACCACCAACGTAATAAAGATCACGACAAAGCAAAGGAACAGGATCATGGCCCGTTGCGGAAAAGCGGTACCGTTGTATAGCGTAAGCGGGATGGCGAGCGCTGCCGCCAGCGAGATGATGCCGCGGGTGCCGGTCCATGAAATGATCAATACATTTTTCCAGGTGGCCTCATCATCTCGTTCGAAAGAGGCTGCCAGGCTTTTTCCGTTCCCCCTGAATAATTTTGCAGCATAAGCGCCGGCAAACACCCATATGATGCGCACCAGGATGGTAATGGCGCTGATCAGGATGCCATACCCGATCAGCTGCGGTAACGTATAGCTGGATAATTGCTTTAAAATGTCCGGCAATTGCATCCCGATCAGGATGAAGACAAAGCCGTTCAGTAAGAACATCAGGGTATCCCAAACCACTCTTGCCCGCATCCGGGTCTGGTAGGTAAATATTTCATGCGAGTGCCAGGAGATGAAGAGGCCGGTGCTTACAACGGACAATATACCTGATGCATGCACCTGCTCGGCGGCCAGGTATGCTAAAAACGGCGTCAGCAGGGTAAGCCCGGTTTCTACCGACGGGCTATTCCTGATTCTTTTATGCGCTGCAACCAGCAGGTAGCCGATGACCAGGCCAATGGCGATACCTCCGCCCGCAACCAATAAAAACTGTAGCCCTGCCTGCCAGACTACAAAGCTCCCGGTGGTAACGGCTGCCAGCGCATAACGATAGGCGATCAGGGCAGAAGCATCGTTGACCAGGCTTTCCCCTTCCAGGATGGTGATCACCCGTTTATTCAGGCCCAGCCCTTTAATAATGCCTGTTGCAGCCACGGCATCCGGCGGAGAGACAATGGCGCCCAGCAAAAAAGCCAGCGGCCAGCTAAAGCCTGGTATGAAATAATATGCCGTAGCCGCTACTGCAACGGTGGTAAAAAAAACAAGGCTGACCGCTAATGCCGAGATGGGTCGTATATCGGTTTTAAAGTCGCGCCAGGAGGTGCGGAAAGCGGCATCGTAAAGCAGGGGCGGTAAAAAAATGACAAACACCACCTCAGGGTCCAGCACCAGGTCGGGCAATACGGGGATAAAGCCGATGGCCAGCCCAGCCACTACAAAAAAAACGGGATGCGGAAGCCGTATCTTTTCAATCAGCGCGGACAGGCTGATCAGCACCGTCAATATAAAGATAACAACGCCGAATTTTTCCATTTGCAGGGATACGCTGAAGGGATGTGGGATAGTAAAATATCAGAAAGGCTGCCGGGATAAACAGCGGATTTCCGGGTATTTATCCCTGGATCAAATCACTGTAAGGTAGTCTTTAAACAGGCAATACGCCGGTATTTCCGGCAGGGGTGTGCCCGGACAGGTTTGCTTGCAGAACTTTAGCGGGATTTTTTCTCTGAGAAATACCGCATCACGATCAGCACCAGGCCCATGACCAGCAAAATATGGATAGCAGCAGCGGCATGAAACCAGATAACGCCAATGAGCCATCCTGCAATCAGCAGCAGACCAACGATATAAAGCAGTTTTCCCATAAATCTTGTTCTTGTTTTTAGCTGCCTGTCAGCGATTGGCCTTGTGCATACGAAGGAAGCAGGTGAAAGTTGACATTGTAACACCAAAACGCGAAGAATAGTTCGCGGAAGCTGATCAGACATTCACTTCCGGTTGGCAATATGGTGTCCATCAAGGCTGCCTGCACGCCACAGAACAGGCATGCTCCGCTTTTTTAGTCCCTCAAAGAAGTCGATGAAACGGCTATGCCTTTTCCTTCCAGAGTAGCGGGCTGAACCATTGGTATCCTGCCGTTGGGGTAAAGTTTCGCTACCGGCGGAAAAGATGACAATACGGAATTGAATACCCCCGGTTAGAGTCTAACCGTTAACCGAGATGATAATTGTGTCAAATTGCAGGGCCGGATCTCCCTTGTAGCCAGTCTGTCGGCTTCCTGGCCAACCGTTCGGATTTTCCGAATTGCTGATGGCGACGTATGCAGTGCTTGCTTAACAGAAATGACCCTATCTGCCACATTAAGAACGGAAAATTTCCAGGTATTCTTTGAATACAAGAACCTGTTTCTTTTAAATCCCGTGGTTTCCGCAAGCATTTCTGCTTTTGTAAAATCATCGATCATTTTATAGGACGATACCAGCGAGAGACCAGTGCTTCCGCTACCTGCTGTGCTGTTACCACGTTTGCGTAAATCCCGGTTAAATCGGGGTGTTGAAAGATGATTCAGGCTCGGCAAATCCGGGACGACCCCTGGCAATTGCCTTTATGAAGACTGACTGCCTATTGTACAAGAATAAAATAAGAGGAAAGCTACAACTTCCGTATCCTCACCTCATCCAGCATCGCCTGGTTTATTGCTTCGTTCATGTTGGCATTATGATCTGTTAATTGCAGGCTGATCGTGTGACGACCGGATGCAAGATTTAACCGTACCGGGTTGGAATACCCCCAGTTGCTCCACTCATCTTTGCCCCTTTGGGGAAACAGCAGCGTGCCAGCCGTACGTCCATCGACCACCAGCGTGCGCAGCGCACATTTATTGTCCGTATTGGAGGGCCCGTTTCCATTGGCATAGCGGATGTCCAGCGCAAAATCGCCGGCAACAGGTATATCAACCGTGAACGTAACAATTCTATTTTTCTCCGTAGATATTTCGATGAAACCCTTGCCCATGTACCCATTATACGGATAAGCGGCAGGCGCCGTCACCTCCTCAAGTTGGTACACAATGTCCGGCACGCCCGGCACCACTACCGGCTCGCCGGCAAAAGAAGTAATGCCTTCCTTGTCCACGGCCATCACCTGGTAACGACCCACTTCGCCGGGCGGCAGGGTGAAACCGGGAGTAGTGAGCTCTTTCCACAACACACCATTGCGCAGCAGGCGATAACCTACGGCTCCATCCACAGCCTGCCAGCTAAACTTATTTTTTTCAATCGTCATTACCGGCGCCGGCAGTGTAAACCGTACCGGCAGCTTGTTGATGCCCCGGGTCCAGGCAGCATGCAGGCTATCGAGAATGATGGTAACGGTATGTTTCCCCTGCAGTGTAGCCGGCAATTCGGGCAATTGTTCTTTACCATCTACCAAAAACGACCCGATGCGATTGCCCCACCCCTCCATGTTGATATCCAGCACCGCCCCCCGATAATGGAATCCCTGCAGGCTGCGACGCCCCTTCAGCGCTTCCGGCACAAAAGGATAGAACGACAAACGGCTCTCCTGATACTGCATGCCAAAGAGCAGGCTGTACACGATACCCAGGTTACCGGACAGGCTCCAGAGCATGTTACTGGAGTTAATCTGGGTACCGGCAAAATCGCCGTTCTCCGCCACAAAGTTCTCCTTGTTGGTTGCAAACAAGGCTGCCGGCCGGTAAATGGCTGCAATGCCTTCCATCACCGCCTCTTCGTTGCCGGCCTTTGCCGATGCCAGCATCCAGTACGCCTGTACAAAGGGCCAGATACCGTTGTTGTGATAGGGCGGTATGCCCGGTATCTGCGGATAAATGCAGGGAATGCCATAGGGGGTCGCCGGCGTATGCCGCACCACCTGCCGCTGCCGGCTGCTGTCGGCAATGCCAAACAATACGCAAAGCGCTTCGCCCAATGCTTCAGCTCTTGGAGAAATCACTTGATCGATGCGGCCATAGCGGTACTGCCCGTAATACTGCTGTTGCGGCAGCCACAGGTACTGATTGATTCCGTTTTTGATCTGCCCCGCAATAGCATCATGCTTCTGCTCTGTGGCCGGGTCATGCAGCAGCCGCGCCATCTGTGCCAGCACCCAATTGGCCTTGTAATGCACGGCATTGGTGCCCAGGCACTGCGATTCGAAAATATCGGCGGGTTGCATCCATTTGGGATAGGTTTGCTCCCGCCAGTCGAGGAAAGAAGACTCTCCTTTCACCAGCCCCGTGGTTTTGTCATAAATATTCGCCAGGTCGTCTTCCAGCGAGTTCTTGATAATCGTATATGATTCCTGCAGCCAGTTGTGGTCACCCGTCACTTTATATAATTCCCAGGCGGCAATGGCCCAGACCATGCGGTCGGTGCTTACCGGCCAGGCGCCGCCTGTGCCCGTGTCCTGGATGATTTTGTTCTTCTTCGACACCTTTCGCAGCAGGCTGTACCGCGCCACCTCCGGCTGCAGCTGCGCCATGGCGAGGATAATGCTGTAGCTGATATCACGGGTCCAGACGCCGGCCCACTCCTTGCCGGTGCGGAAGGTGCTGTCCGGCTCGATGGCATTCACCATTTCTTCCAGCGACAGGTTATACAACGCATCCGAAAGCGGGTAAGGCGATTGGTACCGCGGGTAAGCCGACAAATCCTTCGATTGCTTCCATTCCGCAGCGGTGAGTTTATCATCTTCCGGGCGGTTCAGGTCGAGTACCACTTCGTAAATACCATCGCCATCCGCATCGGTAAGCTGCAGGTCGGGATGATGTACCAGGTTGTCAAAATCCCAGATCAGCGGTGCGGCATTCCCGGCCACGTACAGCCCTTTAAAATCCTGTTTATAAATCCTTGTCTGGTCAAAGGCCGTGTAATAGCCTTTTTCTTTCCATTGGCTCAGCACAGGCCGCATATCCACCCGTATTTTTAGCTTCATCCCGGGTTGCAGGAAGCCGGCCGGTTGCGGCTTGGTCTCGCGCAGCGGGGTACCAAAGGTGATCAGCGGGGTTTCGGCATACAGGCTTTTGCTATCGCAGTGAAAGATATGATCGGTGCCGCTGGCCATCTCGTTGTCCTTGCCATTGATGCTGAACTTGAAGGTGATCACGGAGCTCCTGAACGCATTGGCCGGGCTCTTGTAATCAGACAGGAGATGACCGGGCTCCATCACCCGCGCCGTATATTGTGCCTGTACCACGCGATCGGCATACACCGAATACGCATCCGACTGCCAGAGCGGGAGCTGCGCCTGTATCCGCAGGCAGGAAAATAAAATCACAGCAACAATGACCCGTTTATTCATAGGAAGAAAATTAAGTAATGAGAAAAGACAGGTGTTATTTCAGGATGCTTACCTGTTGCGCTGCACCGGTAGCCGGTATACGCACAAAGCAGATGCCCCTGCCTGCATCCCAGGCCCAGGAAGTTTCGTTCAACACTTTATCGATACCAGCCGCAAAGACCGGGCTGCTTTTGACAGCAATGGCTTTGCCGTTGACCATCACCCCGGACGGTTTTTTATCTACATGCAGTTGCAATACATAATCCCGTTTGCCGGCAGTACGATAACCTTTGTTTTGCGGCGCCGCGATCTGCACATCCCAGCCCTTGCCCTGTGTGCCGCAGGTAAAACCGGTCACAGCCGCTGAATCGTTCAAATAGGCTGTGGTTTCGCCATCGTCTTCGTACAAACTGAACGTAGCCTGCTCTCCCACAGCTGCAGGATACAGATCAAGAAACAGCGGGTAATCATTCCGCTCATGAATATACTGCATCACCGGCATCAGCGGCAGGATAGAACCCCTGCGTACAAAAATGGGAATGCGGTCCAGCGGTGCGGGATAGTCAATGGTCTGGCCGCCATCATACATGGTTTTGCCGTCGTTGAAATCGATCCATTCGCCTTCGGGTAAATAGACACGGCGTGACCGGGCGCCTTTTTTCACCACCGGAGCTACCAGCAGCGCTGCGCCCAGCATAAACTGGTCGTTGATGTTGACTGCCTGCACATCGCCGGGAAACTCCAGCAGCAGGGCGCGCATCAGCGGCAACCCCCTGTCATGTGCTTCCCGTGAATAGGTATAGATGTAAGGGAACAACCGATATTTTAGTTCAATCGCAGCACGGCAATTCTTTTCCGCTTCTGCGCCAAAAAGCCAGGGCTCCACGGCATTGTTGCCTTCGTGGTGCGCGCGGCTCAGCGGGGTAAACACGCCAAACTGCATCCAGCGGGTATAAAGCTCTGCCATAGCCGGGTAATCTTTGATATCGCCGCAATAACCGGAGATATCCGTGGTCCAGAACGGGATGCCGCACATGCCGGCCGAAAGACCCAGCGGCACCTGGTTGGCCAGCCGGCTCCAGCCATCCAGCACATCATCGCCGTTGCCACTATCGCCCGACCAGCCAAAGGTATAGCGCTGCAACCCTGCATAGGCTGCACGCGTCATCTGGAAAATGCGTTTGCCGGGATTGCGTTTGTCGAACTGCTCTTTCACCACTTTATCCCAGGTATGGCCATACACGTTGTGGATCTCCGCATGATTACCTAAGTGATGCTCCATAAACAGCCGGTCGGTGGCTTCTTCATTGCTCCAGGCCGGTTCGCCCATATCGGTCCAGAAACCCCTGGCGCCATCGGCCAAAGGTTGCTGCTGGTAAGCCCCCCACCAGTCGGCCACAGCCGGTTTGGTAAAATCAACCACCCCGCAGTTGCCGCCCCAGGGCCAGGGCATGTCATAACTTTTGCCGGTTCGTTTGTCGATAGTGAAATAACCGAGCGAGTCGGCTTCTTTCCATTGCGCCGCATTCTTTTGGGAAATGACCGGGTCCTGCGACAGGATCATTTTAAATCCTGCCGCGTCAAGAGCCCGGAGCATGCCTTTGGGATCAGTATATTTTCCCGGCGCCCATTTGAAGTTTTGCAGTTCTTCCGTCCACCCGATGTCCTGGTAAATGATATCGCAGGGAATGCGCCGGCGGCGAAATTCCACCGCTACGTCCCGGGCCAGCTTTTCATTGGTGTATAATCCCCTGGACTGCGAAAAACCCAATGCCCATTTCGGCGGCATGATCGGCTGGCCCGTCAACCGGATGTATTGCTCGATGATCTGCCGGTAGTCGCTGCCATGGATAAAGTAATAGATCATTTCACCATCCGGCGCTTCGAAGCTGTAATATTCTTCGGAGGCTGTACCAAATTTGAATTGTGTCTTGTACGTATTATCGAAAAAGATACCGTAGCGGTAATTGCTGAAAAAGAAAGGAATGCTTTTGTACAGCGGGTCTTCGCCGGGTGCATAGCAAGGCTTGTCGCTGTTCCACATGGTGTAGTTATGACCCCGCCGGTTCAGCGGGCCTGCTTTTTCACCTAATCCAAACAACTGCTCATCGGGCCGTAATGTTTTGCGGGCAATGACGCGGCTGCCTTCATCAGCCAGGCCCTTGTCCTGGTAGTCGCCCATGAGCAGTTTCTGCCATTTATCAAATACCTGCAGCTGAAACGGATGCTTGTTCACCCGCACCCGCAGCTTTGGAGTAAACAGTTCATAAGCCTGCGCCTGTTCTTCCACGTGCAGGTCGCTTATTGACCCCAATTCCTCATTCACTACAGCAAACGATTCATTGTTTCTTTTGAACTCACCGGTATAGGAATACCAAACCCGCAGCACGGCATCGGAGCAAAACTTCACGGCCACTTTCTTTCCCTGTTCGCATTCAAAGACAACGGTGTTACCCGTGACGGTATAAGCCAAACAGTGGCCCGGTCCTTTCTCCTGTGCAGCCAGCTGGTAAACACCTGTGCACAACCAAACAACGACGCTAATTATTGATCTCTTCATGCCAGGGAACGGTGATTTTTGTATGGTTTAGACTTTTAAAATAAGCTGTTGCCAACTGTACCGGATTAAACCGGGGATAGCAAAGGCATTGTCAGGTTGAGCACATCGAAGCCTGGCAGCGCCTTTCAGGTAATTTAAAGTTTCACGATCGAAATGGTCTCGTACAGCTGGTTGATAGTGATCTTGTAATTGCCTGCCTGCGTCAGCCGCCATTTGAAGTCGGGGCTGCCACCTGCAATGAATTTCATCTGTGTGCTGCCGGGACCTGAGCCATTAAGCACCGGCATGAAATAATCGCAACCCCAGTCGCCGGTAGCCAGCGGTAATTTGAACTCGCCCGCATTCATCGGGCCGGTATAGCTAAACTCGTAAGGGTTCACCGGGTCGGGTGTCATCGCCTGCGGGGCATTGATGTTCCAGCCCACGGGTGTGGCATCGCCTACCATCCATACCTGTGTGTACGGCGTGAAGGAGTTGATATAAATTTTATTGTCCCGCGTGTCCAGTTTGATCTTATACGGTCCGGGTACGGTCACCTGCCATTTGTTATCGGGGCTGCCGCCCGGTACCAGCTGCGCACCGGTTTCGGTCAGCGCCTGGTGATTGGTCAATGGCATGTAATAATCGGTGGCGAAGTTGCCGGTAGCTACAGGTATTTTAAATTCACCTGCCGTCAGTATTTCATTGTAGGTAAAGAGGAACAGGTCCGAAGAGTCAACACGCATCTCCGAAGGGTTGTCAATATTCCAGCCGGTCGGCACAGCATCGCCCAGCATCCACAGGCGCGTGTAAGGCGGCATGTCGGCAATGGCAAAGCTGATCGTCAGGTCGAGCAGGCTCACCGTCACATTGTATACACCGGGCGTAGCGATAATGAACTTTTCATCGGGCTGGCTGTCTGCAGTACGGTACACCAGCCGTGTATCGTCAGCGCCTTTATTGTACGAGGGCAGGAACTGGCCCAGTTGTGTGATGAATTTGAAGTCGCCGGGACGCAACGGGCCCTGCCAGGTAAACTTGCCGGCATCGGTGATGCTGGCCGTAAGCGGAGTAGCCTGCCCGGCATTCCAGCCATTGGGCGCCGCATCGCCGATCAGGTACAGGGTGGTCGTCACCGGTTGATACGGTGTGATCTTTATCAGGATAACCGCGGAGGAATCGGCCAGTTCGGGGTGATTCGTTACCGAGGCCACCACTTTTGCTTCCAGCGTGGCTTCCACACCAGGTACCAGGTTCCAGTGGTTGAGCAGGAGCTCGTTGAGCTGCTGCACCGTATATTTTTTCGTCAGCGCTCCTTTGCCCATATCTTCCGTAATGGCCCGGGCAAAATTGTTGCCCTGCTTATCGATGCGGAACAGGTAAGAAATAGAAGCATTGGTGCCCTTGTTGGTACCTGCCGTCCAGTTGAAGTTGATGGCATCGCTATTACGGTTTCGCTCTTCCAGCGTCAGGGCCTGCTTGTCAGCAGAAAGTACGAGCGGCTGATCGCCTTTGTTCAGCTCCATCTTGTCCAGCTTAGTGCAGGAAAAAAACAGCAGCCCGCCCAGCACGAGGGTCAGCAGTCGTTGTAAGCGATGATTGATCGGTGATTTCATACAATCGTTTTGGAACATTTATAATTAAATCAGTAACCGGTATTCTGTGTCAGGTTGGGATTGGCCTCGATCTCCTTTTGCGGGATAGGCAGCAGCAAATGCTTGGTCGTCGCATTGGCCTTGCCAATGGTGTGCAGGAAATCAAGCGCATACTGGCCATTGCCGGTGCGCACCAGGTCGAACCACCAATGTCCTTCGAAGGCCAGCTCCATGCGTCGCTCATGCAGGATCTTTGCCCGCAGGGCAGCCTGTGAGAGACCCTGGACATCCGGCAGGCCGGCCCGCTTGCGTACCCGGTTCAGCGGCCCGCCGGAATTGAGGTCGGTAGCAACGGCCTGTGCCTGCGCAGTCTGTCCCAGCTCGTTCATGGCCTCGGCCTGCATCAGCAATACATCGGCCAGGCGAAGCACCGGGAAATCGGCAGGATTGGTGTCATAGTCGGGTGAAACGGTTTTTGGTACCAGGAATTTCCGCACGTTGAAACCCGTCATGGAATAAGATGATTGGTAGACCTTGCCATCAAAGGCCGGCCCGCCCTGGTATAAAATGGTCTGATCCTTTCGGGTATCGCCCGCTTCATAGGCAGCGACAAATTCGGCAGTCGGCTGGTTCCAGCCATAACCGCCGGCCACGAAATCACTGTTACGCGGACCGGTAAACGTGCTTACCCAGGAAGCCTGGTTCTCGTTGTCCCAGAAGCTATAGCTGGTCTTGCCCGCGTACTGCACTTCAAACAGGGATTCGTTGGAGTTTTTTGTAAGCGGGTTGAAGTTGGCGCTGTAATCGGCGTTGAGCGCATAGCCCGATGCCAGTACCTGCCCGCAGTATTCCAGGGTCTTGTTGTAGTTGCCCAGGGTCAGGTACACTTTGGCCAGCAGCCCGGCTGCCGATCCTTTGGAAGCGCGGCCGATGTCCTTTCCGGTATAGGCTGTTTTCGCGGGCAGCAGCTCCACCGCCCGGGTCAGGTCATCGATAATGAGATCGTACACTTTGTCTTTGCCGGTGCGGGCAGGCCGCAGGTTGTCGGCCGGTGTTTGCGGCACGGTGATCAGGGGTACATCGCCAAACAGGCGCACGAGGATGAAATAATAAAGCCCGCGCAGGAAATGCGCTTCGCCCAGGGTCCGGTTCTTTATTGCATCGCCGATCGTCATGCCCGGCACCTTTTGCAGCACCAGGTTGCACCGCAGGATGCCCGGTGCAGGTCCGCGCCAGATATCGAGTGCCGCCGCATTATCGGTCGCCGTTACAAAGTTGGCAATGTCCTGCGTTTCGATACCATCGGTACCGCCACCGGCCCCCACCAGGCTGTTGCCGGCCCAGATATCGGTGGTCCACATGCGCAGGTTGTACAGCTTGGGCCATTGCAGCGGCTGGTAAGCGCCGTTGATCGCGGCAATAGCATCCTCTTCGGTCTGCCAGTAATTCTCGCTGTTCACGGAATCCAGCGGTGTTTTATCCAAAAACTTTTTACAGCTACCCAGCAAAACGAGGGAAAGGGCAAGCAGGAGTATCGTTGACAATTTCATACAGGAACAATTTGATCAGTTAGAAAGTGATGTTGATGCCGGCGCTCAGCGTCCGGGTGACGGGATAAACGTTCAGGTCGATGCCATTCACCGTCACTTCGGGATCGAAACCGGTGTATTTGGTAAACGTGGCCAGGTTCTGCGCAGACAGGTAGATGCGGAGCATACTCATCCTGGCCTTAGCGGCAAGACGGGAAGGCAGTGTGTAACCCAGCGTCACGTTCTTGATGCGCAGGTACGAACCGTCTTCGATAAACCGGTCGGAAACACGGGTATTCTTATTGGGATCGTTGAACACGGCACGGGGCATGCTGTTGCTGGTGCCGGCGCCTGTCCAGCGGTCCAGCACGGCCGTGGTCTGGTTCATGGCTACGGCCATACCCTCCTGGTAAATGCGGTTGGCATTGTAAATTTTATTGCCGGCAATGCCCTGCAGGAAAATGCTCAGGTCAAAACCCTTCCAGGCAAAGCTGTTGTTCATGGCAAAGATGAAAGAAGGGTTGGGATTGCCGAGGAACGTGCGGTCGTTGTCGTCGATACGGCCATCGTTGTTCAGGTCGCGAAAGCGGATATCGCCGGGCGAGGTGCGGTTGTTGGGATCGCTGCCCGGCACCTGCACGGCATAATCATCCACATCCTGCTGTGTCTGGAAAAGACCGTTGGTGACAAAGCCGTAAAACTCGTTGATCGGGTAGCCGCCGGGATGCTGGATGGACAGGTTCTGGTTGAGCCCGATGCTGCCCGTGTACATCGGTATGGTATCATTGAGCCGGATGATCTTATTCTGGTTGTACGAGATGTTGAAGCTGGTAGTCCATTCAAAGGCGCCCTTGATGTTCTGCGAAGAGATGGTAAGCTCCACGCCGCGGTTCTGCACCTTACCCAGGTTGATGCTCGGCACCACGATATCGGAATAACCCGAAGAGATGGGTACCGACATCGGCACGAGCATGCCATTCGTATTCTTGATATAGGCATCGAGGCTTACGTTGATGCGGTTGTTGAACAACACAGCATCCACACCAAAGTTGGACTGCTCCACCCGCTCCCATTTTACCGTAGGATTGGGGATCATCAGCGGTACAATGGCTGTTACAGCCTGCCCGTTGAAATTATATTGCACCGTTTGCAGCACCGAAGCAAAGGAATAGTTACCGATGTTCTGGTTGCCGGTGCTGCCATAGCCCACGCGCAGCTTCAGGTCGTTGATAACGTTAGAACGGAAAAACTCCTCCTGTGAAATACGCCAGGCAGCGGATGCAGAAGGGAAGGTGCCATAGCGGTTGTCCTTGCCGAAACGGGAAGAACCGTCGCGCCGCACCGTGGCCGTAAAGAGGTATTTGTTATTATAGCTGTAATTCACGCGACCCATCAGCGAGAGCAGGGCCCATTCGTTGGCCGTACCGCCTACGGTAGGCAACAGCGTACCGTTGTTCAACTGCTGGGTCACGTTGCTGGCAAACTGCTGGATGGAGCCGTTCATGCCATCGTAACGGCTGGTCTGGGCACTGCTGCCCGCCATCGCAGAGAGGTTATGGTCACCAAAACGTGTTTCGTAGGTAAAATAATTATCCCAGAGCCAGGTAAGCGATTTGCTGTATGCCTGTGCGAGGTAAGAATTCGGTTGCGGGATGGGCTTCCAATCGTATTTGGGCGCCCAGTTGCGGCTATCCCAGAACGAAGCCTGTACGCCGCCGGTGGTTTTGAACTTCAACCCGCGCAGCAGGGTGAGCTCGGCAAAAATATTCCCTAAAATATTATAGCCTTTGGTGCTGTTGCTGTTGATGGTGGCCTTGCCGATCGGGTTGGCCACATCGCCTACCCAGGATGGCTGGCCTACCGGACCTGCATACGTGCCATCGGGATTGTAGATCGGCTGGTTGGGCAGCGCCGACATGGCATTGCGGATATCATAGGAGCCGCTGGATTTGATATCGTGGCTGAGCGTAAGGTTGTTGCCGAAACGCAGCCAGTCGAATACCCGCGAGTCGCTGTTGAACTGAACGGTATAGCGCCGGTACCGGTTGTTGATCACGATGCCCTGCTGGTTGAATACATTGCCGGAAACATAATACGTCGATTTGGCCGTGCCGCCGGAATAGGCCAGTGAATAGCTCTGCATGGGAGCGGCGCGGAACAGGGCATCCAGCCAGTCGGTGCCGGCGCCCAGCGAAGCGGGATTGGCAAAAGCAGGATTTTGCGCCTGGCCGTTGCTGATCATCATCTCGTTGTGCAGCGCCGCAAATTGTGAAGCATCCAGCAATTTGACCATGGAAGTGGCCTGCTGCACACCGGCAAAGGTTTTGAACTCGAGCGTGTTTCGCCCGTTCATGCCCCGCTTCGTGGTGATGAGCACCACGCCATTGGCACCGCGCGAACCATAGATGGCTGCCGACGAAGCATCTTTCAATATTTCCATGGAAGCGATATCATCGGGACTGAAAGCATTCAGGGGCAGGTCGGTGGGCACACCATCCACCACCAGCAGCGGGTCGCTGTTATTGATAGTGCCGGTACCGCGTACACGGATGGTCACATTGCTGCCAGGCGCCCCGGAGGAAACGACCTGTACCCCTGCAGCCCGTCCCTGCATGGCTTCGCCAATATTGGGCACCGGCAGCGATTTCAGTTCTTTGGTATTGATGGAGCCGACCGATCCGGTCAAATCTTTTCGGCGCTGTGTACCATATCCTACCACCACCACATCATCCAGCGCGGCAGCGACCGGTTGCAGTTCGATGGTAATGGGTCCGCTGCTGGGCACTGCGGCTTCCACCGGCTCGTAGCTTACAGCGGAGAAGACAAGCGTGTCGCCGGCAGCCGCAGCCAGGGAAAAGGCCCCGGATTCATCGGTGGTGGTACCGGTGGTTTTTCCTTTTACCTGCACGGATACCGAGCCCAGCGGTTTGTTATCCGTTTTGGAAACCACTTTGCCGGTAATGATGATCTGCTGCGCAAAGCCCAGCGCCGGCAGCAGTAAAAGACAAAGAAAAAGAAGAAGAGTTGTTTTAGACGCAGGGGTCCTTGCTGGCAGTTTGCAATCGTTTTGGAACATCGTCGGGTGTTATCGGTTAATAAACAGGCAGCGCCTGGCGGCACTCCTGCATTACACAACGAAGCAACGACTTCCGTTTTTCCTGCGGCTATCTGTACGTACCAATTGTTTTTCAAATCGTACCATTCTTGCAGGCCGGCGGTGACCGGCTGTTTTCCATCGGCTTTTGCCCTTACATTTGACAAGCCATCGTGAAAACGCCGTTGCTCATATCATTGCTTGCTGTTCTTGTTCTGCACAGCACTGTTGCTGCCCAATCCTATTATTTCAAGAACTACCAGGTACACAACGGACTTTCGAGCAATACCATCACTACAATCTTACAGGACAAAAAAGGATTTATCTGGCTGGGCACACGCAACGGGCTGAACCGCTTTGACGGCAACAGTTTTAAGATTTTCCGTAATAATAAAGATGATAACACCAGCCTCGGCAGCAGCTCCGTGCTGGCCCTGAGCGAAGACAGCCGGGAACAGATCTGGGTGGGCACGTACAAGGGCATTTATTTGTATAGCCCGCTGCTGGAAAGCTTTACCCCATTCACCCGTATACCGATGGGCGAAACGCGGTCGATCAGCCATGATCAGAACGGGAATACCTGGATCGTCAATAATTTTTCGCTGTACCGATACAATGCCGGCACCTCTGCTGTAAAGTCGTATGCAACAGACAGCACACAGGTGGTGACGATGGCCCTCGCAGAGAACGGTGAGCTCTGGACAGCCAATTTTTCCGGCATCATCCGGCGCTACGATCCGCGTACAGACACCTTCATTTCCTATGACCTGCCTGCAGCCGGCCGGCCGGAAACCCTTACCATCGTACAGGATATTTACCCCATCAGCGATACCACGCTGCTGATCGGCACCATGAACCGGGTATACCTCTTCAATACCCGCACTAAAAAACTGGAAAATGTTCTCAGCAATGTTCCCGGAAACATACAGGTGCATAAAATACTAAAACAATCCTCTTCGGAATACTGGCTGGGCACCGAAACCGGCCTGTACATTCTTGACATGCAGCGCCACGGGCTGACACCGATCCGCAAGGAGTACGGGAATCCCTATGCCATTACCGACAACGTGATCTATTCGTTCTGCAAGGACCGGGAAGGCGGCACCTGGATCGGTACGTTTTTCGGTGGCGTCAACTATTATTCACCGCAACTGAATCAATTCCGTAAATACTTTCCGCAGGAAGGGGTGAACAGCCTGAGCGGCAACCTGGTGCACGAGATCTGTGGCGATGATTACGGAAATATCTGGATCGGCACCGAGGATGCAGGGTTAAACAAATTAGATACCCGTACCGGCAACATCACCCATTTCATGCCCGGGCAGGGCAAGGGCAGCATTGCCTACTCCAACATCCATGGCCTGCTGGCCGATGGCAACGAGCTATGGGTGGGCACCTATGAGCACGGGCTGGACGTGCTGGATATCCGCACCGGCAAGGTGATCCGGCATTACGAGGTCAGCAGCCAACCCGGTTCGCTGAGAGGCAATTTTATCGTATCGCTGTACAAAACACGCAGCGGCGATATCCTCGTGGGCACCTGGACCGGGCTTTCGAAATACGACCGGGCTACCGGCCGGTTTATCAACGATCCATACCTGTCCATGCAGGTGCAGGCCATGCATGAAGATGAATCGGGAACCATCTGGATCTGCAGCTATGGTAATGGTGTTTATTATTTCAACCCTAAGACCAATGCCCGCGGACATTTCCGCTACGACCCGGCAGATGCGAACAGCCTGCCCGGCAATCATGTCAATAATATTTACGAAGACAGCCACCGGAATATCTGGTTTTGTACCGAAGCCGGACTCTGCCGCTATGACCCGCGCACCGGCAAAATCCGGCGAATCAGTCACCCCGGATTGCAGGACAACCAGGTATTCCGGATCCTGGAAGACAATGGCGGCATGTTCTGGATCTCCACGTCAAAAGGATTGCTGAGCTACAATCCGGCCAGCGAAACGTTTGCCACCTACACCACCGTGAACGGGCTGCTGAGCGAGCAGTTCAATTACAACTCAGCGTATAAGGACAAAGAAGGCCGTCTTTATTTCGGTACGGTCAAAGGCATGATCAGCTTCGATCCGCTCCGGTTTGGCCGAAGCAGCTACACTCCTCCAGTTTATATCACCGGCATACAGGTGAACAATGCGGAGCTGCCCATCAATACCGACCGCAAAAGTTTACCGGGTTCGGTGATCTATTCGCCACGGATCGAATTGCCATACGACAGCTCAAGTTTCAGCTTCGATGTAGCCGCCTTAAGCTATATCACACCCGAGACGAACGAATATTCCTACATGATGGAAGGGCTGGACAAGGAATGGACACGCATCAAAAGCAACCGGAAGATCTTTTATACAAAGCTGCCGCCCGGCAACTACCTGTTCAGGGTAAAAGGCAGTGGCGATGGCTGGCATACCAGCGAGACCACGCTGGCGATCACGGTACTGCCTCCGTTCTGGGCCAGCCCCTGGGCCTATGTTCTCTATTTTCTTGTGGCCGCCGGCATCACCGCCATCATCTTCCGCTATTACCACCTGGCAGTCCGCGAAAAAAACCAGCGGCGGCTCACCATGCTGGAACGGGAAAAGGAACGGGAGATCTACAATGCCAAGATCGAGTTTTTTACCAATATCGCCCACGAGATACGCACCCCGCTCACGCTGATCAAGCTTCCACTGGACAAGCTGCTGCAGTACCAGCACAACCAATTGTTTACCGAAAGTCTCTCGCTCATGAAAAAGAACACGACCCGCCTGATCGAGCTTACCGATCAGCTGCTGGATTTTCGCAAGGCCGAAGCCAGCAAGCTTATGCTCAACTTTGTGAAGACGGACATCACCGATTTATTGAAAGAGCTGTTAAACGGTTTCCGCCCGGCAGCCGATGAGAAAAAAGTAACGCTGCGGATGGAAGTGCCGCGCCTGCCGCTGCAGGCTTCGGTAGACCCGGAAGCATTCCGGAAAATACTCAGCAACCTGCTGAACAATGCCATTAAATATGCCGACTCGACCGTGATCGTAAAGCTGCTTCCCTTCAGCAGTGAGGACACTTCGTTTTATATCGATATCCGCAACGACGGCTACCTGATCCCGGAAGAGTACAGGGAAAAGATATTCGAACCTTTTTTCCGGCTGAAAGAAACAGGCCGGCAGGCCGGTACCGGCATCGGGCTGCCGTTATCGCGTTCATTGGCCGAGTTGCACAAAGGTTCGCTGGAACTAAAGCCTTCGCAGGATAATCTCAATGTGTTTTTACTGAGCATTCCCATTCACCAGGAAACGGAGATCGACCTGCAGGGGGACGGGGTGCCGGAAGCAGAGCCTGTGCTCAGCGAAGTGGAAGAGACCGAAGACGATCCCGCTAAAATGCGCCTGCTGCTGGTAGAGGACAACCGCGAGATCCTCCAGTTTGTACAGAAAGAATTAAAGAGCCGCTATACCATCTGCCGGGCGCTTAACGGTGCCGAAGCGATCGCGATCCTTGAAAAGACCAATATCCACCTTATCATCAGCGATATCATGATGCCGGTGATGGATGGCATCGAACTCTGCAGGAAAGTGAAAGCGGACCTGCAGTACAGCCATATTCCCATCATCCTGCTCACGGCCAGGAATACGCTCACCTCGAAGATCGAGGGACTGGAAGTAGGCGCGGATGCTTATATCGAAAAACCGTTCTCCATCGACCACCTGTCGGCGCAGATCAGCAACCTGCTTTCCAACCGGCAGATCATCAAAGATTATTTTGCCAAATCACCATTGGCGCATATCAAAGGAATCGCCATTTCCCCTACGGATAAAACATTCATGGAAGAGCTGCAGCAGATCATCCATACCAACATTACCGATATGGACCTGGATGTAGACAAGCTGTCGCGGATGATGAACATGAGCCGCACTTCTTTTTACCGAAAGATCAAAGCGCTGTCCGATCTCAGCCCCAACGAGCTGATCAATGTGGCGCGGCTGAAGAAAGCTGCCGAGCTCTTATCCAGCGGCGAATACAAGATCAATGAAGTGGCCCGCATGGTCGGCTATAGCATCACCGGCAATTTTTCCAGGGATTTTCACAAGCAGTTTGGCGAGCCGCCTTCGGTATATGTGGCGGGGTTGAAGCAGGGAGAGTAAATCGGGCTATCTGCTTTCTTACACAACCTCTTGTCGCGTATCATGAATACTTATCCGTCCGCTCTCTTCCACCACTGCAAACTGGTTATGGTTGCGTGCCGGCATCACGGCAATGATATTACCCCGCACTTCCAGCTCTGATATCATGACAGCGTAGCCGTTGGTAATCCCGAACAGGGATGCCTTCCGCTTTTCAGCTATGACAAACAAAGTGGCCGAGAGCGGGGCAATGATAGAAGGGATCGGGTCTGTCGCAAAAAAATCTCCTCCCATCAGCAGCTTGCCATGCGAGGTCCGGCAGAGCAGGCATCCCTTATTGGTGCTGATCACGATGTAAAATTCGCGGAAGGATTGCAGCGCTGCAAAAAAACGGATGCCGGTACCAAGCGGGTGATGGCTGACCTGCCCGGCCTCTGATATGCTGATAAAGTCCTTATCGCTGTATGTATAATAATACCCCTCGTGCCAGGCGATATACCCATGCGCCGGCAGATGATTCCAGCCCCGCTCTTCCTCTTCTCCATGACAATGAACCGATCTTTTCAGCTCTCCATTCGGCGAGTAATGATGCAGGGTCAGCGCGCCATTGTCCAGCGCCAGGCGATGGAAGTCCTTGTCTTCACCGATCAGGCATTGCGCCGGGCTTCCGTGCAGCCACACCGGGCAGTACACCAGCAGCGCTTCTGTAAAGTATTTGTTGCGCGGCAGGTTTTTGCGGGTCACCGGCAACCCGTCCGAAGAATGCAACAATACCGTGTTGCTGTAATAAGGTGTGTTGATCAGGGTAACGCGGATGTTCGGTTTCACGGTATTGGTCCAGGAATAATATTCGAGGTTGCCATACCAGTTGCCACGGGCCATGTGCAGGCAGTCGTTTTTGATGCCGACTACGAGGAACTGGTGACGGTGCCATACTGCTTTGAGCCACCTGATGGATGGGTCCAGGTGAAAGATACCGGGCTCCCGCTGCGCAGTCGCTTTGGAAAGCATGCCTGTTGTATAACGGCTGGTATCGGAACCGATGAGCCTGTCGCCGGGCAGGAATTTCTTCAGGGTGCTTAAAACAGCCGTACGGCCTGCCTCCGTTTCATCATGCACAATTTCATACGCGATCTCCTGTGCCGTGGCGGCCAGTTCCGGGTCTCGTTTCTTTTTGCCCACATATTCGAGTACATTCAGAAACGACACCCGCTTATGCTCTGTCGTATGCCGGGCAAATACCTCCCTCACCTCCTTCTCCGTGTTTTCCTCTTCCTTTTTCAATACCATGTCGAAATACCCTTTCAGGCAAGCTTCTGACTGCCGCGATTCCTTCCAGCCTTCCAGCAGAGTTTGTTTGCCCCGCGCGGTTTGATACAGTTTCTCGGTCATCACCCGCGAGGCATCGAGGTGCTCGCTTTGGGACAGCCGCTCCGCAATATATTTTTCATACTGCTGTTCTCCTTTTTCGGGCAGCTGCAGTCGCATATACAGGTCGCCGGCTTTTTCATGCCTGCCCATATCGTCATACAGCTCAATAGCCTCGTGGTAGAGCCCGCCCCGCTCCAGGCATTCAGCGGCAGAGGCAATATTCTTTAAATGATCCTGGTACAGGGCAGCGGCTTCGCGGTACAGGCCTCCCTGCTCCAGCACGTTGGCGGCCGAATTAAAATCGGCTAACAAATGCGCATAGATATACGCGGACTTTTTGAAGTTTTTCCGCTCTATTTCTTTCTGGGCAGCATCGAGGTATTTAGTCCGCAAGCTATGGTAATGATGGCCGATATCCCAGTAATCGACGGCCTCGCCGCCGCCCAGCCTGTCCAGGTCAAATTGCGTTGACCGGCGCATGAGATGGCCGGAACCGGTTTGGTTGCCTCGCTTAAGATACTGCGAATCGAGCGGGATGGCATACTGCAACGCTTCGTCCCTGTTCTCATCAAATAGTTTGAGCAGGCGCCCGATCTCGTTGTCACGCTTTTCCTGCAGCTTCCCCAGGTTTTGCGCCAGCCACTCCTGCAGCTGTTGCAGGAAGCCGGGTTTGCCGGAAGGATCATGCCTGCCGGCAGATGGATTTCCTTCCGGCATCAGCCGGTTTAGTCCTGCTGCCGCAAATAGTCCTCCTTTCAGTAGTCCCATCTTCAGCCGGTCCAGCAGCCGGCTGAGCGCCGAAGATTCTTCTGCCGGATCAGCTGGTATATCTTCCAGCGGCTTTTGCCCGATCTCTTCTTTGATCGTTTCGATCAGCTCCTCCGCCGAAGGCCGTTCAACCCGTATTTCTTCCAGCCGCGGACGATCCGGCAAACCCGGGTGGGCAAAGCTCCAGTCGGCATCCGATGTCTCGCTGTAGCTAAACAAGTCCGATAAACTTACCTGGTCCGCCTTTTCAAATCCCACAAATCCAATAGAAGGATGGAAGACCTGTCGCTCCCAAACCAGCAGGTCCTGCCATTCTGCCGCGCTGACCTGCGGTAATAATTCTGCATCAACGGGAATGTAGAGTTTCCCGCCTATACAGGTATACGGTTCTGCGATGACGATATCTTTGATCTTCCCGGCGTCTTTGAAAATGACAAGGAGCCCGGCAGGAGCAGGGGACTGAACAGACTCCGGCAGGAAATAGCATTCCAGCTCTGCGGCAGGCAGGCCCCATCTGTCGATCTCTTTTAGCCAGGCCATCGCAGCGGCACCACGGATAAAAGCCGCAGCAGGAGGAGGATGAAGATTACTGTTATGTCGCAGGTACAGGTTCATGTCTGTTTCAACCGGTTGATGAAGGGCCGGATATACGTGTCGTAAAAAGTTTGGGCAGCAATAACGGACAGCTGCTTTTCAGGTATAAAATAGGATGATCCTGCCGCATATCCGTCAGATGACCAGCAGGTTGTATGTCCACCGGTCACCAGCACAATCGTTATTTCCGGCAGGGTCGTATCCGAGCTCTTCAAATGCAGCAGCCCCCGGGAGTCGATGGTGGCCGTGCTGCCATCGCTCCAGGCTCTTATGTTAAATTTAATATTCCTTTGGGGAAGCAGCTGTATATTGGACTGGATCTCTTTTGCATACCAGAATCCTGCCTTTTTAACTCTATTTTCCCTGATCCTGATATTATGGTCGTTCCATGCCAGTTCCAGGGTATAGTTACCAATCACCAACGCTGATTCGTTGCTGACATACACTTCCCGCACCTTGTACATAATGCTGTGCATAACATGGCCGCCCGGCAGGTAACTGTTCAATACCTGTAATGCATTCTTTGCAGTACCGGCTGCTACCGGCCCTATTTTATCATTATAACCACCGTATTCTTTCTTTTCCGTAACCTCGCAGCTATGGCAATCGAATAAAAAAGAGGCATAGTCTGCACGTATATACAATGCTGACCCATGAAACGAAGCCTGGTTGGCGAACTGTACCTCGTCTGAAAGATTGAAACCCGCAAAGTGGTCTGAGGAAAGATGTAGCTTATAAAACTTCAGGAACTTGCGCTGGCGATTGTTGACCAGGATATATAAACAACCCACGCCTTGCGAACCAAAGGTATACGTGCCTTTTTCGATAAAGCTCAGCAGTTCCTGCGCCCCTTTACCTCTTTCGGTCAGCAGCAAAACGCGCTGGGCCTCATTGACCACAACAATACCGGCGCCTTCGATGACAAACAACCGCTCCGCCGACTGTTTGATCCGGGTTTTGGGAAACAGGAGTGGCGGAGGCGACAGGTCCATGAACGCCGGGGTGTTGATTCCCTTTTTAATAGCCGTTGCACCAGGCCGTGGCGCAAACAACAGCTCGTCAAGATCCAGCTTCGCTGCATTCAGCAGCTTCATTCTTCCTTTATTGCATCCGAAAAACCGCAGGTCACCCTCCCGGCTGGTCGTGATCACAAATTCCAGCGACTCTTTTACCGTTTGCAGGCAGGCATGGAAGGCCGGATACACTAGCTGCCGGGCATCTGTAATAAGGATATATTCATGCTGATCAGAGGCCGGAAGGTCGCTTAGCACCGCCTGCAGGGAACGGCCGCAATGAAGGGAATGATGCAGCAGTTCAAGAGCGCGGATCACGCCTTCTTTGGAAGCAAGGTCAACAGCCGTGTACCCCTCTCCTCCCAAGGCATAGGCTTCGACCTGTTCGCCATGCCTGGAGTTGCGGACACACGCAAGGGCGGCAGCAATGGCAAAAACCCGGGGAATGCCCCACATCTTCAGGGTAATGTCGAGCAAAAGCGTCCGTTTCCGTTTGGGATTGTCCGGCGGCTCTTCCCGGCGGTAATAAAGCGCCTCGTTATTGACGAGCCTGGCCGTCAGCAACAGGTCGTCGTGCGCCAGCTCGCTGAGCAGCAGCCGGTCATAATTGCCGCGGTTGGTGATATCGGAAATACCGCCGTAGGACAGGTCGCCGCTGGCCTGCGAGTGCATGGGTATATGTAATACCGCTATCAACCGGTCGGCCAGTCTTACGAGTCCCTGTGTGCGCGGGTCTTCTGCCAGTTGTTCAAACAGGTCGCCGGGCAAAGGTTCCGGAGGCACAACCGGCGCCGGATCCGGAAGCTCATCCACCCCTGCCCTTAATTTCAATTCCAGCCGTGCTGCAGACGGAAACCGCTCCAGCGCACCGGCGAGGTAGCCCAGGTGAGCCATGAATTGCTCTTTTGTAATCGCTTCCCCGTCTTCAGAAAGGATGGTATTCAGGCGGCCGCCACTCAGCTCATCCACCGCATCCTTCAGCTTGTTTTTTGAAAAAACAAAACCCGTGTATTGAAATACTTCATGAATAAGGTGAACCCTGTTTTTTCCTTTGCGCAATTCAGCCGGCAGTGCATTGACGATGCCAAGAAATTTCCAGGCAGCGTC
>JBEVLT010000192.1:0-23649 GCA_040509055.1 Chitinophagaceae bacterium
ACGGCCTCAAAACGTTTACCATGAAATCCGCCTGTTCTTTCTTGTGTCATCGCGGCAGTGACTGATCGCCAGGCACTTTATCGGCAGCAGTGGTATGGCAATCCTGTAGCTGACGATATACCCGGCCGCTGCAAAAGGTCAATTTAGCCGGCTATCGGCCTTGGTTTCCTGGGGCAGCATCAACCGGGTGCAGCTTCCTCAGGTGTACGGCCAGTAATAATACGCCTACCAGCAATGCCACCACCAGCAGGAAACCTGCAAATAGCCAGCCGTCAGCGCCAAGCGACAGGGGCTTGTAGAGGGTCTGTAATTTGCCCGGTTTGGCAAACGGCGCTTTGGCATCGGCTACCACCACGGCAGATTGGATGTATTCCACGATGCTTTTGATGTTATCCGCAGTCAGGTCCGGATGATCGGGCATGGACACGCTGTTGAATTGCTGGAAGATGGCCACCGCTTCCCTATCGCCGCTTTGTACAAGCATGCGGGACGATTGTACAAACTTTACGATCCACCCGATGGAATGCCGCTTGTCCACGCCTCCCAGCGCAGGGCCGGTGAGCGTTTTGTTAACATTGTGGCAGCCGGCACAGCGTGTCATAAAGATCGTTTTGCCTTCTTCTACCGGGCCGGCCCACAGCGATGCAGATGCCACTAAGGCAAACAGGGCCAGGAGCAATTGTTTAGTTTTCATGTTGCAGTTTTTTAATATCGTTCAGTAAACGGTCCGCTTCATCCTGGTCGGTGCCGTCGTAATAGCCCCTTATCCGTTGCTGCGGATCGACCAGGACCAGCTTGTCGCTATGAATAAAATCGCCGGGACCGCCATCGCCATCCGTAGCCACTATCATAAAGCTGTTGCGGGCCAGCCGGTACAATTCTTTTTTATCACCTGTCAGCAGGTCCCAGTTGCGCAGGTCCAGTTCAAACCGTTCTGCATACCGCTTCAGCTGCAGGCTGCTGTCGCGGCCCGGGTCGACGGTAAAGGAAGCAAACCAGACGCCCGTACCAGGGCCATAAGCCTGCTGCAGCCGTTTCATGTTGCTTGTCATTTTCGGGCAGATGGCCGGGCAATGTGTGAAAAAGAAATCGGCTATCACGATCTTCCTGTTCCAGCCGGTGATGCTCCGCTCCTCCCCTTGCTGGTTGAGCAACCGGAAGTCACTGATCCGGTGTTCCTGTTTGCTGCCGGGCCGGCCGGCAATCACGGGGAGCGACTGGAATGTATGGCCGTACCAGTTTATCATAGCCCAGGCGGCAGCCGGCAGCACGATCACGATGCCGATAAACAGGGTGGTGGTATAGCGTTTTCTCATTGTTATTATTTGGCAGTGACGGGCATGGGATTATCGATGTTGAAAGGCGGCGCTTTGGGACCGCTGTTCTTGTTCACGTTCAGCAGCGCCGGGATGTAGGCGATCAGCAGGATGACCACCATCGCAATGATCCAGGGCTTGAACCTGTCGAAGAGCGGTACCCGTTTTTCATCGTGGTAGGCCTCGCTGACAGGTATCTCCAATTCGCCTTCCGCCGTTCTCTTCCGCAGCAGGGTACCGAAAAACACCAGGATATACAGCATGCCGGCCACGAACATGATAAAGCCGCCCAGCAGGGCAATGAGGGTTGTGGGCACCCAGTCGGGGCGGAACAGCTCATTGTCCGGATTCAGGTAGGTCAGGCCCAGGTTGGTCCTTCGTGGTTCGCCCCGCAGCCCGCCCCAGCTCATGCCAAAAGAAAAGATCAGCATGCCGGTCATCCACAGGTAGGGTATGATCGTATTCACTTTGGGCAGGAAGATGCGTTTGCCGCTCATTTTCGAGTACAGGTAAATGCTCATGCCCACGATGCTGAGGAATACAGGGCCCGCCACCGTCATGTGAAAATGGCCGGGCATCCAGGCAGTGTTGTGCACTACGCTGTTCAGTGAATACGAAGCATTGACAATACCAGTGACGCCACCAAAGATGAACAGGATAAGCCCGCAGATAAAATAACCGAAGAGGAACCGGTTCTCATCAAAATACGGCAGCTTCTTCATCCAGCCCAGCAACCCTTTGGCGCCGCGTTTCCGGCCGGCATACTCCAGCGAAGCCGCAATGGTAAAGGCCGTGATGAAACTGGGAATGGCCACGCCGTAGGTCAGCATACCATGCAGGAACTTTACACCTTGTGTGATAGTGGGATCGCTGTATTGGTGGTGTACCCCTACCGGTATGGAAAACAGCAGGAAGAGGAACAGGGCGATCCGGCCTGCCATATCGGAATACAATTTGCCACCGGCCACTTTGGGCAGCACGGTATAGAACATGATGTAGGCGGGCAGCAGCCAGAAATACACCAGCGCGTGACCAAAGAACCAGAACAGCGTTCTTGCCAGGTTCACGTTCACCGTCTTTGTCCAGCCCACGGACCAGGGGATCAGCAGCACCAGCACCTCGTAGGCCACGGCCAGGGTGCATACAAACCAGATGATAAAATTGATGAGCGTACCGAGAATAGCCAGCGGTGTCTTGGTCTCCGGGTTTTCCTTTTTCCACCGCATGTACATCCGCGCCCAGTTGAACAGGGGGATCCACGAGCCCACGATCAGCAAGGCGGCGCCGAGGTAAAACAGCGGGTGTGCCTTCAATGGCGGATAAAAGGTGTAGAGCACGGAAGCCTTGCCCGCCAGCATAGCCCAGGCGGCCATCACCGTGCCGATGATCATGAGCCAGCAGCTCAGCCACATCACTTTTTTATTGGGTTCCTTTTTGAGATAAAAGGCCATGGTCACATGCCCGAATGCCACGGCGAAAAATGAGGTCAGCACCACGGCATTGATCACGCCATGCAGCGTAAGGCCCTGGTAATAATCCAGCTTTGCAAAAGAGGATTGCTGCAATACACCGGCCCTGTATACCGTTTGCATCAACCCGTGGTAGATGCCGATGATCAGCAAGGCCACGGGAATGGCCAGCTCCAGGAAAATGATCCGTTTGAATGTTTTGGTTACCTGCATAACTCGTCAGTTTTTATAAATTATTTCGCTTCCGGATAGTTTACGATCACCTGCGCCCGCATGTTCTGGTGGCCTACGCCGCAATATTCGTGGCAGACGATATTGTATACGCCGGGCTTGTCAAACTTTACAGTAGTCTTGTTGATGGCGCCGTACACGGCCATCATGTTCACATTCTTGTCGGAGATATTGAACCCGTGCACCACATCCTTCGACGTAAGGTAAAAATCTACTTCGCTGCCGACCGGCAGGTAAATCTCCGCCGGCTCAAACTGCCACATGGAGGCCACGGAAAACACCTGGTAAGTGGTAGAGTCCAGCCGGTTGATCTTTGCCTCCGTATACGCCTTGTCATAAGGCAGGCACTCGGGCACATCGCTTTTGTATTTGTTGCGCGCATAGAGCAGGGAGAAAACAAACAGGGCGATCACGGCCATGGTCACGGCCAGGGCCTTTTTTTCGGATTTATCGATTAGCATAGTCTGATTATTTAGTGTTTTCAATCATAAGCCAGTAGATGCCATACCAGAAAACAAGGGAGAGCAGGATCAGCAGGATGAAGAAAGCGAAGGCTCCTTTCGGGATGAATTTCTTTTCGTTCCAAGGTTCCATATACATTAGTTTTCAGCGGCAAAACTATCCGCGGCATTTTGACCATTACATGACAGAACCGAAGGGCCGGCACTGATTATAATCAGCATTCCGGATGAGTAAGGTCAGCCCGGCGATCTCCCGCCTTACCGCAACAGGGAGTAGCTTTGCATCATCAAACTGTTATGCATCCAACTTTATTTATGAACAAGGACCGGTTTATCTCCGCGGCGGCGGCAGTGCAATTGATCAAATCAGGCGATCGTGTTTTTCTCCATGGCAGCGCTGCTACTCCGGTACACCTGGTCAAAGCCCTGCAGGCCCGCCATGCAGAGCTACGCGACGTGGAGCTGGTGAGCATCACCACGCTGGGCGAAGCAGACTTTGCAGATCCGGCATTTGCCGGCAGCTTCTTTTTCAACTCCCTGTTCGTATCGGCCAATACCCGCGCCGTGGTCAACAGCGACCAGGGCGATTATGTACCCATCTTCCTGAGCGAGATACCCCGGCTGTTTCAGCAGTCCTTCCTGCCGCTGGATGTGGCCCTGGTGCAGGTATCGCCGCCCGATGCGCATGGCTATTGCTCGCTGGGCACTTCGGTCGATATTGCCCGGGCGGCTGTGGATACGGCCCGGCTGGTCATTGCCCAGGTAAACCCGCGGATGCCGCGCACTCATGGCGACGGGTTTATTCATATGGATAAGATCCATGCGATGGTAGAGCAGGAAGCAGCGCTGCCTGAAGTGGACTACTCCGCCAACGTAAGCGAAAGCGTGCGGCAGATCGGGCGGCATGTGGCTTCGCTGGTGGAAGATGGCGCTACGCTGCAAATGGGCATCGGCAGCATACCGGACCAGGTGCTGCAAAACTTAACCGGACACAAAGACCTGGGCATCCATACCGAAATGTTTTCCGACGGCATTATCCCGCTTCTCCGGAGCTGCGTGATCAATAACAGCCGCAAAAAGCTGAACAAAGGCCGCTCTGTTACCGGCTTTATGGCCGGCACCCGCCGGCTCTACGATTTCGTACACGACAACCCGGCCATCCGTGTCATGAACATCGCGTATGTAAACGATACCAGCGTGATCCGGCAAAACCCGAAAGTAACAGCTATCAACAGCGCCATCGAGATCGACCTGACCGGCCAGGTTTGCGCCGACTCCATGGGCACCTACCAGTACTCCGGCATCGGCGGACAAATGGATTTTATCCGCGGAGCTTCCCTGTCCGAAGGAGGAAAACCCATCATTGCGCTTCCTTCCGTTACTTCAAAAGGTCAATCGCGCATCGTTTCCTTCCTGAAAGAAGGCGCCGGCGTGGTCACCACGCGGGGGCATGTACATTGGGTGGTCACCGAGCACGGCATCGTCAACCTGTTTGGCAAAAACCTGAAGCAACGGGCCAGGGCACTGATCGGGATCGCACATCCTGATCACCGCAAAGCCCTTGAGCAGGCTTATTATGACCGCTTCAACACGATGCCCTGACCGCACCGCAGCCTGAACACCAGCCAGTACCCTGAGCATCATCAGGTAAGGAACTGATTAAAATCAGGTCCTTATCCCGGCCTGACGGGTATTTTTACGGCGTATGATCGTCTCCAACCCCCTTCCTGCAACAGGAATGTTCCTGCCCGCCATCGATATCAATCCAAAGTCTTCCGCATCGGAGATCGTGCGGCAGGATTACCGCACGGCAGATATTTTTCGCAAATACGGGATCGGGTATTGCTGCGGGGGCCGCTGGCCGCTGGAAATGGTATGTGCAACGCAGCAAATCGACCTGGCCATGCTGATGGAAGAGCTGGACCGGGCCACGCGTATCCTCCAGGTGAGTCCGGCCCTGCCTTTTGAAACATGGTCCATCGATTTCCTGACAGATTATATCATCAATGTCCATCACCGCTACCTGTACACCACCATCCCGGCCCTGGGCGAATCGCTGCGGGATTTTGCCGAAGAGCATACCGGCAAATATCCCTATTATACCACCATCAGCAGCCATGTAGCCAGGCTGGAGAGCGGGATCATTCCCCACCTGCAACACGAGGAAGAAGTGATCTTCCCCTACCTGCGGCAGGTAGCGCATGCCTACCATGCCAGTGATTCGTTTGCAGGCCTGCTGGTAAAAACACTCCGCAAGCCGGTAGCAAAGCTCATGGACAGCGAACACGAAATACTGACGAATATCCTTTTCAGTTTCCGCGGGTTGACCGGTAATTATACCCCCCCGCCCGGAGCCTGCACCAGCCACCGGGTGATCCTGTCCCGGCTGAAAGAGCTGGACCATGACCTTACCCAACATATCTATCTTGAAAACAACATCCTGTTTCCCCGCGTCATCCATATGGAAAAAGAATTGCTGGAGCGCCTCTGAACCTGCATGTTTACAAGTGGCGTTTCATGCAATTTCGATAATTTGAGCTCCTGAATTCCCTGTATATGCTTGCAGATACTTCTCACCTTACTTCACTTTTTGAAAATGCAACCGAAGGGATCATCCTGACCAACGGTGCCGGCAATATCGTGCTGGTAAATCCCGCAGCGGAAAGAATGTTTGGATACAACAGCGGCGAGATCGCCGGCAAACCTATCGAGATCCTGATACCCGACAAGGTAAGGCCACATCATCACCAGCTGCGGGAAGGTTTTTATAAAGACCCCTCCAACCGGGCCATGGGGCATGGCCGCGACCTGTACGCCCGGAAAAAGGATGGCGCCAACCTGCCGGTAGAAGTAAGCCTCAGCTACTATAAACGGGCTGATGAAACATTTGTCATTGCCTTTATCGTGGACATTACACGACGGAAGGAGATTGAAAGCAATATGCTGCACCAGCAAAAAGAGCTGGAACGCATCAGCCAGGAAATACGCAAGCTGAATGCAGAACTGGAGGCCAAGGTGGAAGAACGTACCCTGATCCTGCGGGAAGCGCTGCAGCGGCTGGAGCAATCGCAGGAAGAGCTGAGTGAAGCGCTGGACAAGGAAAAGCAGCTGAATGAGATTAAAAGCCGGTTCGTTTCCATGGCCTCGCACGAGTTCAGGACTCCCCTGAGCACCATTCTTTCCTCTGCCTCCCTGCTGGGAAAATACATTACCACGGAAGAGCAGGATAAGCGGATACGGCATGTAGAGAAGATCCGGTCTTCGGTAAAGCATCTGAATGATGTCCTGGAAGATTTCCTTTCGCTCGGCAAGCTGGACGAAGGAAAGGTGCTGAGCAGCAACGATGAATTCGACCTGAAAGAGCTGCTGCACACGACCAGCGATGAAATAAAAGGCCTGCTGAAAAAAAACCAGCAGATCTACCTGTCCTATAGCGGCACAGCCGTCATCTGCTCCGATAAAAAGCTGCTAAAAAATGTGATCATCAACCTGGTCACCAATGCCAGCAAATTTTCCGGCGAAGGCTCACCTATCAGCATTACGACAGTGGCGGACACCGGCAAGGCCGTGATCCTCGTGCAGGACCAGGGCATCGGTATCGGTGCAGAGGATATGGAACACCTGTTTACCAGTTTTTTCCGCGGCGGCAATGCGCTTAACATCCAGGGTACCGGGCTGGGCCTGCACATCGTGAAGCGCTACCTGGACCTGATCGGCGGCGAAGCAGCCATCGACAGCCGGCTGAATGAAGGAACGACCGTGACCCTTACCATTCCCAATAAAAAAACAGCGACTGCATGAAAACCATTTTAGTGATCGACGACCACCCGGACATCCGGGATAACACCGCAGAGATACTGGAATTGGCCGGCTACAAGACGCTGACTGCCGAGAATGGCAGGAAAGGCATCGAGCTGGCACTGAAGGAAAAACCCGATGTGATCGTGTGCGATATCATGATGCCGGAACTGGACGGCTATGGTGTGCTGCACCTGCTTCGCAAAAATCCGGAAGGCCAGAATATTCCTTTTATTTTCCTGACCGCAAAGACGGAGCGTACCGACTTCCGGAAGGGCATGGAAATGGGCGCCGATGATTATGTGACCAAGCCCTTCGACGAGATCGAGCTGCTGAACGCCATCGAGATCCGGCTGAAAAAAGCAGAAGTGTTGCAGCAGAAATATGCGTTGTCTCCGCAGGGCATCAGCCAGTTCCTGAAGGATGCCAGGGATGCCGGCATGATCGACCGCCTGTCGGAACAGTATAATATCGAGAGCTACCGCAAAAAGCAAACGCTGTATGAAGAAGGCAGGCGGCCACGGTTCCTGTATTATCTTGTCCGGGGGAAAGTAAAAGGCTTTCGCACGCACGAGGATGGGAAAGACTATATCACCGATATTTTCAGCGAGGGCGACTTTATCGGTTACCCGGCACTGATCGAAGACAAGAACTATGATGACACCACCGTGGTGCTGGAGGATGCAGAGATCATACAAATTCCCAAAGATGATTTTCTGCAGATGATCTATGGCGACATCAATGTAGCGGCCAAGTTCATCCGCATCATCACCCAGAATGTAAAAGAAAAGGAAGAGCGCCTGCTCAGCCTGGCCTACAGCTCGCTGCGCAAGCGGGTGGCACGGGCGCTGGCCGACCTGCATGGCAAATACAATACCGGCGCCGGCAACAATCCCATCGAGATATCGCGGGAAGACATTGCACATTATGTAGGCACCGCTACCGAATCGCTGATCCGGACTCTTAGTGATTTCAAAAGCGAAAAACTGATCGATATTAAGGAAGGGAAAATAAGGGTGGCCGATGCAGAGAAGTTAAGGAACCTGCTTTATTGAGAAAGGTTAACCTTTCCTGCAGCCTGTTACGGCCTGGTGTAAAGTTTAAGGTTTAAAAGTTTAAAGTGTCATGCTGGTATTGGTAACCTTCTGACAGCAGAACTTCAAACATTCAACTTTCTCAACTTACACCTGTCTGCCTTCAATAAGTTACCAGATAGCCAGATCTTAAACTTTCAAAACTTCCTCAACCGCCCTCCGATATTTCCTTCCCATGTTCATTCTGCTTGCGCAGGCTCCAGCCGTCAGTGATGGTGGTCTCCAGCCACATAATGCCGGATTTGCGCGATACCTGGGCAGACAGCCCGAAGCTCTTCCGAAACAGGGCTTCCAGCTCTGCTACTGTCATATCATCACTGATCTCGATGGCGCCTTCATTTTTCAACCCTGCTTCCCTGAGCAGGGCAGAATGCTGCAGGTGCCGTCGTGGCGCCCCGGGCACTTCAGCACCGGTCTTGTAAAAATCCAGCTTTAAGAAGGGGTAACGGGCACTGAAATCGTGCTGCACTTCCTGTATCGCTTTGTCTGCCGAGATTACCAACATCATTACGCTCATTTAAATATTATCCTAGCTGGTACAAAATTATCATGGCATACCATCCTATTGCATGACGCAGCAGGAACAGAGGACCTGATCTTGGTCAGTCTCGACTGCCGGATAAATCAGGTTTTGCGGTAATGCACATCAGCTGCGGCGCAGCGATAACGGCGCATTTTTGTCTTTTAAACATTGTATCAAATGAAAACAATAGAACAGGCTTATATACCAGCCTATTTCGCCGCAGAAAGAAAGAAACCGATCGTTCACCGTTTTTTCGCCTGGTGCAAAGCCCAGGAAAAGAGCCGGCTGGCCTGGCTGGGCATTATCATTGCCGGTCACGGCTGTGTGTTTACCCCGCTGACCATACTGTTCATCGTACTGTCCGGCAATAACCCCATCTTCTGGCCGTTTGCCATCGGATCCATGGGTATGGCGCTGGTGACCAACCTGGCAGCGCTGCCTACCCGTGTTACCCTGCCCATATTTTTCCTGAGCCTGCTGATCGACCTGGTAATTATCGTAAACTGCTTAGCTTTGGGCTTCACTACCTCTGTTGCAGGGTAGTTCCCGCTTATGAGATATTTTACCCGTTTTGGCATCGCTGTTTTCCTGGCAGGCTTTACAGTCCTGTTGCTGGCCGGCTGTTCCTCCCGACGCATTACGACGGCCTGGAAGGCCAATACGGTTTTTCCCACACGTTACCGGCAGGTACTGGTGGTAGCCATCCTGCCGGACAAAGACAGCCTGCTGCGGAAGAAGGCCGAATCAGAGCTCGTGGCCGGGTTGCGGGAACTGGGTTACCATGCCGTCTCTTCGCTGGACCGGTTTGGTGCCAACGGGTTGTCGGGACTGGGCGAACAGCAAACCTATCTCACGCTTTGCGATGCAGGGATCGATGTGGTGCTGACCCTGGCGCCGGTACCGGAATCCTCGCTATCGAAAAGCGGGCCTTACCGCCACCCGCACAGTTATTATTACGACCGCATCTGGAACTATAAGAACCTGGCCGCCGCACCTGCCACCGGGCAGGAACCGTATTACTGGGAAAGCATTCTATTTGACCTCTCCACGCTGGAAGCAGCCCTTACCCTGCGCACCGAACCCTTTGCCGCAGATAAGCTGAACAAACCGGCTGTATGGCCGGCAGGCAGGATCATCAGGGCCATGGTGAAAGAAAAGGCATTGGTGAAACAACCGCCCCAACCTGCTGCGCCCAGGGCTTTCTGATATACAGGGATTCACGGCTACCCCGTTACCGCTTATACGAAACATATCATAACCGAAAAGCTGCCCGGTCAGGAGCTCAGCTACCTATACCTGTTTTGCCATACCGGCTGAGGCCGATAAATAAAAACGCGGCCAGCAAGACCAGCAGGCCTTGCTGCCGCGATGTTGGGGTATGAGAGAAAAGTAAAGCTGTACTCCAGATACGAAAGAACGCCTGCTACCGGATGTCAGGAAGCGAAAAAATAACCGTCGTTGTTGCGCTCGAACCGCCCTGTCTTTGTTGTGAGCCGGATCCGGAAAAGAATGCCGGGCGCCTTGTCGTCTTCATCGTCGGTAAACGGCCAGGCCGCCGCCACCCGCATGGTAGCGCTGCTGATGGCAGGCAACAAGCGGGCATTCAGGCAATGCAATGCCTTCTTACGTGCCGCTTCATCGCTGAGCTCTTCAACCTCGCCCCAGCCGATCACGCTCTTCCAGTTGGCCAGGTTGCGTGTATTGTCTACCTGGAAACAAACGGCCGGATTTTGCCGCATCAGGGCCACCTTCATTCCTTCGAACGTGCGACCATACACAAACTGCCCGTCATAGGCATAGCTGATCGGCACTACGTACGTGGTATCACCGGCATGGCAGCCGATACGGCCCACCAGCTCATCGTGCAGCAGCTCTTCGATCTCCTGTTCATTTAATGTACCGAACATGGCTTTTGTTTTTACAAAGCAAACGCAAAGCAGGGCGGCTATTACTGACCCGCATCAAACCGGTCCGTGATTGTGCTCATCCTGTATTAGTTCTCCGCTGCAGTTTATCATAAAAAAAGCAGCAGGCTTCATGCCTGCTGCAGAACGATGATTATTTCCGGTACGGCTTAATGCCTTGGCGGATCGATGCCTTCCACTGCAATGATAAACATCATCGGCAGGTAAGGCATCATATTGTTGTGCGGTGCGCTTTCGCCTTCCACATCCAGGGCGTTGGGATGCAGCAACGGTCCGGTCCCTTTTTCCGTGGCGAATCCATTGAAGTTCTCCACCCGTGAGTTGGCCCATACTGCGTTTTCGTTGGCATTGGGTCCGTCAGCTATAATTTTCCCTCCGGGCGTATGCTGGTGTGGCGGCAGCTGGTCTTCTGTCAGCGCTACCTTGGCAGCGCCCCCGGTATCACCAACCTGGTAGCGGCTTAGTCCTTCGCCTTTCCCCTGGCTCAGCGTAGCCTTGCCGCGCAGGTCGGGCAGCCTGAACGTACGGGTACCATCTCCGCCGTACCGGTTGCCCAGTATGGAAAACAGCTTGGTGTGTTGCGCGATGGGCAGCTCACTGCCGTCGCAGACGGCCCAGGGATACCCGATAGGCCGGAGGAACGGGAAGGCTTTGATCGTACCCATGTAGTCTTCATCCACCGAGTTCGAGGGATAGCGCCCGGTCAGGGCAATGCAATAATTGAGGCTGAGGAAAGGGGCCATATTATCGTGAGGCTTGTCTCCTCCCGCTCTCCCGAGCGCTTCCTTATGCAGCTTTACATTGGTATCGGTGCGGTAGGGCTTGTCCCGGGGCCAGAAATTATGCTTGGGATTATTCTCATCAGAAGGTTTGGAGCTCCCCATCGCCCGGTGCCGGTGTGCGGCCATTTCTTTGGCGGTGAGCACATGCGCTTCTTCACCGCCGGCCTGGCCTACCCGGTAGTCATTGTTGGTGTGCAGCAGCACCCTTCCCCGCAGATCGGGCAGGTGAAAGGTGCCGCCACTGCCTCCGAATGTATAGCCGATCAGTGCGAAAAGCGCCGGGTAGTCGTTGACCAGCAATACCTGCCCCTGGCAGCGAACCCATCCCCTGGGTGCAAAACCAAAGGGGAAAAGCCTGATTTCCGACATCATCCAAAAAGTATTATCGTTTTGTTGTTGTGACATACTGTTTTTTTACGATTTAATAAATGAGTGAACTGAGTGGTTATAAGCGATACATCAGCCCTCGACGGGAAAAACGCCTTCCAGCGCGATGATGTAGGAAATGGTGACGAAGGGGATCCGGTTTTCGTGGGGATGCCCCTGCCCGGCCGGCTGTACGGAGTCCGGGTGCATAACCTGGTTGCCCGGTCCCAGCGACCAGGTGAAGTTAGAACTGCTGGTTCCCCAGAACCCGTTTTCAGGCCCTGTATTATTGGGAGTACTGTTACCCGAAGCGTGGGCAATATGGGTGTGAACCGGTAATTGTTGCTCTGTGAGGATCACTTCCTCATGGCCGCCTTTGTGCCCGATGGGGTACTTGTCGATAGCGCCCAGCGGTACCCGCCCGCACAGGTCGGGCAGTGCAAAAGTTGTGTGGCCGTCCCCGCCGAACCGGGTACCGATTAGGCCAAAAAGCGCGTCGTTTTCAGCCTTGGGTAATAATCGTCCATCGCAAAACGCCCATCCCCGGGGGGCATAGTCCCCTGAAAACTGTTTGATCTCTCCGATAAAGAAGTCCATGTGTTTGGTTTTATGGTGAATAATTAATGAACGATGGTTTTGTCCGGTATCACTTCGTCCTGCTCACGATCCAGCTTTTCCAACTGGCTGTCATATACCAGCCACACGATCAGGCCGAGCAGCAGGAAAATGAAAATGATCACCAGCGTGTAGATCCGGGTCTTTGCTTTTTCAGACATAGCAGGATGCCAACCGGCACGGGAACAAGTGTACGCCGCAGGAAAGGCTGTTTCCTAATTTCCGGCGTTACAAAGGGTTTCAGTCCCTGTTACAAAAGGTTTCAGCCGCTGTTACACATCGTTACAGGCAGGCGTTACCATGCGTTACAGAAAATGAAAATCAATAAGATCAAAATGACATAAAATGATAATAGATGAATAGCGCACAAAAAAAGCAGCAGTATTACTACTGCTGCTGATCAAAAGAGTGGTGGTCAATGCCGATGAATCCTGTTAATGGGCAGGCATAATACCTTTTACATTAATGCTGAACAGCACCACCTGGTAAGGCATCATGTTATTGTGCGGTGCGCCTTCACCTTCCACGCCAATAGTACCGCTGTGCATGACAGGAGACGTGCCCGGTTCTGTGGCAAATCCCAGTGTATTCTTGCCTGCACCATTCGCCCATACCGCGGTGTTATTGGCACTGACGAAGCTACCTTCTATTTTCGCGGACGGAACATGCTGGTGAGCCGGCAGCTGTGCTTCAGTCAGCGCTACCTCGGCGGCGCCGCCCTTATCGCCTGCCTGGTAGCGGCTCAGTCCTTCCCCTTTTCCCTGGCCGATCATCACCCGGCCACCCAGATCGGGTACCCGGAACATCGTGCTATCCCCGCCATATTTGTTGCCAATGACTTTGTACAGGTCAGGAAACTGGGTGGCCGGCAAATAGCGGCCATCACAGGGAAACCAGGGAAACTCGAAGACTCTTCCCATCGGGAAGGGTTTGATCGCCCCGGTATAATCTTCCATGATCGTAGGCACAGGAAAGTCGCCATCAACGGCAATGCAATAATGCAGGCTGAGATAGGGCGCCATATTATCATGCGGTTGGTCCTCCCCGGCTTTTTTAAGCGCGTCCGGGTGCAGCCTGGTGTTGTTGTCGTCCCGGTAGGGCTTATCCCTGGGCCAGTAATTATGCTTGGGATTCCCTTCATCGGAAGGTTTGGAGCTGGCAACCGGCAGGTGTTTGTGTGCCGCCATTTCTTTGATGACCAGCCTATGGTTGCTCTCGCCTCCTCCCTTGCCTACTTCGTAGCCATTGCCGGCATGCAGCAGCGCTTTTCCCCGCAGGTCAGGAAGCTTGAAGATAGGCCCGCTGCCACCGTAGGTATACCCGATCAGGGAGAAAAGTGATTGATTCTCGTTCACATGCATGGATTGCCCGTCGCAAAATACCCATTGAGCGGGTGCAAAATCGTATGGCAAAGCCCTGATCTCTCCAAGCGACCATTCATGAGCATCTGTTGCTGACTTAGCAGCTAAACTCCTGTTGGGAAATATTCCTGTCAGTGAAATGATGTAGGAAACCGCTACGTACGGAACCCGGTTCTCGTGTGGCTGTCCCTGGCCGGATGCCTTGATGGAGTCAGGGTGCATGAGCTGGTCGCCGGGGCCGGTTGCCCAGGCAAAAGTAGAGGGGATGGATCCCCAGTAACCATGGTCAGGACCTACGTTGTTGGGAATGACATTGCCCGACGCATAGGCTGTGTGCGTATGGGACGGCAGTTCGGCTACGTTAAGCGTTACCTGCTCCTGTCCGCCATGACTACCGAATGGATAATTGGCACTGGCATGGATGGGCACCCTGCCACGGAGGTCGGGCAATGCAAAGTTGGTAACGCCATCGCCGCCGAATTTGTTACCGATCAGGGCATAAAGCACATCATTTTTTTCTACAGACAACAGCTGACCGTCGCAAAGTGCCCAATCTTTTGGAGCATAGTCACCGCTGAATTGTTTGATCTCGCCTACAAAAGGAATGTACATAGTTGTTTGGTTTTATAATGAAGAATGATTGCCTGTGTTACCGGGCCCCGGCGCCCTGTATGATTTCTTCCTGTTCCTTATCCAGCTGCTGAAGCTGGCGCTCATATACCAGCCATATGATCAGCCCAAGCAGCATGAAAATGAGAATGATCACCAGCGTACCGATCCATGCTTTTACTTTCTCTGTCATAACCAACGCTGTTTTGCCCGCCGTGACAATACTATGCCGGCGGGAGACCGGTTTCCTAATTTCCGGCGTTACAAAGGGTTTTCAGAGCGTGTTACAAAGGGTTACAGCGTTACAAAACGTTACAGCCTTTGAGAATGAGCGGGTTAAATATGCTGAATAAACGATCAGCCAGAACCGGATAAAGTATGAATGCAAATTCCGGAACATTCATCGCCTGCCTGTACAAACAAAAAGCAGCAGGCTGGCCTGCTGCTTTGGAAAATCAATCTGTATGTGTAGCGATAGTTTAGCCTTTTGGAGGGAAAAGCCCATCCATAGCAATGATAAAGTTGAGTACCTGGTAAGGCATCATATTATTATGCGGAGCGCCTTCACCGGCAACATTCAGTACACCGGGGTTCATCATGGGGGCTTCTCCTTTTTCTGTGGCAAACGTGCTGGACTGATTGGAGCCGCTTCCGTTAGCCCATACTCTTGTATCGCTGGCGGTAGGGTTATCGCCTTCTATTTTCCCGATCGCGTCATGGGTGTGGGCCGGCAGATGGGCTTCGGTAAGGGTCACCTGTGTAGCGCCACCGGTATCACCTACCTGGTAGCGGCTTAGCCCCTCTCCTTTTCCCTGGCCCACTAGGACCCTGCCACGCAGGTCCGGCAACCTGAACGTTTGATCACGAGTGCCGCCGAAAGCATTTCCGATTACACTGTACAGTTTTTGGTAAATCCCTGATGCAGGAAGTTCCCTGCCATCGCATAGTAACCAATCCGGATGGGAGTCGAACGGGAACGGCACTGCCGTGATAAACCCGATAAACGGATTCAGACCAGCGCTCCGGAGGGGCCTGCCGGTTGTAGCAATACAATAGTTCACACTCGCAAAGGGCGCCATATTATCATGGGCTTCACCGGCGCCGGTGTTTCCCAGCGCCGCTTCGTGCACTTTTGTATTTGGTGTTGTTCCATAACCCCTGTCCCTGGCCCAGAAATTATGTTTTGGGGTAGGTTCATTCGCCTTTTCGGAACTGGCGATGGCCAGGTGCTTATGTTGCGCCATCTCTTTGACGGTAAGCACATGCCCACTCTCTCCCCCGGCCTGGGGAAAAGCAAAGCCTTCGCCCTCGTGCAACAGCACCTTCCCGCGCAGGTCGGGCAATCTGAATGTATAGTCGTCGCCTCCGAAAATATGGCCGATCTCATGGAAAAGAGAATCGTTCTCACTAATGGTAAGCGGCCGCCCGTCGCAGGGCATCCAGCCCGCGGGCGTAAATTCATAAGGAAGAATCCTGATCTCTGCAAGAAACCACATAGTCGTTTGGTTTTAATGGTTGAGTAAATAGCAGGTATTAATTCTGCGGTGGATAGACGCCCTGCAGGGCAATAATGTAAGAAACGGCGGTAAAAGGCATCCTGTTTTCATGCGCCTTTCCCTCTCCTGCGGTTTTGATGCTCTCCGGGTGCATGGCCAGATCGCCTGGCCCCTGGCCCCAGGAAATGGCAGTAGACAATGATCCAAAGAAGCTATTCTCAGCCCTGGTACCGGAAGTAGTGGATGCATACGCCGCATGAGTATGGGCAGGCATGTGGGCTTCGGTAAGAGCTACTTCTTCCTGGCCACCATAGGTACCCTGCGGGTATTCGTCGCTGGCCGCCAGCGGCACCCTGCCCCTCAGGTCAGGCAGGGCAAAGTTGATCCGGCCGTCTCCGCCAAAGCGATTGCCCAGCAGTGAAAAAAGAGCCTTGTTGCTTGCCACAGGCAGCAGCTGCCCGTCGCAGAAGGCCCATCCCAGGGGAGGGACATTTCCGGCAAATGGTTGGATTTCTGCAATAAAAGGTGTCATGGTTTTTAGTTTTATGATGAATAATGGTGAACAGGAATGCGTGCGTGAACTGCCGGTGTGCTTTCTCGCATTGAATTTTTATCAGGCAAAGCGATCCTCTACCCGCAACTAACCCCGTTGCAGGTAATGGCTCATCAACATGAACAGTTCTAAATTTTCCGGCAGAAGCAGAACAATGTGCGGGTACAGGACAAGTGTACACCGCAGGCCGGGCGGTTTCCTAATTTCCGGCGTTACAAAGAGTTTCAATCCCTGTTACAAACCGTTACAGCCGCGCCTTGCAGATTACTCAGAGGAATGAAAATCAGTGAAGTGGATACAAGTAAAAAATGCCTAGATGGAGTTGACTAATTCCTCCAGGCTCCCTTCTTCGGGAAGGTTCAGCTTTTTACGCAGGCGATGACGGGATACGCGGATAGCCTGGGGTGACACCCCGAGCGAAGCCGCCATTTCTTTGTTGGAAAACCCAAGCTTGGCCAGCGTCATCAGCCTGACCTCGGAAGGACTGAGATCGGGCATTTTCTCCTGCAGCCGTTTGAGATAGCCTTTGTGTACCGTTTCGAATAAGGTGCGGAAACGCTGCCATTCTTCGTTGGTGAGGATTGTACTTTGGTACAGCCTGGCCGTGGTTTCACTATTGGTGTTGGTACCGATCTTTTGCTGCAGCTCTTCCACCAACTGGTTTCGTTCGGAAACAGATCGGGCAAAATCCTGCAGCTGCACGGTAGCGGTGGCCAGTTCCTGGTTTACCCTTGCCATCTCCAGCTCCCTGATCCTGCGCTCCTGCCGCAGGCGGCTACGCTGGTTTTTATAAAAGAACAGAACGCCGATCATCAGCAGGAACAGGAAGCCCAGCAGGAAATTGCGCTGCATGATCTTCAGCCGCTTTTCCTGTTCCGCCTTTTTCAGCTCTGCATCGTATTGCTGCTGCTCGATCTTTCGGTAAGCAGCCAGCAGCTTCAGGCTGCTGTACTGGCGATGCAGGCTATCCTTTACATACATGGCCGAATCGACATACAGGTATGCCAGCTGCCGGTTTCCCTCCGCCATGTACATTTTGCTCATCAGCGGGTACAGGAACTGGAAGCGCCTGAATTGCCTGGGTGGCCTTGCATTCAATATACATTCCCTTGCCCGGAGCGTATAGGCAGCGGCTTCTGCAATACGGTTTTGCCGGAAGGCGATCTCGGCCAGGGTCATCAGCGAGCCGGATGCCAGCGCGCTGTCATTGTTTCGCAGCGCCTCTTCGTAGTCGGCTATCAGCAAGGGAATAGCAGCAGCATAGTTACCGCGCAGGAACTGGTTTTGACCCAGGTTGCCTTTGGCAATTCCCTTCCATACCGGGTCCTGGCCGGAAGCGATGACCTGCCAAAAGTAAAAGTCGGAAGAGTCCAGGTTGCCCAGGGCCTGGTAGGCAAGCCCGAGTGTATTGCGCGTGGATTTCTGGTATTGCCTGTTGAACTCCGCAGGTTTGATCCGGAGGGCTTTCAGCAGGAAATAGATGCTCTGCCTGTAATCGGCCACCTCGTAATAAGCTTCACCGATGTAATAGATATTTTCAAGCTTATCGGGAAACTCATCTTCCGAAAGCTGCTCCAGCACCTTATCCTCCAGCAGGTACTGCTGGAAAGCCATTTCGACATCCTTGATCTCATTCCAGTATAAAGATCCCAGTAGTTTATAAGCCCTGGCCTGTATCTGCAGCACACGCTGCTCCCGGGCTTTCCGGATCACGTCGTTCAGTTCACCGATCACGCGCTGATCGTTATCCTCGTCCCGGCGTTCCAGGTAGCAGGCCCGGATCAGGTCGGCCTCCAGCACCAGTTCCCGGTCATTGTTTTTTTGCGCCTGTTGCTTTAACTGTTTCAGCCAGCCCAGCACGACGGCTGTATCGGGATTGTCCACGCACCGGGTAATAAACAGGTTGATGTCAGCTGCCCGGTCACGATAGGACCGGTTCAGCAGGTGGTCGTATTGCGCCTGCCCGTTTGCGGCAAACAACAGAAGAAGGATGAGGAGGAGGCCCGGGTATCTTGTCATAGGAATTACCCTATAAATATAAACGTTTCGGTCAAAGATCAGACATGCAGCTGAACTTCGTCAGCGGCAAACGGCATCGTCGTGCCTATTTTTCGCATGCAGGGATAAGTATCCCTCCTGCTTCATTCATGAAAAAGCTCATCCTGATCAAAACGATACATACGCTCGTATGGATCTTTTTTAATATCGTACTGGCTTACCTGTTTTATGCAGCTATCACCGGCCGGCTTGATATAGGGGTATGGATTGGCCTGGGATTCTTTGCCCTGGAAGGGATCGTATTGCTGGTTTTCAAATGGACCTGCCCGCTTACGGTACTGGCACGGCGGTACAGCGATTCGCAACAGGACAATTTCGATATTTTTTTACCCAACTGGCTGGCCCGGTACACTAAGCTCATCTATACCACCCTGCTGGCAATCGTGATCATGCTGCTGGCATACCGGCTGCTATTTACTAAGTAAATGGATGTAGCCATAAAAAAAGCACACCCCATTTTGCAGGATGTGCTACTGTTTTTACCGGCCGGCTCTTACTTCCCGATCTGCAGGTCTTTTAAAAAGTCTGCAATCGCTTTGTTCACCCGTGAATTTTCTTCCCTGGAGAATTTGCCGTGCTGTCCGCCGGGCACAGTCAGGAATTCCGTTTTCACGCCCGCTTCCTTCAGTCGTTTGTGCAGTTCCACCGACTGTTGGTACGGCACGGTAGGATCGGCATCGCCATGGACGATGAATACCGGCGGGTTGTTTTTGTTGACATAGGTAATGGGCGATACGGAAGCCGCAAATGCCTTGTCATTGGCCTTATCGCCCAGCCACCGGGTAGCCGATTTGCTGGTGATATTCGGGCCATAGCCCCAGTCCCATACATCGGTAATGCCGTATTTGTCGATAATGGCCGCTACTTTTATATTGTCCACGCCGGAACAGTTGGTATCAAAACGATGGTCATTGCCCAGCAGTCCCGCCATCAGCGCCAGGTGGCCGCCGGCACTGCCGCCCATGATCACGATCTTGTTCACATCGATGTTCAGCTCTTTTGCATTTTTGACCAGGTAGATCAGCGCACAACGCGCATCTTCCACCGCAGCAGGCGCTGTGGCCTGGCCGGTAAGCCGGTATTCCATATTCGCCACCGCAAATCCCATTTTAAAAAACGTGTTGAACCCGGTCTGCGATTCCTTGACACCATGGTTCCAGCCGCCGCCATGGATATTGATGACCACGGGAGACGGCCCTTTGTCCTGTGGCGGCAGGTACAGGTCCATTTTCCCGTCCCAGCCATTTACACGGGTGTACACCACGTTCAGCTGGCTGGTAAAGCCGGCCGGATATTCGACCGGTTTATACGTGGTATCGGCAGCATCCTGGGCTGCCAGAGAAAAGGAGAAAAGAAAAAAGATAAAGGGGACGAACAGCTTTTGCATGGAGGTGTTTTTTATGATTGAAATTACTAAATGGATGGCGGCTTAAAATATTCAATGATCAACACTCAATAATCAGGATCGTCCTCATTGAACATTGTGTATTGTTTTATTGAGTGCTGAATATTTAATTTTCATTTTAAAAGGAGCTGATGCCGCAGCAGAGCAGCTCCTTGCTGTTTCTCTCAAAAACGACGTTCCTGGATTTAAAAATTCGTACCCGGTAGTTTCATGCCTGCAGACCAGCTGCAACAACACGAAACTTTAAACCTTTTTAAACCTCTATTGATGCGATACCGTCACGTTATAGATCACCACTTCCCCATACGCATCACACGACTCGTCCGGCCCGGGATTCTTGCCCGGCTTGCAGGATGATTGCGTATACGCTCCTGCTTTGAAATATGCGCCGGAATACGACTGGTTCAGCGTGTACTTCAGCACATCGTTATAATAACATTGGGTCTGGTTGTTCGACACCACAAATTTCACCCTGAACCGGGTGCCCAGCACATAGCCGGACGTAAGCGTGGGCCCGTCATCGCCGTTGATATCGATGAACAGCTTTTGCCCTTCCAGCCGGAACACGATCACATCATCGCCGCCGTCATGGATCTGGCCGGCCACAATATGGGGTTTTTCCACCGGCAGGTGCGTAATGGCCTGGTCGATCTCCATGGTATGTGTACCCGATCCCGACGACCAGCTGGCATTGGTGGCGCCGTTGCCGGTCATTTCCCGCAGCTCGCTGCGCGGGTAGCTGGAGCCGCTGGTAGTAGCGCCGCCGGTATGTGCCTGGAAGATCACGCCCGTATTGGCGGTGTTATTATGAAAATAGGTAGCATGGGAATAGGTAGCCAGGTCCGGTTGCTTCACCTCGTCGGCATCGCTGTTACCATCGCTGCCATCGAAGGGTAAGGTGATCTTCCAGTTAGCAAGGTTCAGCACGTCGGCCGGCAGGTTGCCTCCGGCCGGAGTAGTGGTAGCTGACACTTCACTGCTGTAGCTGCTGTTGCCGGCAGCATTGTAGGAACGGAGGCGGTAGTAATACGTGGTGTTGGCCGTCAACCCGGTATTGCTGTACGTAGTTGTATTGGCAGCAATGCTCCCCGCGATCTCGGTATACGTGCCGCCGGAGCCGGTCTTGCGCTCCAGTTTGAAGCCGGTTTCCGTAGCGCTGTTGTCGGTCCAGGCCAGGTTGATCGCCGATGTGCCCGAAGCGGTAGCGCTCAGCCCGGAGGGAGCAGCCGGCGGTGTGGCTCCGCTTTCTTCTTCATCCAGGGCAAAGTCGTCGAAGCGGCCTTCGCCGGCATTGTAAGCGCCATACAGGGTGACAGAGGTAGCGCTGCCGGAATTGAATGCTACCGTTACCTGCGTCCAGGCGCTGTAGGTACCACCCTGGCTGTTCAGCACGGTCGACCCGTTTTTGGCGCCGATGGTTCCTTTGCCCAGTATCCAGGCGGTCAGCGTATAATTGGTATTGGCCAGCACGGTAATGGCCTGCTGGATGCGGTTGCCCGATGAGCTCAGCTTGGCCGATTTGCTGCCCGAATGTTTATCGCTGGTGGAGATGGCAAACAGGCTGGCATCGCCCCAGTTGGCTTTATCGCTTTCAAATCCAGGGTTCAGGATCGTAATCGCTTTTGCGGCCGAAGGGCCGGCTTCTTCGGCAGGTGCCGGATCACCTGGAAGGGAGTCTTCACGGGTAGCAGGCTGCTTGGCGCAGGAAAAGGATAAAAAAAGCAGGAACAGGCAGGCATAGTACAGACTGCCTGTAGTTTTGATTGATGTTGTTTTGCGCATTTTCATGTCTGGCAAGTTTTAAAGTTAAAGAAAGACCGGGCCATACCTGTTGATAGGTATAGCGGCCTGTTAGCTACTGGAAGAATGCCGGTGAAGCTGCCTGCGCAGTTAAATAACAGCTCCCTTTGGCATCAGCTGTTTCATTGGTTAAGCGGTATGATGAATGATCGTAGCGGTGCTGCTACAATTAATTCCTTATTCCTAAACCCTTATCACTATTCCTCTTACCTCAATACCCTTCGTTCTGCGGGATGGCCAGCTGTGTATTGGTATCGATCTCGCGCTGCGGGATGGGCAGCAGCAAACGGTTGTTGGTCGACACATTGGTATACAGCTCGGCCAGTGTCGGCGCCGGCGCCACGTACAACCGGTAATGGGTATAATATTCATCCGCAAAATGATCTTTCATGGTCTGCACGGCGGTAATGGTTGTCATTGTTTTATTAAACCGCAGCAGGTCGAACCAGCGCTGGTTCTCAAATGCAAATTCGATCCGCCGTTCGTTGGACAAAGCCTGTTCAAACTGCGCCACCGTAGTGATCGTTGAAGTAGTGTACAACGACAACCCGGCTCTTGGCCGCACGCTGTTGATCAGGTCGATGCTGGCTGGCGACAATCCCTGTGCTTCGGCCAGCATAAGCAGGATATCTGCATAGCGGAGAACGGGCCAGTCGCTTTCGCCGTCATCGGGGATCGTCACAGGCGCCAGGAATTTCTTTACATACCACTTGGCGGCCGTACCGCTTCCATACACCCCGATCAGCGCGCTTTTGCGGGTATCGCCATTGGTGGCCGTATCCAGGTCGGCCGTAGGATAGTTCAGCCCGTCGCCATCGCCGTTGATGATGGCCGCACCGCTGCCGATCGGGGCAAACGTATTGCCGAAGTGAGAGCCCAGCCCCAGTCCGCCGGACTTATAGCGAACGGTAAACAGGATCTCTGCATTCACTTCGTTGCTGGTGGAGAACACGGCAGCATAAGTAGGCTGCAATGCATGGCCGCTGTTGGCGATCACATCCTGCAGCAGCGGAATGGCCTCTGCTTTTTTGCCTTGTGTCAGGCACACTTTTGCCAGCAGCCCTTTAGCGGCCCAGCCGGTCGCTCTTCCCTTGTCTGCATCGGGAATCTGGCTAAACTTCAGCGTGTTCATGGAAGCCACAGCCGTTTTCAGGTCTGCTTCGATCAGCTTATAGATATCGGCCTCGGATGAACGGTTGATGGTTTTGGCCTGTGCCGGCGAGATCGGCTCATGAATCAGGAATACGCCGCCAAACAAGCGAACAAGGTTGAAATAATGATAGGCCCGGATAAATAGCGCTTCACCGGCCAGTTGTTTGCGATCGGTCTCCGTAACAGGTATCTGGATGGTTTGAAAACTGATGGCACCGGCCGCCGGATCATAGGTTACGCCGAGCCGCTGCAACACGATGTTGGCGTTGCGGATATTGTTGTAGGTAGCCAGCCAGTACGTATAGATACCCTGGTGGGAGGTGCTGGGGGTGAACATGTCCAGGTCGCTCAGGTCACGGTTGGTAGAAGCAGTGCTGCCCGGGGCCCCCTGTTTGGAATTATCACTCCGCAATTCGGTCAGCTGCCATTCGTTGGACATGGACTTTTGCAGCCCGTTGTATACACCGGTCAGCGCCGATCTCACTTCGTCCAGGCTGGAATAGTAGGTACCGGTATTCAGGTTGGACTGCGGATACAGGTCGATCACTTTTTTGCAGGCAAACAAACCTGTGCAAAGGACCAGTAAAATATAGTGCTTCGGTTTCATATGCTTAACGATTGAAAGATTAGAAGTT
>JBEVLT010000193.1:0-3855 GCA_040509055.1 Chitinophagaceae bacterium
AATGATGCGCGGGAATGAAGTATACATCAAAAGGCGGCTGTAAGCAGACTCATCTAATTCCTGACCCACCACCAGGCACTTCCGCCGGCTTCCCCCATAACTCCGAACTCCTTACCTTTGCCTCCCCCTCAAAAAGGCAACACTCATGAAGTTTTACAACCTGCTGATAAAATACAGGCTCCCGCTGGGCATCGCGCTCATCGTGCTGGGCGGCCTGGTAAACTATAGTGCCGGCTTCTGGCCCGGTTTCCCGCTGTACCTGGTAGGCCTGGTGATGGTGCTCGGCCATTTTTTCTTCGGTCCCCTGCGCCTGATACAGGAATACATGGAGAGCGGCGATATGGAAGGTGCGGAAAAGGTGCTCAACTCCATCCAATTCCCCAACCTGCTGTACAAGCCCATCCGCTCCGTGTACTACACGCTCAAAGGCAATATCGCCATGATGAAGCAGGACTTTGACGGGGCGGAAAAAATGATGAAAAAAGGCCTGGACCTGGGCATGCCGATGAAGGAGGCCGAAGGCGCCAGCATGCTGCAGATGGGAATGCTCTCCATGCAGAAGAACGACCTGCGGCAGGCCGAAAGCTATATACGCGGCGCCCTCCGCAAGGGCCTGCCCGACAAAGAGAACCAGGCCGCCGCCTACCTGCAGATGTGCAGCATCATGATGAACAAACGCGAGTTTCGCGCCGCCAAGGATTTTTTCCGCAAGGCCAAGGCCCTGAAGCCTACCACGCCCCAGATCGTGGACCAGATCAAACAAATTGAAAAATATATTTCCCGCATGCCGGGATAGGATCGCCACGTGATCCAACAAAAAGAGCTGTCCGCAACGACAGCTCTTTTTTATACCGGGTGGTAAAGACCATTAATTCAGTTTCTCAAAATGGGCATCCAGCCGCTTGTCCTTTTTATAATAATCCAGCACCAATACCTGTCCCTGCTTGCCCGGCAACACCGAGGAGCGGGTTGCGTTGGATTTGGTATTGAGCCGGTCCGTGGTGATCTTGCCTTCGTTGTAGCTGATGGAGTTGAAGGTGGAGCCTTTGTAATCCTTGCCCCGCACATAATCGCTGTAGCAGATGGTAAAGGAGGTATGGTCCTTGTTTACCTGCGTATAGGCATAGTCAAACTCGCCGTACATGTACTTCAGCATCTTGCCGATCAGCGGCGCGCTTACAAACTCCATCCCGCTGGGCAGCTCCTGGGTGTTGGAATTTTTTTCATAGATCGTGGCCGCCTTCACATTGAAATCCTTGTCAAAGCGGATGAGCAGCATATCGGTCACCTTCACCTTGACGGTGCTCACCCGTGACCGGCCGCCGGTTGCTACCTGGCTCAGGATACCCAGCGCACTGGCCACTTTCTTGTATCCTTCCCCGATGGCATAAATGCTGCCGTCTTCTGTCTGGACCATGTTGTGCAGGTACATGAAGCCGAAATCATCGATCTTGCCCCGGGAAGTTACCGGCAGGTATTTTCCCAGGTCGGTGCTCCATCCGCAATATTTCTCGCTCAGCACCGCGCCCTTTTCATCCACACTCCAGAATGCAAATCCCAGGGATTTATCCTTGGCAATATTCGCATTGGCATCAAAATATTCACCGAAGATGACGGCTTTGCCATTCAGTTCCGACATGCTGGCAGGGTAAAATTTATACTTCGATTTATCGGTAGGCTTTTCAAACAGCTGCTTGCCGGTCTCCAGGTCAAGCCCGAGAATATACGAGTCGGGATTGCCGTCCATCATGCCGCTGAACTTCAGCACTTCCAGGTAGATCACCCCGTTGAACATGCCCAGGTAATCGCCCACGAACTTCTTGGCGCCCAGCGTAGGGGTATAGGTCCATTGCTTGCGCTTCTCTGAAGAAAAGTAGTCGATCTCGAATGTATAGTCCTTATCCTCCCGGCTGGGCATATTGGAAATAAAACCCCTGCCTTCTACCGGGTACAAGCCCTTGTAGGTCTGCTCCTCATCGTCCATGGCCAGGTAAGTGGTCTCCAGGTAGCGCTTTTCCTTTTTGGTCAACAGCCTGTTATAAGTATACTTTCTTTTACCATCGGCGCCGTACACCTGGTACTCGAAGGTTTTGGCATCCTCGTTATACAGCAAAAAGATCAGGTCGGTCCCGTTGAACGAAGACTCGAGGATAGATACATCCTTCGAATCCACGAATTTGATATCCTTCAGCTTCTTCAGGTTATTGTCCGTGATGGTCAGCGTATACTCATTGGTCTTCCTGTCGATCTTATCGCTGACATAAAAAAAGTAATAGCCCTTTACGTCGCTGCCCTCTTTGATAGCATCGGAGTTGCGGAGCGTCACTTTGTACACGTTTTCAAAAGTAAGCTTCTGGGCCGGCGCGTGCAGGAAGCCCAGCAGCAGAAGCCCGGTGGCAATTGCAAGTTTTCTCATTGTAGATGGTTGTGGTATAAATAAAGATTTAATTCCGTTGTCGTTGTGCCGTGGTCATTTCCTTTTCAAACCCGCTATAACCTTGCAGCTGCGACCGGTACATGTTGCAAAACTGGTATTTCAGTTCGGCCAGCTCATCCAGCCGGATGCGGTTCAGCAGGCGAAGCAGCTGGTTATAATCCGGCGGATAGGTTCCGCTCTCGGTATCCACGGTCAGGCCGAGCTTATGCTCTTTTTGCTTCTCGTACAGCCGGTTCAGGCAGCGCGCCACGGCATAGACCGCATAGGGGGTATTGTTGCCCTCCTGCAGCATAAGCAGGCTGTAGTACAAATGGCGGCTCAGGCTTTCATTACGCCAGCACTGCTCCGTGATCTCCACCAGGAAATCTTTTTTCAGCTGGCGAAAGCGCTGTTCATCCACCAGGAATGGTTTTCCCCCGGCGGCGGCAGCCATGGAATCCTTCAGCAGGGCAATGCGCTTGCTGCAATCGGGATGCGTCTTCAGCGAATCCTTCTCCCGGGCCGAAAGGCCACCATGATCGTCCAGCTGGCTGAAAATGGCCGACTCCTGCTGGATCCATTTCTTTTTGAAAGGATAATCCGAAAAAGTAAACACCTGTTGCAGCGCCAGCGGCCGGTGCAGCAGCGAATCATCCACGCGGTCCAGCATTTCCAGGCAGGTTTGGATAGCGCCGCAGTCATACCCGGTGCGTTTCATCAGGCGAAAAGCATGGCGGTCGGCAGCACCTTCATTGTCCCGGCTATGGCGGTGATTGCTGAAGGCAAACGACAGGGCCAGCTTTTCCAACTGCCGGTTGGCGCCAAACTCTGTTTTGCTCAGCCTTTTCAATTCATCCTGGAAGGCGGGGCTATTGATCGTTTCCACGTATTTTTTTATAGCCTGTTGGGTATGACCCAGGTAATAATGTCCCAGTTCATGACAGAGCACAAAGACCAGCTCGGCTTCATTGTCCAGGTACAGCAGCAGCCCCGCATTGATGGCAATGGTGCCTTCGCCCATGCTGCAGGCGTTCGGCCACCAGTCGCGGGTAAACACCACACGGGCAGCCTTGTCTTTCAGCTCCGGGTTGGCCGCCACGATCCTTTGCACCAGCGATTGCAGGTAATCCTGTGCCGCAGGCGCCGTGACCGGGCGGCTGCTCTGCCAGAGCTCACCGATCTCCTTAAACTGCTCTTCGTATATCTTTTTATAATCGCCGGCATTTGCTTTGGGCAGCGAAGCCAGCCACCGGTCCTTCACCTGCATCGACTGGTCGTAATAGCTTTTGCGCAGCAGGGTATCGTCCTGCAGGAAGGAATAGACGGGTTGCTGCGCAAGGGCAGGCAGGCAGGAGAGAATAAGCAGCAGGTAAAAAAAGAGGCGCTTTCCGGGATGCATGGGTGGTGGTGGTTAGCGCTCAAATATATCAAAGCTGCCC
>JBEVLT010000194.1:0-7558 GCA_040509055.1 Chitinophagaceae bacterium
TGCCCCGGCATTTGTAAAAAACTGACCAGCAACATGACCCGGGTACAACGGGCGTTTGCAAACGATACTACCGTGCTGCTGCTGTCGCACAGCGTGACGCCGGAGCGCGACAGCGTGCCGGTACTGGCCGCCTATGCAAAAGACAACGGCATTATTCCCGGCAAATGGCGGCTGGTAACAGGTCCGCGCAGCGCCATCTATACCATTGCCCGGCAATCTTATTTTGCCGACGAGGACATGGGCCTGCAGCAGGATAGCACCAGCTTCCTGCATACCGAAAACATCCTGCTCATCGATAAACAACGCCATATCCGCGGCGTGTACAAAGGCACCGTGCAGCTGGAGATCGACAACCTCATTGCCGACATCAAAAAACTGGAACAGGAAGAATGAAGGCAATTCCATTCGTGTTGTTCTGCCTGTTGTTTGCCTGCTGCCGGCCGGCGAACAAGCACGACGATGCGGTGATAACCATACCGGCCGTATCCATCGCCTCCACCGATCCGGACCTGCAATGGAAAAACGGGTTGTACTACTACCGGCAGCGTCCTTTTTCAGGACATATTATCGATCGGTACGAGGATGCTGCCACCCGGCAGGACCGGTCTTTTTACGAAGGACGGGAAGAAGGATGGCAGCTGGGCTATTATCCCAATGGTAAGCCGGCAGAGAAAAGATACTACCGTCATGGCGAAAAGGACAGTGTACATACCGGCTGGTGGCCTGGCGGCAACCTCCGTTTCGAATACCACTTCAGCAATGGCAACTACCATGGCGACTTCAAAGAATGGTATGCCGGCGGGCAACCCTACAAACATCTCCATTACACGCATGGTACCGACGACAGCGGCAAGGGCTGGCGGGAGAACGGGAAAGTATACATGAGCTACGTGACCAGGGATGGCCGGCGCTACGGCCTGATCAATGCCAACCTCTGCTACAGCCTGGCGGGCGAAGAAGCGGAACTGGTAAAATCCATTGCCGACAGCATCGTCCTGAAATGATCCACCATGTAAAAATCCGACACGCCCTTTTGCATTTGCACCCGTTTGTAAAACAGCGTATCCTGCTGGTAAAGTATCGTTACGAACTGGTTCGTTTTTTCCGAAGTTTTGGGGAAAAGGAACCTTCATGCGAAAATGGATACTATGGATCGGCAGTACACTGATTGGCTTCGTTGCTGCAGCACAACAGCCGGCCAAAGGATTTGTTTCCATACAGGTAAGCAATGATCAAAATGCTCCCCTGGAAAATGTAACCACCGAGCTGCTGTGGGCCGGCGATTCCGCGCTGGTAAAGCTGGCGCTGACCGACCGGAACGGCAGGGCGGCATTTGAAAACATTGCTTTCGGCACCTACCTTATCAGGGCCGGTACCATCAATCATTTGCCGGCCTGGTCCACCGCCTTTACGCTGTCAGCGGCTCAATCGACCGTACAGCTGACCTCGCTGGTGCTGTTGCCAAAAACAACGGCCATGGAAGGCGTGACCGTATCCGCCCGCAAGCCCTTTATCCAAAAGCTGAGCGACCGCATCGTGGTAAACGTGGAGAACAGCATCATCAGCGCCGGCAGTTCGGCCATGGATGTGCTGGAGCGGTCGCCCGGTGTCAACATCGACCAGAACGACGCGATCAGCCTGCGCGGCCGTTCCGGGGTGACCATCATGATCGATGGAAAACCAACGGCCATGAGCGGGGCCGACCTGGCCAACTATCTGCGAAGCCTGCCTTCCGCCGCTATCGCTCGCATTGACATCATCACCAATCCGTCGGCAAAGTATGATGCGGCCGGCAACTCAGGCATCATCGACATCCGGATGAAAAAGGACCAGCGCCTCGGCGCCAACGGCACATTTACAGCCGGCTATGGCCAGGGCGTTTATCCCAAAGCCAATGCCGGCACTACGTTTAACTACCGCAACAAAAAGATCAATGCCTTCGGCAGCTACAATTATGCCTACCGCGTAGGTCTGAACCACCTGATACTGGACCGCAATTTTTACAACAACGGCGTATACAATGGCGGCGACCTGAAAGACAATTATTCGAAATCGCCCTTCAGCTCCCATACGGCGCGCGCCGGGCTGGATTATTTCGCCTCTCCCAAAACGATCATTGGCATTGTGGTCAATGCCAGTTTCAACCACTACACGCGGGATAACAACAACAGCTCTATCGTGATCAGCCCGCAAAAACAGGCGGTCAGTACTTTTCGCTCACTGGCTTCCAACAACGATCATGGCAATAACATGGTGGCTAACGTAAACTTCAGGCATACCTTCGACAGTACAGGCAGGGAGGTAACGGCTGACATCGATTACGGCACCTACAGGTCCGCCGCGCTGTCGGCAAACGCTACCAGCTATTACAAGCTCGATGGCAGTGCGCTGCAGCCCGACTACATCCTGCACGGCGACCAGGACGGATGGCTCCGTTTCAAAACGGCCAAGGCAGATTATATCCACCCGCTGGGCAAGGGCGCACGGCTGGAAGCAGGTTTCAAAACCAGCTTTGTAACATCGGATAACGATGCCCGGTTTTGGGATGTCAGCAGCGGTACACCGCAGAACGATGTGAACAAGACCAACCATTTCCTGTACCATGAAAACAACAATGCTGCGTACATCAACTTCAGCAGGGATTTCAAACGGTTTGACCTGCAACTGGGCCTGCGCGGCGAGCAAACGAATATCCGGACCGAACAACGGAAGGGAAACATCCGGTTCGACTCCAGCTATTTCCAGCTTTTCCCCAGCGCTTTTTTCAATTATAAACTACGGGACAACCAGGTATTGGGCGTATCGGTCAGCCGCCGCATCGACCGGCCGGGTTATTCACAGCTGAACCCCTTCCTGTTCCTGATCGACGTGACCACCTATGCCACCGGCCGCCCGGGCCTGCTGCCGCAGCTCACCTGGTCGTACGAGCTGAGCTATACGCTAAAAAGCCTGAACATTACCCTGGGCTACAGCCATACCAAAGACAACCAGGATATCGCCATTGCCAGGTTTCGCGACGTGTTTCCCGCTATCCCTTCGGACGACAACGTAACGGTGCAGGTGCCCATCAACCTCAGTTCCTCCGATTATTACGGGCTAACGATCTCTGCCCCCTTGAAAGTGACGAAGTGGTGGAACATGATCAATAACGCAAACGTTTATTACAACCACTTCAACGGCTACCTCGGCGGCACCACGCTGAACAATGGCCAGCCGGCTGCCGACCTGCGCACCAGCAATACGTTTACCTTTTCCAACGGCTGGACGGCAGAACTGAATGCCAGCTTCAACTCAGGCGGGCAGGCCGGCTTCATGGTACTGGACCCGCGGTGGGCACTTGCCGCCGGCGTACAAAAGACCCTCCAGCAAGGAAAAGGCACGCTGCGGTTCAATGTGACCGATATCTTCTGGACCAACCTGCCCAAAGCCGTTATCACCTACGACAACTACATCGAGAAATGGCATGCCTACCGCGAAACCAGGGTAGCTACTATCAGTTACACCTACCGCTTTGGCAACAACAAGGTGCAGGCCGCCCGCCGCAGAACCACCGCCTCGGAAGAAGAAAGACAAAGAGCCGGAAACTAAAAACCATCGCATGAAACAACTCCTCGCATTCCTCGCCTGTACTATTGCCCTATCCCGGGCCCATGCGCAAACCGGTACCATCACCGTGAAGGTCAACAGCGAACAGCAGGCCGCCCTGGAAAACGTGACGGTGGAATTGTTAAGGCCCGACTCCTCGCTGGTAAAGCTGGCGCTGACCGATCAGGCCGGTCTGGCTTCGTTCACGGCGATCCCCTGGGGCCCATACCTGGTAAAAGCAGGCATGATCGACCATGTGCCCTCGTATACGATACAGCTGCATCTTACCGCAGCGCAATCGCAGGTACAGGCGGAGATCGTATTGCATCCGCGCAGCGCAGACATGCAGGGCGTAACGGTAACGGCTAAAAAACCATTCGTGCAGCGCCTGGCCGACCGCATCGTGGTAAATGTGGAAAACAGCATTGTCAGCGCCGGCAGCACGGCCATGGATGTGCTGGAGCGGTCGCCCGGTGTGCGGATAGGTCAGAGTGATGCCATCAGCCTGGCCGGCAAACCCGGGGTGATCATCCTGATCAACGGGAAGAACCTGCCGATGTCGGGCGAAGAGCTGGGCAATTACCTGCGGAGCCTTCCTTCGGCTGCTATCGAGCGCATCGATATCATTACCAATCCTTCTGCCCGCTATGATGCGGCAGGCAATGCCGGCATCATCGACATCCGGATGAAAAAAGACCAGAAGCTGGGCGCCAATGGCACCCTGACGGCCGGCTACGGCCAGGGCAAATATGCCCGCGCCAATACCGGCGGCACGTTCAACTACCGGAGCAAAAAGATCAATGTATTCGGCAACCTGAACTACAGCTATACCGGGTTTTACAACCATATGGAAACCCGGCGCTATTTCTTTCAGGACCGTGTGTACCAGGGATCCTACGACCAGGACAATCTGATCACCCGTACGTTCAGCTCGTCGGTGGCCCGCATCGGCCTGGATTATTTCGTGAATAAAAAGACCGTGCTCGGGGTGCTGGTCACCGGCAACCAGTCGCTTACCGGCAGGGACAGCGACAACGAATCGCTGGTGCTGGACCAGGCCAATCACGAAACTTCCAGTTTTCTTACCGGTGCTGACGGTTATGAAGACTATCACAACTATGTTATCAACCTTAACCTGAAACATATATTCGACACCAGCGGCCGCGAACTGACGGCCGATTTTGACAGGGCCGGCTATTTCCGCGACTGGGGCTCGCTTTTCTCTACCGGCTACTATGATGCTGCCGGGCAACTTACACAGCCATTGTTCCTGGCCCGCACCGACCAGGATGGGATTACCGGTATCCATACCCTGAAAGCGGATTATACGCACCCGATGAAAAAGGCGGTCAAACTGGAAGCAGGCATCAAGGCCAGCTTTGTACGCTCGGACAACGACGTGCTGTTCTTTGACAGGAGCACAGGCACCGAAAAGCTGGATTCGGCTCAAAGCAACAGCTTTCGCTACAAAGAAAATATTAATGCCGCTTACGTCAACCTGGGACGTGAATGGAAAAAATTCAGTGCGCAGGTGGGGCTGCGTGCCGAGCAAACGAATGTAAATACCTGGCAGGTCTTTGACAACCTGCGGTTTGATACTTCGTACCTGGAATTGTTTCCCAGCGCGTTTTTCAACTACAGGCTGTCCCCGGACAACACGATCGGCGTGTCGGTCAGCCGCCGCATCGACCGGCCGGGTTACAACCAGCTCAATCCCTTCAAAATCTTTGTAGATCCCAGCTTCTATGCCTCCGGCGATCCGCTGCTGAAGCCATCCTTCACCTGGTCGTACGAGCTGAGCTATACGCGGAAGCAGCTGAATGTAGCCCTGGCATACAGCCGCACCGTGAACCCCGTCACCTACGTACTGATCCCTTCGGAAACCCAGGCACGGGTGACCATACAGACGCCCGTCAACCTGCGGTCGTTCGACTATTTCGGCGTCAGCTTCAATGCACCGGTGCGCATTGCCAAATGGTGGAATGTGATCAATAACGGCAATATTTACTATGCGCACAACAAGGGATACATTGCCAATACGGTGGTAAACAGCCAAACGCTCAATGCCCAGTTCTCCACCAACCACAACCTGTCCATTGCCGAAGGCTGGAGCGGCGAAGTGAATTTTACTTTCGACTCGGGCAACAATACCGGTGTGATGAAGGACCAGTTTTACTGGATACTCGGGGCGGGCGTACAAAAAACCGTCCTGTCGAAGAAAGGGACCATCCGCTTCAATGTAACCGATATCCTTTGGCGCCAATGGCCCCGGTTCCGGAGCATTTACAGGGATTACCACGAATACCTGACCGCCAAACGCGATACGCGTATCGCTAACCTGAGCTTTACCTGGCGCTTTGGTAAAAACACGATTACGCAATCGCGCAGGCGCACCACTGCATCGGAAGAAGAACGAAGAAGAGCGGGATAAAATGAAAGAGCCCCGGTTTGTACGGGGCTCATGGATTTATAGAGAGCTGGAATATCAGATATCCCTATCTGTTTTGATCACGGTAGTACGGGTCACTTCCCGGTCCTTGGAAGAACCGCCGCGGAACAGGGCGATCAGGATCACGAGCAGCAGGATGCCGCCTACTACCCATACCCAGGGTTGCAGGTACCAGGTAGTGGTCGTTGTGGTAGTGCCTGCGGGCGAGGTTGTCGTGGTCGTGTTGGCTGTACCATCCTGTGCAATAGCCAGCAGCTGCATACAGCATAATGCAAGCACCATCCAGCATTTACCGGCAGCGCTCAACCATAGTTTTTTCATATCTATCGTTTTTAAATAAGAAAAATAAGATTCAACGCTAACAAGCATCAAATAATTAAGCCAGATTCTATTATTCTTTCTTTTAATAAAACAATACGTCGAATGGGGAAGAGTTTCTACAAATCAGCGCTTTATACCTTGTGCAGCAGGGCCAGCAGGGCCAGGTGCGGCTGGCGGTGCCGGAAGCGGCAGCCCTGCACGAATTGCTTCAGGTGCTTGTAGAAATGACTGTGATCATAATAGCCGTACAGGGCCGAATCAAAATTGCCGGGCGAATGAACCAGGTGTGCCGTGGCCTTGCGGATGCGCATCACCTGCAGGGCCTGCTTGCTGCTGACGCCGGTGCATATTTCAAAATAACGCTGCAGGGTGCGCGTCGAGAGGCCGTAATGACCGGCCAGCTCTTCCACAGGAATAGTAAACCGGTTGTGCTGGAAACACTGGTCCAGTATATCACTCACGATCTCTACAGGGTGCAGGGCCTGGCCGGCACCGGCCAGTTCGGAAAAAAAGTAGTTGGACAGGATGCTGATCCGGTCTTCAAACGCCCCGGCCTCTTTTACCTGCGCAATCACGGCCGGCTCCAGCAGGTAGCTGAGGGGGTAAATGTAACCGCGGTATTCGGAAAAGTTCACTTTCTTCTTTACCACCACCGGCGAGATGCGGAACTTGATGCCGAATAAATGGTTGCCGGGCTTGTGAAAGCACTCGATCGGGTTGTACCGGGGCAGGAAGGCATCGGCCTTCATCCCGGTCTTTTTATCGCCCACCTGCATCACGCAGGGGGTACCCAGGTTGATGATATAGGTATAGCCGATATTGGCAAACTGTGCATCGGAAAAGCCTTTGGGATGGCTGGCCCATAGCTGGTCGAACCGCGTTTCCCAGAAAAAATCGATGAGGGCCGACAGGCCTGCCGGCGGGGGAATGCGGTGGTAATTGTTCTCAAAATGATCGCTGTCGAAAAATTCTGTGTGCTGCACCATAACCAGGTAGCCAAAGCTAACCCGCGGGCAGCCGGCGGAAATGACCGCTCATGTAATCGCAACAGGCTGAAAAAGGTGTGGAAAACAGGTGTGTGAAAAATTTTAAAAAAAATTAACACCGGATGATAGAAAGCATTAACTTAGCGCACCTTGCATAAAAAAAGGCCCTTCCGTAGAAACGGACTGACCTCTAACGATTGCTTGCCATATGAAAAAT
>JBEVLT010000195.1:0-9186 GCA_040509055.1 Chitinophagaceae bacterium
GTTATTTTTCAATTACTTAGTCAAAAAAAATGCCTGTTTTGCTGCACGCATACCTGTTAAATTTTTGCGGCGTATATTGCCCTTTTTAAGTATGAATTTACCCACACGGCTCATTGAAAGCGAGCTGAAAATGTTTGAAACCCGGTTCCGGGAGGCCATGCGCAGCCAAACGCCCCTGCTGGACCGCATCATGCGCTACGTGGTAAAGCGCAAGGGTAAGCAGCTCCGGCCCATGTTCGTGCTGCTCTCGGCCAAGCTGTGCGGGGAAATAACAGAACCGGCTTACCGGGCAGCGTCCCTGGTAGAATTATTACACACGGCCACTCTCGTACACGATGACGTGGTGGACGATTCCCGCGAAAGAAGGGGTTTTTTTTCTGTCTATGCCCTGTGGAAAAACAAGGTGTCGGTGCTGGTGGGGGATTACCTGCTGGCCAAAGGATTGCTGCTTTCGCTGGACCACAACGATCACCGCATCCTCCATATCCTGTCTGATGCCGTACGAAAAATGAGTGAAGGCGAGCTGCTGCAGCTGGAAAAAGCCCGCTCCCTGAACCTGCGCGAGGATATCTATTTCGAGATCATCCGCAACAAGACCGCCTCCCTGCTGGCCTCCGCCTGCTCGGCCGGCGCCTGGTCCACCAGCCACGACGAAGAGATCACGGAACGCATGCGGCTGTTCGGTGAAAAAACAGGGATCGCTTTCCAGATCAAAGATGACCTGTTCGACTATGCCAATGAAAAGGTGGGCAAACCAACCGGCAACGATATCAAGGAAAAAAAGCTGACCCTGCCGCTGATCTATACCTTAAATAACATTGACAGGAAAACCCGCCGCGAGATCATCTATATAATAAAGAATAAAAACCGCGACCGCGAAAAAGTGAAATGGGTGATCGGCCAGGTAGAGGCAGCAGGAGGCATTGCCTATGCCGCTCAAAAAATGGAAGCTTATAAAAAAGAAGCCATTGACCTCCTGCACCAGTTTCCCGACAGCCCGGTGAGGCAGGGCCTGGAAGATCTGGTACTGTATGTAACCGACCGGAAATATTAAGCGATCGCGGGAAAATCTTATATTCATCAGGTGATGCAGAAACGATGGAACATATTGTCCGCTGATCCGGCGGCTACCGCTTTGCTGCAACAATCCCTGGGCATCCACCCGATACTCTGCAAGATCCTTTGCCAGCGGGGCATCGATACCTTCGACAGGGCCAGGGATTATTTCCGGCCGCGGCTGGACCAGCTGCACGATCCCTGGCTGATGAAAGATATGGACAAGGCTGTCCGCCGCCTCCGCGCCGCCATGGACCGGTCTGAAAAAATACTGGTCTTCGGCGATTACGACGTGGACGGCACCACGGCCGTAGCCAGCATGTACAGCTTTCTGAAACAGGTCCACCCGCTGACAGACTTTTATATCCCGCACCGCTACCGCGAAGGGTACGGTGTAAGCAGGGCAGGTATCGACTTTGCACGCGACAATGGTTTTACCCTGATCGTTTCGCTGGATTGCGGCATCAAGTCGGTCGACCTGATCACTTATGCAAAGGAATTGGGCATCGATTTCGTGGTCTGCGACCACCACCTGCCCGACACACAGCTGCCGCCGGCCGTGGCCATATTGAACCCCAAGCAAACGGACTGCCCGTACCCTTATAAAGAATTATGCGGTTGCGGCGTAGGATTCAAGCTGATCTCCGCACTCGTAAAAGAGCTGGGGCTGCCGGAAGAGGCGGCTCACCAGTACCTGGACCTGGTCGCCACGGCCATTGCTGCCGACATCGTACCCATTACCGGTGAGAACCGGGTGCTGGCTTTTTACGGATTGAAAAAGGCCAACGAAAACCCGAACCACGGCATCAGGGCGCTCAGCCATCTCAGCGGGCTGCAGAAGACCATGCATATCAACAACCTGGTTTTTATGATTGCGCCGCGGGTGAACGCGGCCGGCCGCATGGACGATGCCCGGAAAGCCGTGCAGCTGTTCATTGCCGGCTCCTATGAGGAGGCGCTGCATTTTGCAGAACTGCTGCACAGCGATAATACCGACCGCAAGGAGGCCGACAGCACCATTACCCAGGAAGCGCTGGCGCTGATCGCCGCCAATGAAAAATGGCTGAGCAGCAAATCTACCGTCCTGTTTCAGCCGCACTGGCACAAGGGCGTGGTGGGCATCGTAGCCTCCCGGCTCATTGAGCATTATTACCGTCCTACCATCGTGCTCACGCTCTCGGGCGATTATGTGGCCGGGAGTGCGCGGAGCGTACCGGGGTTCAACCTGTACGAGGCCATTCATGCCTGCCGCGAACACCTGCTCGGTTACGGTGGTCACTTTGCAGCCGCCGGCATGACGATGGAGCAGGACAAAGTAGATGCCTTCCGCGACAAGTTTGAAGAAGTGATCGCGGCGACCATTGCACCCGAGCTGCTGGTCCCCGAGATCGTCATAGATGCCGAAATTTCTTTCGCGGACATCACCCGGCCATTTTACAATATCCTGAACCAGATGGAACCGTTCGGCCCGGAAAACCTGCGGCCTGTTTTCATTGCCCGCGGGGTGATGGATACCGGCTTTTCCAGGATCGTGAAAGAGCAGCACCTGCGCTTCTCGCTGCGCCAGAACGGCGTCACGCTTACCGGCATCGGTTTCGGCATGGCCGACCAATGGCCGCTGCTGGCTCAAAAGCAGCCGGTGGACATTGTATTCAAACTGGATGAAAACGAATGGAACGACCAAAAGACCCTGCAGCTGAGGGTGATCGATGTAAAAGTTTCGGAAAATTAATGGTTTCCACTTAATATTATATTACTGTTACGGGCATAAAACCCGTTTTATTCACCTGTAGCTTTACCACATGGCGCAATACGGGGTAATTCCCTATATTAGCGCGCCCGATTCTATCCAATTCCTTTTCGCTATTCCTGGTCCTATCCGGTACAACCGGGTGGTCGTCCATCATACTAATAATACGACTTTATGAGAAAATTTTACCTGTCTTTCCTTCTTGCCCTTTCCAGCAGTTTCCTTTTTGCACAAACGCCCGTGCCGATGGCTTCGCAAAGCGGGCTGACGTATACCGAGTCCTTTGCCGACATCGCCAACTGGACCAACGGCTTTGCGGCCGGAACAGGGGCTAACCGTTTTGGCGCCGTAGCAGTAAATGCCACGGGCACGGTCCCGGACGGAGTCCGGACCACCACGGCCACCTCTACGTTTGCCACGGGTACCTCCGGCGGTGTGCAAAAGGGCAGCGCCCAGAGCCCTGCTACGCAAAGCATTGTTTTCCTGGCAACAGGCGCTACAGACAATAGCAGCGCCGTGGCCATCGATTTTTTTATGGATTTTACCGGTGTAAATGCCGGCACGCTGAGCTTTGACTGGGCCAGCATCAATAACAGTACCGGCGACCGCAAGGGATCGCTTCGTGTGTATTACAGCACCAACGGCACTTCATTTACCGAACTGAGCAGTGCCGCCGTATTGAATATTACCAATAATGCGGCTACTTCCGGCAGCATCACTACAGTAGCACTGCCCGCAGCGTTTAACAACAGCTCCACAGCCCGCCTGCGGTTTTATTATTATAATGGCACGGGCGGCAGTTCCGGTTCGCGCCCCAAGATCAGCATCGACAACCTGACCGTCACGGCCACCTCCACGGGCGGTTCGGTATCCGCTGCATCCGGCACCGCCGCTGCAGAGCCTGCGACCAACGGCACGTTCACCATTAATTTCAGCTCAGCTACTACAGCCTCTACCGATATCAGCTTTGCCTATGCCGGTACCGCCACCTTTGGCACCGACTATACTGTATCTTATTCCACCGGCACTACCCCTTCCACTACTGCCACCGGCACCCTCACCGTAGCTTCCGGCACCTCCTCCGTCACTGTGACGATCACACCGGTCAATGACGCCACGGCAGAAGGTACTGAAACCATCTCGCTGACGCTGTCATCGCCAACCGGCGGCTATTCGCTTGGCACGGCTGCAGCCAGCATCAACCTGGCTGATGACGATGCGGCACCGGTTGTATCCGTGGCAGCTGGCGTCAATGCTGCAGAGCCTGCTACAAACGGTACATTTACGCTCACCCTTTCAGGCCCGGCCCCTGCCGGCGGCACCACGGTGAGCTATACCCTGGGTGGCACAGCCACGCTGAACACCGACTATACGGACCCGCAAAGCGGAAGCATCCTGATCCCTGCCGGCGGTACCAGCGGTACCATTACCCTCAATGTAACCGATGATGCCGTATTCGAATCTGCTGAAACTATTTCCATTACCCTGAACAGTGCCACGAACGGAGTTACACTCGGCACTTCGACCGCTACGATCAACCTTACAAGCGATGATGCGGCTCCCGGTATTTCGCTCGTCACCACTTACTCGCAGAATTTCAATACACTGGCTGTCTCCGGCACAGGCAATGCCTGGACAGACAATTCAACGATCGCAGGCTGGTATGCCAGCCGGACCACCTACAATGCCGGCGACGGCAGCAGCAATGCCGGCGCGCTGTACAGCTTCGGAACCGGTACCGCAACCGACAGGGCACTGGGCTCTGTGGGCTCTGGCAGCACCACTACCGTATATTACGGCGCCCGCTTTACGAACAATACCGGTGGTCCCATCACAGCGCTGAAGGTCACCTATACCGGCGAGCAATGGAGAAACGGCGGAAACGCTTCTGCACAAACTGTAAACTTTGCTTACCAGAGCGGCACGACCGTTACCTCTCTGAGTACGGGAAGCTGGACCAATGTGAGCGGCCTGAACTTTACCAGCCCGGTTACAGGTACTACCGCCGCTGCGCTGAACGGCAACCTGGCGGGTACCAATGCCGCCATGGTTTCCTATACTATCACAGGACTGAATATTCCGGCCGGCAACGAGATCATGATCCGCTGGGAAGATATCGATCACAGCGGCAGCGACCATGGCCTTGGTGTCGATGATTTCACCATCGAGGCCAATCCTGTAGACCTGGCAGCTCCCGTGATTACCAGCCTTTCACCGGCCAATGGCACAACCAACGTTTCCACAAACGTGGCAGCAAGTGTGGTCTTTAATGAAACAGTGCAGAAAGGTACCGGCAATATCGTGGTAAAAAAGACAAGCGATAACAGCGTGGTGCAAACCATCGATGTGACCACCGCTGCAGTAACGGTTTCGGGCAATACTGTTTCTTTCAGCCTGTCAGGTCTCCCGGTCAACACTGGTCTTTACATCACGATCGACAACGGGGCTATAAAAGATATGTCCGGTAATAGTTTTGCCGGCATTACCAACAACAGCACCTGGGCCTTTACCACCGGTACTGTTTTTTATACGGCTGATTTCAATACCTGTACATCGGCGCTTACCGACGGGTTTACACAATACAGCGAGGTCGGCGCTATCGTATGGGCATGCACCACTTTTGGCAGGGATCCTGCCGCGCCTGCCGGCACCACAGCCTATCCCAATGCAGTCCAGATCAACGGCTTTGCAGGAGGTACCAACGTACCGAATGTAGACTGGCTGATCTCTCCGTCCTTCAACCTGACCGGAACCACTTACCCGCTGCTTTCATTCTGGAGCCGAACGGCATTCAACGGACTGCCCCTGCATCTGAAGGTATCTACCGATTATGTGTCCGGCAACCCGGCCCTGGCTACCTGGACGGATATCAATGGTAAATTCCCTGCGCAGACATCGAATGTGTGGACACTTTCGTCGAATATCAACCTGTCTGCCTTCAAGCAGTCCAATGTCCATTTCGCTTTTGTCTACACCTCGTCCGATGACGAAGGCGCCCGGTGGACCGTGGATGACGTAAGTATTTCCAACTCGCCTGTACCGCCACCGCCAAGCCTGACCGTAAGTGCCACCGATATACAATTCGGTTTTGCCGCAGCAGGCAACTCGGCAGACAAGGCGCTGATCGTAACCGGCAACGATCTTACCGGCGATATCACGCTTACGGCTTCTCCAGGCTTCACCCTGGCTACGAGCGCCGGAGGTCCGTTCACTTCATCGGTTACGCTCACGCAGGCAACAGCCAACAATGTTCCTGTCACAGTATATGTCCGCTTCTCACCGGCACAAAACAACCAGGACTTTACCGGTACCATCACGGCAAGTACAGCCGGCGTAAGCAATATGACGGTGAACCTGAAAGGTACCAGCATTGACCCTGTAAATACGCTGGAAATAGTAAACTGGAACATAGAGTGGTTTGGCCACCTTTCAATGGGACCCACCAACGAAACCCAGCAGCAGCAGAATGTAAAGACCATCATGCAGAATATCGGTGCCGACCTGTACGGCCTGGTAGAGGTAGTGGATGAGTCCAAACTCGCGGCCATCGTGAGCCAGATGCCGGGTTACAGCTATGTGATCTGCAATTATGGCTCGCATACCAACACGAATGAATCCGGTTTTACCCCGCTGGGTGAAGCGCAGAAAGAAGCTTTCGTCTACAAAACTTCTATCTTCAGCAATATCAGCACCAGCGCCTTACTTTCCCAGGGTATCAACTCGACTGCCGATCTGAACAACCCCGCTTACAATTACTTTGCAAGCGGACGTTTTCCATACATGATGAAGGCGGACGTGACACTGAACGGCAATACACAGACCGTTCGTTTTGTGCTCATCCATGCCAAGGCCAATACATCGCCGACCACTACTTCGTATAACCGGAGAAAAGCCGGTGCAGATACCCTGCAGTATACACTGAACAACCTGTACCCGAACGATAAGATCATCCTTCTCGGCGATTTCAATGATGACCTGGACGTAACGATCACCGATGGCATCATACCCAATACCACATCATACTCTGCCTTCACAACCGACAATACACATTTCTTTGCTCCCACGCTGGCATTGAGCCTGGCGGGTAAGAAATCAACGGTGAGCTACAATGACGTGATCGATCACGTGATGATATCAGATGAAATGCGGTGTGCATACATGCCTGCCTCGGCCAATATACTGACCGATGTGACCAGCCTGGTCAGCAATTATGGCAGTACCACAACCGATCACTACCCGGTATTCACCCGTTACTCGTTTGACAGGATACCTCATGCAACCATCAGCTACAGCGCTTCTCCCTATTGCAGCAATGGAGGTACGGCTGCTGTAACGCTGGACGGCACCATGGGCGGCACTTATACATCCACCACCGGGTTGAGCATTAATGCATCGACCGGCGCTATCGACCTGGGTGCTTCTGCTGCAGGCAGCTATACCGTTACCTATACCATTGCAGCATCCGGCGGATGCCCGGAGGTAATCGCTACGGCACCGGTCAGCATCACGGCTGGTCCATCGGCCACGATCGGCTATGGCGGTTCGGTCTTTTGCCAGAATGGCGGTACTGCGGGGGTTACGCAAACCGGTACCGCGGGTGGAACCTACTCTTCAACAACAGGCCTAACCATTAATGCCACTACCGGTACGATTACGCCAGGCACCAGTACACCCGGCACGTATACAGTCACTTATACCATTGCAGCTTCCGGCGGATGCCCGCAGGTCACCGCTACGGCACCGGTCACCATTGTAGCCATGCCCGCTGCTACCATCAGCTACAATGGATCCCCCTACTGCCAGAATATAGGCATAGCTACGGTCGCACGTACCGGTGCTGCCGGCGGCACCTATTCATCCACGGCCGGTCTGACCATCAATGCGGCTACAGGAACCATTACTTTAGGCTCCAGTACGCCCGGCGTTTATTTAGTAACCTATACGATAGGCGCTGCAGGTGGTTGTCCCACTTATACCACTACAACCACGATCACCATTACGCCCATACCGTCTGCTGCCATCAGCTATGCCGGTTCGCCTTATTGCAACACCGGTATCGCAACAGTAGCCCGGACGGGTAACGCCGGCGGCACCTATTCCGCCGTGCCTGCAGGGTTAAGCATCAATGCTTCTACCGGCGCCATAGACCTGACGGCCAGCACACCCGGTACTTATACCGTTCGCTATAGCGTGGTTGCTGCAGGTGGCTGCGCCGCGTATAACACCACGGCTTCCGTTACGATCAATGGGGCATCTATCGCGCCTACCGGCGCCACCGCATCTGTCACTACTCTTTGCGGGCCTGGCACCACCAACCTTAGCGTCACAGGCGGTGTACTGGGCAGCGGAGCCTCCTGGAAGTGGTATAGCTATTCATGCGGCGGCACGGTAGTAGGAACCGGCAGTACATTAAACAATGTGCCTGTAAACGCAACCAACACTTATTATGTACGGGCAGAAGGGACCTGCAACTACACCACTTGTGCCAGTGTGCCGGTAACGGTGAACACGCAACCCACAGTTACCCTGTCGGCATCGCCCTACGCCAGCCTGCTGCCGGGACTTACCACCACCCTAACCGCAACGGCTACTCCGGCCAACCCGGGCTATACATATGCGTGGACCCGGGGAGGTACGCCTGTAGGCGGAGCTACCGGCAACACGCTTGCCGTCACCATCGATCAACTGGGAGCTTATGCCGTGACCGTAACAGGTGCAGGCGGCTGTGCGGCTACTTCCAATACGGTAACGATCCGGGATTCAGCCTCCGGCAGGCTGTTCATCGGACCCAACCCCAACGATGGCCAGTTCAAAGTGCGGTATTACAGCTCGTCGGCTACAGGTGCACGCAAACTGCTGATCTACGACAGCCATGGCGCCCTGGTCTACTCGCGGCTATTCCCCGCGGCTACGTCTTACAGCAGCATGGACGTGGATATCCGGAGGCATGGTAAGGGGCTGTATATCATAGCCCTGGAAGACAATAACGGCAAGGTGATCGCTAAAGGAAAAGTGGAAATATTATAACCGGTCGCTACCGGAGTCGAAGCCTGCAGGAGTTTTCCTGCAGGCTTTTTATTATCCTGAATGCCGCCGCCCGGCCTGCCTGGTATATGGCCGGAGCCGGAGAATGCGTCCGGGCTTCGTTTTCCGGCCCGATTCCCTTATCTTTGCAGCCCCAAATCTGTCCCGGTAGCTACCGGGGTCGGCAGATTCGTCCCGCCCAAACAGCAGGATGTCCATTGGGATAAACGATTTTTTTAACTTCAAATCAACCAAGTAAAGTAATGAACAATTACGAATTGATGGTGATTTTTACCCCTGTTCTGAGCGATGAAGATTTCAAAGCCGAACAAAAGAAGTATGCTTCCCTGGTTACC
>JBEVLT010000196.1:0-3621 GCA_040509055.1 Chitinophagaceae bacterium
CAAAAACTTCTTATATTTTTTTTATTAACCTTTTTAGAAATGTCGAAGAAACCATAAAAATACCTGAAAGAAACGGTCAATTTCCTGCACAACAAATATAAAAAAGCGCCGCAGGTCGGCATTGTGCTGGGCAGCGGGCTCGGCAATTTTGCCATCCAGATCGCCGTGGAAAAGGAAGTGCCGTATGCAGAGATCCCGAATTTTCCGGTGTCGACGGTGGAAGGGCATTCCGGCAAGCTGATCTTTGGCCGGCTGGGTGATAAAACGGTGGTAGCCATGGGCGGCCGCTTTCATTTTTACGAAGGTTATGCCCCGGAAGAAGTGGTATTCCCTATCCGGGTGATGAAGCTGCTGGGTATCGAAACCCTCTTGCTTTCCAATGCGGCAGGCGCCGTGAACCCCTCTTTCAAAGTGGGCGATATCATGATCATCAAAGATCATATCAGCTTTTTTACACCCAACCCGCTGATCGGTAGAAATATTGAAGAGTTCGGCCCGCGTTTTCCCGATATGAGCGAGCCGTACAAAAAAAGCCTGATCCTGCAGGCAAAAGAGATCGCTGCCCGCAACGGTTTCGATATCAAAGAAGGCGTCTATGTAGCCGTAACCGGGCCTACTTTCGAAACCAGGGCGGAATACAAGCTGATCCAGGTGGTGGGTGGCGATGTGGTAGGTATGAGCACGGTACAGGAAGCCATCGTGGCCGGCCACATGGGGCTGCCGGTATTTGCGGTCAGCATAGTTACCGACCTGGGCATCCGCGACGACGAGAATACTATCACCCACGAAGAAGTGCTGCAGGCGGCCCGCGAAGCCGAGCCCAAACTGGCTTCCCTGTTCCGGGAACTGGTAGCCGCCATTTAACAAAATAGATAACGGTACTGTAATTTTGCCACGCTAATTTGCGGAGGTTTATACGCTTCCGCTCATTACCCGGTAACCGATCCATGCTTACGAAACTTCCTTTACCCTGACGCAAAAAGTCACATACCTGCTTATCGCCGGGCTGCTGTTTTTTTCGGCCACTGCCTTTGCCCAGCGCGAACTGATCCGCGGCGCCGGGGGACGGCTGCGGCAGCTGGGCGGCTCTTTTTCCGGTGGCAGCCAGCGCGGCGGCGGGCAGGACAGCCTGAAGCGAAGGGACAAGTTTGAAGATTCCATTACCGTACGGTTCCGCTACCTCGATTCCACGCGCAACTACCAGCTGGACTCATCCATTTCCGACTTTACACGCCGCTTCCCCATTCCCGCTACCAATATTTACCTGGGCAACAATGGTGCTGCATCCCGGTCCATCCTTTTTTCACCACGTATGCAATCCGGCTGGGATGCCGGTTTCCATGCCTTCGACATTTACCGGTGGCAGCTGGACAAAGTGCGGTTTTTCAGTACCACCCGCCCGTACTCGGAACTCAATTATATGCTGGCCAGCCGCGCCGAGCAGGTCATCGAGCTGCTGCATACGCAGAATATTAAGCCTAACTGGAATTTCCTGCTGCAGTACCGGCTGATCAATGCACCCGGAGTTTTCAAAAACCAGAAAACGAACCATAACAATTACCTGTTTACCTCCTGGTACCAGACCGTGAACAAACGGTACAATGCCTACCTGGTGCTGCTGGGCAATAAGATCCAGGCCGGCGAGAACGGGGGCATCCAGGATACGGCCAACTTTCTCGACGACCCCGTATTCAAGGACCGCTTTAATATTTACACCAAACTTGGGGGCGACCCGGCATATGGGACCAATTTTTTCAGCACCGATGTCGGCACCGGCAACCGGTATAGCGACTTTACCGTGTTGCTGCGCCAGCAATACGACTTTGGTCAAAAAGATTCGCTGGTAACGGACTCCACCGTTATCCCGCTGTTTTACCCGCGGCTCCGGTTTGAATACACGTTGCAGTACAGCAAATACACCTACAATTTCCGCGACTATGTTGGCGATTCCCTCTATTACAAGGATAATTACGCCATTACTTTCGACACGCCTACCGATACCCTGCAGCTGCAGGATCGCTGGAAAGAGATCATCAACGATTTTTCCATTTACCAGTACCCTGATGCCAAAAACCTGCACCAGTTTATCAAAGTGGGCGCAGCGATGCAAAACCTGTCGCTGGAAAATGTGAAGGGCAACCGGAAGTTCTACAACATATTCGGCCATGCCGAATACCGGAACCGGTCGCGCAACCAGAAATGGGACATCCAGGCCAATGGCCGCCTGTATTTTACCGGGCTGAATGCCGGCGACTACCAGGCCCTGGCCAGCCTGCAACGATCAGTCGGCAAGCGGTTGGGCTATGTGCAGCTGGGTTTTGAGAATGTAAACCGTACACCTTCCTTTGTTTTCGACCCGCGCAGCCAGTTTTTCCTGGATGCCGCCAATGACCTGAAGAAGGAAAATACCACACACTTGTCGGCCTCGCTGTACCAGCCACAACTGCAGCTGAGGCTCTCCGGGCATTATTACCTGCTCACCAATTATACGTACCTGTCCAGCTATTACGAGGTGCGGCAGGAGAGTAGCCTGTTCAACCTGTTGCGGATATCGCTTGAGAAAACAGTGAAGCTGGGCCGGCGGTGGAACTGGCATGCCGATGTATGGTTCCAGCAGGTGATCGGCGATGCCCCGGTGAATGTGCCGGTCGTCTTTACCCGCAACCGGATCGGCTACGAGGGTAAGCTGGGCTTCAAAAACCTCGACATCGCTTTTGGCGCGGAACTGCGATACCATACGCCCTACAAAGCGGATGGCTACTCGCCGCTGCTGGGACAGTTTTATTACCAGGACAGCATCCGGATCAGCAATCCTATGCCGGATATTGCCGGTTATGTGCACTTCCGCATCCGCTCGTTCAAGCTGTATTTCAGGGCCGAAAACCTCAACACCGCCCGGGTGAACGACGGATTCGGCTTTACCAACAACAACCTGGCGGCGCCGGGTTACCCGTATCCCGGCCTGGTAATGCGGCTGGGCATTTACTGGAGTTTTGTTAACTGATTCAGAAATCGGTAAAACCTGATCCCGGTCATTTTGCCGATCCGGCAGGGTTCATATCTTTGTACTGTTCATGAAAAAAATATGGATACCCATAGTATTGGTGTGTTACCTGGCTGTCAGCAGCGGGGTGATCGTCAATTTCCATTATTGCATGAACAGGCTGGCTTCCGCAAAACTGTTCGCTCCCAAAAGCAAACAATGCGGTCAGTGCGGCATGAACATGCACAAAGCGCATGGTTGCTGCCACGATGAAGTGCAGGTGGTAAAGATGGAGGATGACCAGCGTACGACTGCTGCCATTCATTTTGACCTGCCGCCGATGGCCGACCTCTACCAGGTGCCGTCGGTCTTTATCGTTACTTCCTTTTACAACGTGCCGTCGGCCCGACACTACAGCAATCATTCACCGCCCTTACCGGCAGAGCAGGATACCTACCTGCAAAACTGCGTTTTCAGGATTTGAGAATAACCCCCGCAACAAATGCCCGGCATCGTCGTGGACGATACCGGTATGTATATTTATTATTTCCACTGGTTATTCAACAATTCAACTTTCAAAAATCATTTAATATGAAAACGCTTCAATTATTCTCCCTGCTCGTTGCTCTTGCTTTTAC
>JBEVLT010000197.1:0-3979 GCA_040509055.1 Chitinophagaceae bacterium
AAAAGGAAGCCGGTACCCGGTATAGTTTCCTGGCCATCGACCTGCCTTTTCACGGGCAAACAAAATGGGAAGATGGCACTGACTTTACGGCTGCCGACCTGCAGCAGATCGTCCTGCACATACTTGAGGAAACCGGGCTTTTTATTCAAGATCCGGGGATTAAGCTGGCCGTCATTGGCTTCAGCCTCGGCGGCCGCATGGCGCTGGAGCTTTACCAGCGGTGGCCAGACAAGGTATACCCGCTCGTACTCCTTGCTCCTGATGGATTAAAAGTAAATTTCTGGTACCGCCTCGCCACGATGACCGCTCCGGGAAGAGCACTTTTTGCCTTTACCATGAAACAACCGGGCTGGTTCTTTGGATTGCTGAAGCTGATGAACCGGGCAGGCCTGGTCAATGCGAGTATTTTCAAATTCGTGAACCATTATATCGGAGATGGCGAAGCACGGCTGCGTTTGTACCAGCGATGGACTGGTTTGCGGAAAATAAAACCACGCCTCCCGCTGATCAGGCGACTGGTACGGCAAAACCGCACACCGGTAAGGCTGCTGTATGGCCGGTACGACCGGATCATCGTGCCGGCCCGGGGAGAAAAGTTCGGCAGGAATATCCAGGAGTACTGTACGCTGAAAATGATCGCATCCGGCCACCAGGTGTTGCAGGCCAGGCATGCGGCCGAAATAATACAGGCTTTATCGCATTGACCGCAATGATTAGCTTTGCCTGCTTCTATGATCGTCCTGTTCATCATCATACCGCTGCTGATCGTTTACAGCCTTCTTATTTTCTATTACAGGCAAAGCTGGAACAACCTGCCCCTGCATGTTGCGCCAGCCTATACACCGGCTACAACCGTATCGGTCATCATCCCGGCACGCAACGAAGCGGAAAACATCGGCCGGCTGCTGACCGTCCTGCAGCAACAAACCTATCCCCGGGAGCTGTTCGGGGTCATCGTTATCGACGATCACTCTACTGATGATACCGCTGCCATCGTACAGCAGTTTGCCGGCGTAACCTTGCTGCAGCTCACCGACGACGGTATCAACTCGTACAAAAAAAAGGCGATTGAAACCGGCATTGCAGCAGCCCGCGGCGAACTGATCATTACCACCGATGCCGACTGCTGGTGCGGTCCGAACTGGCTGTCAACGATGGTGCAATTTTATGAACAGGAGAAACCGGTGTTTATTGCGGCCCCTGTCTCTATCGACTGCAGCAGCCGGCTGGTAGAGGTATTCCAGGCCTATGACTTTGCCGTACTCCAGGGCATTACCGGTGCATCCGTACACCGGCAGGCGCATGCCATGTGCAACGGCGCCAACATGGCTTACCGGCGCGATGTGTTTTACGAAGTGGAAGGGTTCAGGCATATTGATACCATTGCCTCCGGCGACGACATGCTGCTGATGTATAAAATATGGACACGCTATCCCGGCCGGGTACGCTACCTGAAGTCGGAAGATGCCACGATGCACACCCGCCCGGTCACCACCTGGAAGGGTTTTATCAACCAGCGCATCCGCTGGGCCAGCAAGGCCACGCATTATGATGACAAACGGATACTTCCGGTCCTGCTGCTGGTATACCTGTTCAATCTTTCTTTTTTAGTCCTGCTGATATTGGGTTGCCGGCATCCCGTTTACTGGCTATACCTCGCCGGGTTATGGATCGTGAAAACAATCGTGGAATTCCCGTTCGTCAGCGCGGTCACCCGGTTCTTTGGCAAGCAGTACCTGATGCGGTATTTCTTTTTTTTCCAGCCCCTGCATATTCTGTACACCATCCTGGCCGGCCTGTTCGGACAGTTTGGTAAATATGAATGGAAAGGGAGGAAGGTGAGCTGAAGGGAAAGAAAGATAAATTATCAGTTAAACGGCAAAAGGAGGAAAAGAGATAGCATATAGTCAACCTCCTTTTTTCTCTTAGCCAAAATCTTTTACCTTCCGTCCATGAGCGATGGCCATTTCTCTTTCCGGCAGGCAGCGTGGAAACGCCTGAAAAAAAACAAAGGGGCCGTTTGCGGCCTGGTCATCATTGTCATCGCCATCCTGGTTGCGGTCTTTGGCTATTTTATTGCCCCGGACCCTTCGCCCTATGCCAACCGCATGATCGTAGAGATCGGCAGCGGCAAGCCGGGACTTACACAGGATTTTATCAGGGTAAAAAAGGACAGGCCGCCTGTAAGAACCGGATTTTTTACACAGCTTGTGGCCGGCAGAGAAGATAACTACGACTATGTTCCCATCGCACAATACGAACAGGTTGGCGACAGCATGATTGTACAGAAATATGTGGATGAAAATCTTTCAGACCGGCAGGCTTTTCCTGCCAGCCAACTGGCCAGCCAGCCCGTTCAGCAATCACGCTTTCTTTTGGGCACCGATAAATTCGGCCGGGATATCCTGAGCCGGATCATCATCGGTACGCGGATCAGCCTCAGCGTGGGACTGATCACGGTGCTGATCTCCCTGTCGCTCGGGCTGGTATTAGGCTCACTGGCCGGCTATTTCCGCGGCAGAACCGATGCTGTCATCCTGTGGTTTATCAATGTGATCTGGAGCATCCCCACGGTGCTGCTGGTTTTTGCCATTACGCTCGCCCTGGGCAAGGGTTTCTGGCAGGTATTCATTGCCGTGGGGCTGACGATGTGGGTGAACGTGGCAAGGCTGGTACGCGGGCAGGTGCTGGCAGCGCGGGAGCTGGAGTATGTGGAAGCGGCGCGGGCCCTTGGGTATTCTCATTTCAGGATCATCGCCCGGCATATCTGGCCCAATATCATGGGGCCTGTCATGGTCATTGCAGCGTCCAACTTCGCCTCTGCTATCGTGATCGAAGCCGGTCTGAGCTTTTTAGGCATTGGCGTACAATCGCCGCAACCGAGCTGGGGACTGATGATCCGGGAAAACTACAACTTCATTATTACGCAAAATCCCATGCTGGCGCTGGCGCCGGGTTTTGCCATCATGCTGCTGGTGCTGGCATTCAACCTGCTGGGAAATGGCCTGCGGGATGCGCTGGATGTACGATAAACGATCTTATTTGCTGGTATAGCGGTACGACCCGGTCCACACATTGGTGGCCTTGGTCAGCGAAGTCACTTTTACTTCTACCAGGCATTGCACGCCAACGGGCGTACCGGTAATGGTAAAATTATTGGTGGCCGCGGTAGAAGTGACATTGGTGCTGAAATAAGCTGCTGCGCCTGATCCATCATCTTTTTTGGCCGTAATCTCTATTCTCACCCCGCTTGGCGGCATGGTAGAAGTGATCGTTACCGTGAGGGGAAACGGAGGCAGGGCCGGCGGCTGCACAGATCCATTTGCCGGGCTGAGTGTTACCGCCAGGTTTGCTTCAGCAGGTGCAGGGGGAGGGTCAGGAGTACCACCACCGCTGCTGCCACCGCCGCTGCAGGAAGGCAGGATCAGCAAACCCATAAGAACAACAGCTAACACCAGGAACAGGCTCTTCTTCATAGTTATATTTTTTCCACAAACCCCGCCAAGATATTTATTTTTATCGGCCTGTCCAAAAAACCTTCCTGCCCGCTGATCAGCTCACCACTTTTACATTGCGACTGAAGCTTTCTTCGAGGGAAATAAAGGTTTCGGTGCGTTCGATGCCCCGGATCTTCTGCAACTGGTCGTGCAGCACAGACCGTAGTTCAGAAATGTCTTTGCACACGATCTCTGCAAACATGCTGTAGTTGCCGGTAGTATAGTTGAGCCGCACGATCTCCGGCATCTTTTGCAGCTCTTTGGCCACCGTATCGTACAACGAGCTTTCCTTCAGGTAAATACCGATAAAAGCGATCACATCGTACCCCAGCAGCTTCAGGTCTGCGCTCAGTTTAGTACCTTTGACCACGCCGGCTTCCTGCAGTTTTTTGATCCGCACATGGATGGTTCCGCCTGATACGAACAGTTTTTTCCCCAGGTCGGCATAAGAAATGGCAGCATCCTCCATCATGTGGTGGATG
>JBEVLT010000198.1:0-7965 GCA_040509055.1 Chitinophagaceae bacterium
TATCCACCAACCTGCTGGTCAAACAAAAAGAAAAGGAAAAAGAAAGTTCCAAGAAAGGCGCCTTTTACTACAAGCTGGACAAACGCAAATACAACACGGCCCTGAACTCCTTTCTCAACCTGATTCCCAATCCGGGGAACCTGAAATAGCGGGCACCACGAAGACTCCTAGACACAAAGTATCACGAAGTAGGTAATCCTGCTTTGTGGCGCTGAATTGATACGATTTTGTCAGAAATAAGATAGCAACTCCTGAAACAGGTCGAATTTCAGAATCCTTTGTGCCGCTTCGTGTCTTTGTGGTTTTTCCAGTTCTGTTTTTTCGTTTCAAAAAATAAGTGTTAATTTGACACTAAATTCACCTGTAACCGCTTGCCAATGACAAATGATGCCTATGTGATCGGGGTAGATTACGGTACGGATTCCGTCCGGTCTATTCTCGTAAATGCCCATACCGGCGAGGAGATCGCCGCTTCCGTTTTCCCCTATCCCCGCTGGAAAGACAGCCTGTACTGCGATGCAGCCGTCAACCGGTTTCGCCAGCATCCACTCGATTATGTAGAAGGCCTGGAGTCGACGATCAGGGAGTGCCTGGCCAAAGCCGGCCAACACGCCGCAGCCCATGTACGCGCCATTTCAGTTGATACGACCGGCTCCACTCCTGTGGCGGTGGATGAAACCGGTACGCCGCTGGCCCTGCTGGAAGGGCTCGGGCAGAATCCCAATGCGATGTTCGTGCTGTGGAAAGACCATACGGCCGTAAAAGAAGCCGCAGAGATCAATGCGCATGCAACGAAGTTTCCCGAAAACTATCTCCGCTTTGTCGGCGGCATTTATTCCTCCGAATGGTTCTGGGCCAAGCTGCTGCACGTGCTGCGGGAAGATGAAACCATCCGGCAGCATTGCTATTCCTGGGTAGAACATTGCGACTGGATACCTTTTTTACTCACCGGCGGCAGCCACATTTCGCAGATGAAAAGAAGCCGCTGTGCAGCCGGGCACAAAGCCTTATGGGCCGAAGAGTTTGGCGGGCTGCCTCCCGACGATTTCTTCAGCTCGCTCGATCCCCTGCTGGCAGGTTTTACGACACGGCTTTTCGAACAAACCTATACCTCCGACCAGGGTGCAGGTCTGTTGAGCAAAGAATGGTCAGAGCGGCTGGGTCTCTCCACCGATGTGATCGTTGGCGTAGGCGCCTTCGATGCACATATGGGCGCGGTTGGCGGCCAGATAGAACCTTACCACCTCAGCAAAGTAATGGGCACTTCCACCTGCGACATGCTGGTAGCGCCGGCAAACGACCTGCAGGGCAAAACGGTAAAGGGTATTTGCGGGCAGGTACCCGGCTCGGTCATCCCCGGGCTGATGGGATTGGAAGCCGGTCAATCGGCCTTTGGCGATGCCTATGCCTGGTTCAGGAACCTATTGAGCTGGCCCCTGCAAAACCTGCTGCCGGATGATACCGATAAAAAACTCGTCGCCGGCATCGTGGATAAAATCATCCCCGAGCTGACGCGGCAGGCCGAAAAACTGGAACTAACAACTGATTCAGAATATGCCGTTGACTGGCTCAACGGCCGGCGCACGCCCGATGCCAGCCAGCTGCTCAAAGGCGCCCTGACCGGGCTGGACCTGGGCAGCAGCGCCCCGCAGCTGTTCCGGGCCATCGTTGAGTCTACCTGCTTTGGCGCCAAAGCCATCGTGGACCGGTTCAATGAAGAAGGCGTGCCGGTAAAAGGATTGATCGGCCTGGGCGGCGTAGCGCGCAAATCACCTTTTATCATGCAGATGCTGGCCGATGTGATCGATATGCCGATCCGCATTCACCGCTCCGAGCAAACCTGCGCCCTGGGTGCAGCGATGTTTGCAGCTGTAGCAGCCGGTGTGCATCCGTCCGTAGAGGCCGCCATGCAAGCCATGGGACAGGGATTTGACATGACCTACCAGCCTGATGCCGGGCGGGCAGCCATCTACCAGCAGCGTTACCAGCAGTATAAAAACACCGGCAGGTTCCTGGAAGCCTGTACGGTACAAACAGAAAACGAATTACTAAACAATCAGCAATGAGTAAATACCTTCATCTGCAGGAAGAAGCCTATGCCGCCAATATGCGGTTGCCGGAGCTGGGGCTTGTCGTCTTCACGTTTGGCAATGTGAGCGCAGCCGACCGGAGTCTTGGGGTTTTTGCCATCAAACCCAGCGGCGTAGCCTACCCCGACCTGTCTCCCGATAAGATGGTGATCGTGGATTTTGCCGGCAAAACCGTAGAAGGCACGCTTCGTCCTTCTTCCGATACATTGACTCATGCCGTATTGTATACACAGTGGGATCATATCAACGGTATCGTGCATACCCATTCCACTTATGGCACGGCCTGGGCGCAATCACAGCGCGATATTCCCATTTATGGTACCACGCATGCGGACTATACCACGACGGACATTCCCTGCGCCCCGCCGATGAGCGACGAGATGATCAAAGGCAATTACGAATACCAGACCGGGTTCCAGATCATCGATCACTTCCGCGAAAAGAAATTGTCGTACGAAGAAGTGGAAATGGTGCTGGTGGGCAACCATGCGCCCTTTACCTGGGGCAAGACGGCTGCCAAAGCCGTATACAATGCAGGCATCCTGGAAGCCGTGGCCAAAATGGCCTTCCTCACCGAACAGATCAATCCCAATGCTCCGCGACTGAAGGAGGCACTGATCAGAAAACACTTTGAACGCAAACATGGACCCGATAGCTACTATGGCCAATCATAGATGACGGATAACCGTCAACTGTCATCCATCATCTCACTGCTTATTTACCATTCACTACTCACTATTCACCTATTGACCATTCATTTAAAACATTCAAATATGAGCTTACGCGATCTCAAAACCCTCGAAGTATGGTTTGTCACCGGCAGCCAGCACCTGTACGGCGAAGAAACATTGAAACAAGTGGCCGCACATTCACAAACCATTGCCAACGCGCTGGATGCAGCGCCGCAGGTACCTGTAAAGGTTGTTTTCAAACCCACGGTCAAATCACCGGAAGAAATTTATAGTATCTGCCAGCAAGCCAATACAACCGCTGATTGCATCGGTATCATTGCCTGGATGCATACCTTCTCCCCGGCCAAAATGTGGATCGGCGGGCTAAAGATCCTGCAAAAGCCGCTGCTGCACCTGCATACGCAGTTCAACCGCGATATTCCCTGGGACAGCATCGATATGGATTTTATGAACCTGAACCAGTCCGCCCATGGCGACCGGGAGTTCGGTTTCATGATGACGCGTATGCGGCTGAACCGGAAAGTGGTGGTCGGTCACTGGGAGGATGAGCAGGTACGCGAACGCATCAATGTATGGTGCCGCGCTGCGGCCGGCTGGCACGACTGGCAGGGCGCTAAGTTTGTCCGCTTCGGGGATAATATGCGCCAGGTGGCGGTAACGGATGGCGACAAGGTGGAAGCCGAATGGAAGTTTGGTTATTCAGTCAATACCCACGGCATCGGCGACCTGGTAGCCGTGATCAACGATACAAAAGACAGCGAGATCGATGAACTGATCGGTGTATACAATTCCGAATACCAGGTAGTGGAAGCGCTGACCCAAAAGGGAGCGCAGCACCAGTCCCTGCGCGATGCGGCGAAGATCGAGATCGGGCTGCGCAAATTCCTGGAACAAGGCAATTACAAAGGTTTTACCGATACATTCGAAGACCTGCATGGCATGACACAGCTGCCCGGCATCGCTACCCAGCGCATGATGGCGGCGGGCTATGGCTTTGGAGGCGAAGGCGACTGGAAAACCGCGGCCCTGGTACGTGTGATGAAGGCAATGGCAGTGGGTCTGCCCGGCGGCAACTCGTTCATGGAAGATTATACTTATCATTTCGAGCCGGGTAATAACCTGGTGCTTGGCTCGCATATGCTGGAGATCTGCCCGAGCATTGCCAATGGCAAAGCTTCCTGCGAGATCCATGCGCTCGGCATTGGCGGTAAGGCCGACCCGGTACGCCTCGTGTTCAATGCCAACGGTGGCCCGGCGCTCAATGCCTCCATCATCGATATGGGCAACCGGTTCCGCCTGCTGGTCAATGAAGTGCAGGCCGTAGACCCGCTGCATGACCTGCCGAAGCTGCCCGTGGCCCGCGTGCTGTGGAAGCCGCTGCCGGATATGCAAACCGGCTGCGCAGCCTGGATTTATGCCGGCGGCGCCCACCATACCGGCTATAGTCAGAACCTTACGGCAGAGCACCTGCAGGATTTTGCCGACATAGCGGGCATTGAATACGTATTGATCGGGAAGGATACCACGATCCCTCAATTGAGGAACGAGCTGAAATGGAGTGAAGTGTATTACCGGTAATTCAGGCTACCAGGTCTTCGATCAGCAGGCTGGTATAGTCGCTGATGAAGGCAATTACATTATCATATTGCGCAAATGCTTCTTCGGGATCGAGGGTCGTGATCACCACGGCCTTCATCCCGGCATTGGCGGCTGATTCCACGCCCTTGGGCGAGTCTTCAAACACGATACATTGCTCCGGCGGGATGCCCAGCCGCCTGGCGCATTCCAGGTAGGTCTCGGGATCGGGTTTGCTGGTGGCTACATCATCGGCGCTTACGATCGCATCGAAGTAATCGCGGAGGTCCAGCCCATCCAGCACAAAATCGATATTGAACAGAATGGCAGCCGACCCGATGGCCAGTTTGATCCCGCTCTCCCTGGCCTGCTGCAGGAAGGGCTCCAGCCCCTTGATGAGCTGCAGGTAAGGCCTGAACTCGGCCTGGTACTGCTTTTCCTTTTCCATGCTCAACTTGTCCTTCTCCTCTTCGTTGAACCGGCCAGGAAACACCCGCTCCAGTAGTTCCTGGTTCTTACCATAGCATTCTTCCTTTACTTGGTTATACGTGAGATTGGCGCCCAGCTCATTCACGATCCGGTGCCAGGCCCGTACGTGGTAGTGCATATCGTCGATCATGGTACCATTGAGGTCGAAGAGAAAAGCGCCGGGTTGTTGAAGTATCATGTGTTCGTCTTGCCATTCACAGGACCGCTGCTGTCATGGACTTTTTATACGATAATGGAAAGGCAGGCAATAGTAGCGTAGTAGTTGCTGGTGCGGCCAGGCAAAGATACTGATTTCACTGCTTTTCCAGACCCGTTTGCCATCCCGGGGCATCCTGACGATTATATTCTTTTTAATTTTTAACCGCCTCTTCCGGGAATACAGGCTATGTCTTATTTTTAGTCCACCCATTCCTGCTATGGACACACGAAGATCATTCCTGAAAAAGGCGGCCGCTTTGGCCGGCGGCTCCGGGTTGCTGCACACATTGCCTGCTTCTGTTGCCAAAGCGCTGGCCATCGACCCTGCGCCGGGCAGCACTTTCCTGGATGCGGAACATATCGTGTTCCTGATGCAGGAAAACCGCTCCTTTGATCATGCCTATGGCACGCTGCAGGGTGTGCGGGGATTCGATGACCCGCGGGCCATCACGCTCCCCGATAACAATCCCGTTTGGCTGCAGACCAACCGGCAGGGAGATACCTATTGTCCGTTCCGGCTCGACATCCACAACACCAGGGCCACCTGGATGAGCTCGCTGCCCCATACCTGGCCCGACCAGGTAGATGCACGGCACAATGGCAGATACGACCGCTGGCTGGACACAAAGAGATCGGGGTATGCTGAATATGCAGGCATGCCGCTGACACTTGGGTATTACACCCGGGAGGATATTCCCTTTTATTATTCCCTGGCGGATGCCTTTACCATCTGCGACCAGCACTTTTGCTCCTCGCTTACCGGCACCACGCCCAACCGGCTGTATTTCTGGACCGGCACCATCCGGGAACGGCCTGATGAAAAAGCGATGGCCTGTGTATGGAACGAGGACGCCGACCCCAATACGCTGATCAGCTGGAAAACCTTCCCGGAACGGCTGGAAGAAAACGGCATTTCCTGGAAAGTGTACCAGAATGAGCTGTACCTCGATGTGGGTTTTGAAGGAGAGCAGGAAGCCTGGCTCTCCAACTTTGGCGATAACCCGCTGGAATATTTCACGCAGTACCAGGTGAAGCTGTCCGCAGCTTATATCGCCAACCTGCCGGCAAAGATCAGCAAGCTGTCCGCAGACATACAATTACGGCAGCAACAATTAGCAGCGCTGCCGGCAGACGGTGAAGAAGCGAAAAAAGCCAGGGAAGATATCGCGTGGCTGCAAAAATCCCTTGCTTCGGCCGAAGCCGACCGGGTAACCTATACCCGTGAAAAATATGAGCAGCTATCCCAGCATGAAAAGAACCTGCATGACAAGGCTTTTGTCACCAACCGTAATCATCCGCCCTATCACCGGCTGTTCCGGCTGCAATACAAGGATGGAAAGGAGCTGCGAAGAATGCTGGTACCGGCCGGGGATGTACTATACCAGTTCCGGGAAGATGTAAAGAATGGAGAACTGCCCACAGTGTCCTGGATCGCAGCGCCCGAGAATTTTTCAGACCACCCCTCCTCCGCCTGGTATGGCGCCTGGTACATCAGCGAAGTGATGGATATCCTTACGCAAAACCCGGAGGTCTGGAAAAAGACCATTTTTGTGCTGACCTATGATGAGAACGACGGGTATTTTGACCATATCCCTCCTTTCACCGCGCCACATCCTCACCAGCCAGGGACAGGCCGTGTTTCAACCGGTATCGATACAGGGGTGGAATATGTAGCCAACGCTTCGCAACAATCCATAAAGGACCAGGCAAGAGAAAGTCCGATCGGCCTGGGCTACCGGGTACCGCTGGTCATTGCTTCGCCCTGGAGCCGTGGCGGCCGGGTCAACTCACAGGTGTTTGATCATACCTCGGCCCTGCAGCTGCTGGAGAAAATCCTGTCGCACAAAACAGGAAAGAAAATTGAAGAGCCGAATATCAGCGCCTGGCGGCGTACGGTTTGCGGCGATCTCAGTTCCGTCTTCCACCCGTACAACAATGAAAAAATAAAAACGCCCCGGCCGCTGCAGCGCGACCCTTTTATAGAGCGCATTCACAAAGCCCGGTTTAAAAACACTCCCTCCAATTACCAAAAGCTGACCCCTGCTGAAATAGCTGCTATCAACAAAAACCCGCATAGCTCCCCCCTGATGCCGGCACAGGAAAAAGGTACCCGCACCTCCTGTGCATTGCCCTATGAGCTGTATGTGGATGGAGAGCTGGCAGACGACCGGAAAACTTTTGACATCCGGTTCCGGGCAGGCAATGAAGTGTTTGGAAGCAGCGCTGCCGGTTCGCCCTTCAACGTTTATGCCCCGGGCATCTATCGCGGCGAGGCCGTGCGCACCTGGGCCTATGCCGTCAAAGCAGGTGACGCCCTCTCCGATACATGGAGGCTTACTGATTTTGAAAAGAATATTTATCACCTGCGGGTATATGGCCCCAACGGCTTTTTCCGGGAGTTCAGCGGCGCTGCAAAAGATCCTGCTATTGCGATCAGTTGCGGCTATGAGCCCAGCCTGCGGCACCCGGAGCTGCTTACAGGAAATATCGCCCTATCCCTGCGCAATACGGGGGTACAACCCTGCACGGTGATGATAACCGACAATGCCTACCACGGCAAAGAGCATACGTTCACCCTGGCCGGAACACAGACCGTTGTGCTTAACCTGGGCGAAAGCCACCGCTGGTACGACTTTTCGGTAGCGGTGAGAGGCTATACTGAGTTTACAAGAAGGTATGCCGGCCGCGTGGAGACAGGAAAAGAAGGAATAACAGACCCGGTTATCGGGCGCATGGGATAGCATAGCATACGATGATAAAACTGCTTCCGCCGCCAAAGAAAAAAGTGAAGCGATCGGCAGGCGGCGAACCATACAATCCGTTCATCGGCGTCATCGGTGTTTCTGTTAACCATGATACCGTCCGGAACCACTCTCCCTGTCATGCAGGTAATCAGCTATGGTGATTCCACAGTTTATCCG
>JBEVLT010000199.1:0-18795 GCA_040509055.1 Chitinophagaceae bacterium
GACGTTTAGCAACCGGTGCCGCGGTGGATGTATTGGTCGTTGATGGTTTGGACGTTGTTGGCGTAGCGGCTGCGGTCTTTTTATCTTCTTCGGCAGCTGCTTTTTTTACTGCTGCCAAACGGGCGGCTTCTTCTTTTTTTGCTGCTTCAATTTCGCGGCGGATGATCGCGGCGATCGCATTCTGAATATCGCGGTCACGCTTTTTCTTTGAAGCAATTTGTTTTTGCAGGTCTTTTTCCTGCGATTTTAATTTATTGACGAGACCATCTTTTTCTTTGCGCTGGTCGTTGAGCACGTTGCGTTCCTTGGTCTGGCTTTGCAGGGCCACATTCTTCTGCTGCTTTTTATCCAGCATCAGCCGCTGGCGGGTAGCGATCAGCTGTTGTGTCTCGTTGATCACTTTCACCTGCTTTTCCCGGTAGGAGCGGTAGCTTTTCAGGTAAGAAATACGGCGAACGGCATCGTTGAAGCTCGAGGACGAAAAAATGAAGTTCACGTAATTGAAGCTGCTGCGGTTCTTATAGGCATACACGATGGTACGGGCATATTCGGCCTTGAGAGTATCCAGCTGTTTCTGCAGGCGATAGATCTCCAGGTTGCTCAGGTAGATATCGTCATCGATCATCCGCACCTCGCTGCTGATGGTATTGATATAGCGCTCCTGCAGGCTGATCTTGCGCTTCAGCATATTCAGCTGGCTCAGCGACTGGCGGGTCTGGCCCTTTACCTGGTCATAGTTCTTCTGGATCTCCCTTAGTTCATCCTGGATCTCCTTTCTTTCTTTTTCCATTGTCGCCCGGTCGGTTTGCGACTGCGCGGTAATGAGCAGGGCTGCGCCGCAAAGAAAAAAAAGGCTAAGCAGATACTTTTTCATACCTGGGATTTTGGGGTTGGTAAATAACAGGGCCGGACTGAACTATAACGGATTTGTTCAAAATTAATTTTACAGGATCAATTCGCCTGATAATTTTTTGGAACCGAAAAGGGGAAACTTAACGTTTCATTAAAGTCGTATTGCTTGAAATCGAGCTTGATATCCAGCTTTGACTTTTCCGTTACCGTGATCCGGCGTTTGGTGGAGAAGTCCACCCCTTTTTTATTCTCATAGTCGTCGTAACTCAGATCGCAGGTACGGTTGCGCGATACATCGATATCATCCAGCTTGCTATGCGCTATTTTTCCCTGGCCGTTCAGCGTCAGCAGGTTTTTGAATTTGCTGCCCAGACTCAGCAGCGAGATAATACTGCCGGATACAGAATAAGACACCGTACTGTCGATAAATACAGGGTTGCCGATCAGTATTTCCTGCAGGATGTGCAGGTCCAGCGGCAGCCCCGTGATCTCCTGCAGGTAGGCCACGCTGCGGGCCGTGTACACCTTATCCTGCTTGTTCAGCAGCTTTACCGAATCTTTCGTGATATACGCCCGCAACCCTTCGATGCCGAAGATGGCCGTGATAGATATCCAGATCACGCTGTCCTTGTACATGCGCAGGTTGGCGTTCACATTGTACTTCTTTCCCTCTGCACCTTCATAGTCCACATCCAGCTTGCCTGAAAAAGTAGTGTATTGAATAGTGCCGGCCCTCAAACGGTCCAGCGCCTGGCCGATAAAGGCCACAGAATCTTCATGAGAGCGGTCCGGCTCCACCGCAACGGCCACCGTATCTTTTTTTACAATAGCGGTCTGGATCTTCCGGGTAGAGCGGCAGGAAGCCATGATACAAACGGCAATAACTAAAACGGCTGCGATTCTCATGATAACTGTTCTTGCTTTATTGTTTACCTGTGTGGCCAAACCCGCCCTGGTTTCGTTCCGTAGTCTGAAGCGTTGCCGCCGGCAGCCACTCCACCTGTTCCACCTTCTGCAGCACCAGCTGTGCAATGCGGTCGCCCGGCTGTATGACCTGCTCCTCCTGCGAAAGATTGATCAGGATAACTTTAATTTCTCCCCGGTAGTCCGCATCGATCGTACCAGGCGTATTCAGGCAGGTGATGCCCTGCTTAATGGCCAGACCGCTGCGGGGGCGTACCTGTATCTCGTACCCTTCAGGTAACTCAATAAATATGCCGGTAGGGATAAGCGCCCGCTCCAGCGGCCTGAGCATATAGGGTGTATCGAGAAAGGCCCGGATATCCATACCGGAAGAACCGGCGGTCGCGTAAGCCGGCAGCGGATGATTGGAGGTGTTGACGATCCTGACTTGAATAGCCATGCGGGCAAAGATAGGAGAGCTTTAACAGGTTTAAAAGTTTAAGAAGCTGTATCCCTGCGATATATCTCCAACCTGTCAGGAACCTCTGGAACCTATTCAACTCCTGCAACTTTTCTGACCAGTACGGTCGCATAAGCCACCAGCCCCTCTTCCCTGCCCACAAACCCCATCTGTTCGGTAGTGGTTGCTTTGATGGACACCTCTTCCGTCGTCAGCCCGGTAATGTCTGCGATCACCGACTGCATTTGCGGCACATACGGTTTGATCTTTGGCTCCTGCAGGCAAAGCGTAGTATCGATATTGACGGGTGCATAACCTTTTTGCTTCACCAGCTCTATCGTGCGCCCCAGCAGGATCTTGCTGTCGATGTTCTTATAGCTGGCATCGGTGTCCGGGAAATGAAGGCCGATATCGCCGAGACAGGCCGCCCCGAGCAGCGCATCGCAGATGGCATGCAGCAATACATCGGCATCACTGTGGCCAACAGCGCCTTTGTGGTGGGGGATCTTAACGCCGCCAAGCCACAGGTCCCGGCCTTCGGCCAGCTGGTGAAAGTCCACCCCCGATCCTATACGATATGACATGAATAGATTTTACCGGCAAATATCCTAAAAAACGCAGCCGCTGCGGTGGTAAATAAAAACGTCCCGACAAAAGCCGGGACGCTCATTTATATTACGTTTTCAATTATTTGTTTTCGCCACCGAGGTCAAACAGTACGGAGAAACGCAGTGTGTTTGACAGGGGGTTTTGGCTCACGCCGCTGCCCGAAGGAGCCAGGTAAGAGAAGTTCAGGCCGAAGATGTCGTATTTCAGACCCAGGCCTACTGTGAAGTAACGGCGGTTGCCGCGGCTTTTATCTTCCCAGAAATAACCGGTACGGAAAGCAAACTGGTTGTTGTACCAGTACTCAGCACCAACGGATACGCTGGCCTGGCCGGGGAAATCGCTGAAAGAGCTGAACCAGCTGCCAGCTACACCCTTGTTACGGTATTCTTCCAGGTCGGCTGTAGAAGAAGGATCACCTTCAAATGTAGGCACCAGCAGTTTGTTCAGGTCCAGACCCAGGGTCAGTTTATTTTCTGCATTGAAGCTTTTGTTCCAGGTAAAACCGATACCGAAATTGGCAGGAATGAAATCTTTCTGATCTGCATTATCGGTATAAGCGATCTTGGCACCGAGGTTAGACAGTTCAGCACCGAATGTAAAACCGTCGCCGGCTACACTCTTGCCATCATAGTACAGACCGATATCGCCGGCTACAGAGCTACCTACTTTATAGGTACCGCTCGTACTAGGAGCGCCGGAAGCCAGGTCGGAGTTGATGTAGCGCAGCGCCACACCCAGACCCAGTTTGCTGCTCAGCTTGCGGGAGTAACCCAGATCGATACCGAATTCGCGGGGCTTGCCGGTACCGGAAAGACCGCCACCTGCATCAGTGAACTGGATATTACCAAGGCTGAAATAGCGAACGCCAAGGTTCAGCGCCTCGTTATCATTCAGCTTGTAGTAACCTGACAGTGACGCGAAATAAACATCGTTCACCAGGTTTTTCAGCCAGGGAGTATACGTAGCGGCGACTCCGCCTTTGGATTGATTGAAAGCTACTTTACCGATATTCCAGAAACCAGAATTGGCATCAGGAGAAGTGGCCAGGCCCAGATCGCCCATACCACCGGCACGTGCATCCGAAGAGATACGGAGAAAAGGTACGGCCGACGTTACCACTTTTAAATCTTGTGCGTGCGAGACAGTCAACAAGCTACCGAAAAAGAATATAGCAGCGGTCAGCTTCAAAGCAGTTGGTTTCATTAGATAGTTTTTAGTATGTGTAAATGTATTGCGTTTTGGTATAAAATGGCGGCTAAAATATCAATTTTTGGGCGAAACTAAAAAATCACGAGTTTTTCGATCTTTTCTTTTTTCAACCCACCCGGAGCCGTCACCGACAGCTTGTAAAAATAGACCCCGCGGCCTATTTTATCGCCGTATTCGTCCCTTCCGTCCCACTCCAGCTCATTCGAACGATTGCCCTGCGTATTTATTGTGCGCTTCATCATTTTTATTATTTTTCCCGATAATGTAAAGACCTGGACGCTGACCTGGAGGTCCTGGCCGGGCTTGTTGTGTTCGAACCAGAACTGGGTGCGCGTGGTAAAAGGATTGGGGTAGTTCAGCACATGGCTCAGCTGCAGCTCTTCGTCTGCCGCCACGGTAAAGTCCAGCACCACTTCGCCGGAATTGTTAAGCACATCCCAGGCCTTGATGTGAAGCGTGTGGGCACCGGCCGCCAGTTCCGGCAGCTGGAACCGTACGGTGCCCTGCTGGTAACTGTTCAGCTCGCCCTGGTAAAAATCGTTGAGGATAAAATACCGCGTGGGGTCGTTGTCGAGGGTAGCCACAATGTCGTGCCCGATACCGGTGCCGGCCGTATTGATGCCCGACGAGTCGGCCAGCTTCAGAATCAGCACGGGGTTCTCGTTGGTGAGGCCGCCGTTTACAAACCGCTCGTCGTTCAGGAAGGGTTCTATATCCGGCCCCCTGTTGTCGGCATCGGCGCCTGTTGCAGCACCGCCCACCCTGAACCCGGTAAACGAGCCATTGCCGTCCCGGGTACCGTCTTCGGCATAGAAGGTCATTTTGCCGTTGCCGTACTGGTAGTTGATATCCCGGGGCACTTTGAAAGTGAAGGAGAACTGCCCGCCGTTCACGGTCGCCTTTCCTTTGAAGAGCGCGTTCGTCTGGGTGGTAAAGGTGGTACGCAGGCTGGTGGGGTCGTTGGCCAGGGTAGTTACCGGCTGCGGTTTGTCGTACACGGCCAGGTGCGCCGTGCCATTGAAGGCGGTCAGCACATTACCCTGCACATCCGTCACTTCGCCGTCGATGGTGATCTTTTCGGCGGCGCTGAGCGTGTCCGGCTGCGCTACGGATACCCCATTGATACGCACCGGCCGCACCCGCAATACCGGGTAGGCAATGGTCAGTGCCGGATCGCCCAGCAGCGTAAACTTGCGGTTGTTGATGATATCGGCAGAAGTCTGGTAGGTATAATTTTTCGTATCCCTGATCGCATCGCCCAGGCTCCGGTACACGCCGTTGACATCGGGCTGCAGGGCAAACTGCAGGTAATTGTTGTTGATCACCCGGTTGCTGAAGGCAAACACGACGCGGGTGGTCGTGGTCAGGGCAATAGCCCCGGTTTTGGGCCGCAGCAGGATATTTTCTCCCAGCGAGGCTACAAGCGGGTTATCATACGGGGCAAAATCGCAGGTGGCGGTAATGAACAGGGGCAGCCGGTAGGGATTGTTCCAGCTGTTGACAATGTCCTGGTCCAGGATGGTTTCTTCGGCCAGCCTGCGCGCGCCGCCATGACCGGTAAAGTTCCAGATCAGCGTACCGTTATTTACCTGGTTGTTGCTGGCCTGGTTGGCCTGCGGATAGCTGCTGCCGCCCGAACCGCTTTGCTGGCGGAAGGCATCCAGGTATATCTTCTGGATATCAAATACCGGGGCGGTGGCGGCGGCGGTAGCGGTGATCACTTCAGCATCTTCCAGGTGCAGGTTCTGGTCTTCATCGTCGGCCACGAAAGTCAGGTTGTTTCGCCAGGGGCCAAAGCTTTGCGGATCGAAATAGGCGGCGGCTTTATCCGCAAAATTCTTTGCCTCCTCCAGGTTTTTTGCCGGCACGCGGCCGATGCCGATATCCAGCAGGTTGATAAGGCTGCCGCTGTTGATGTCCTCATTATCGTCCAGGAAACCAAAAAAGTCGTCGGAAGTATAGGAAGTGAGGATATCCAGCGATACTTCGCTCTCCCAGGCAGGAACAAAATTAGTGTTGTTGGGCAGCCGGTCCTTGTAATCGTACGAGGCGCGGCCAAACAGCAACAGGTAACGCAGCCGGTTGGCCGGGTTGCTGCCGTACTTATCATGGTACATTTTTACAAAGTCCCGGATGGCCGTAGGGTCGGGCGTACCGCTGCCAAATTCGTTGAACACTTCGTCTGTAGTGACCACTCTTGTCCGGAGCCCGCTTCGCTGCTGGTGAAAGGCGGCCAGCCGCTGCGCCTGCGGCAGGAAGGGCGGATAAGTGACGATGAGATGATCTGCCGGCGGTGCGGCATGCAGGTCCTGCTCGGCAATGCGGCCCAGCGCCAGCGGCGACAGGAAAGCCGTTCCGGTAAAAGCAACGTACTCCCGCAGACGCGAGCAATCATTGACAAACCGGAATGCCCCGCCCGAAAAATTGCCCTGGATCAGCACCGGCTGCAGCGGATCGGTCACCTCCCACACCTGGGTACCGGCCGTGGCATTGCCGATCACAAAGTTGCCGGTATTGCCAGGCCCTACGCTGGCCCAGTCGCGGAAGGCCAGCTGGCTGAGGCCGTTGAGCGAAAGCTGGCGCCGGCAAAACAGCTCGAACCAGTTGAGCCAGCCCTGGGCATTGAAGCTGCCGGGGTTGTAGGTATAGCTCACCGCCACATCGCCGGCGGGCGCCAGGGCCCCAACCAGGCCGGTGGCTTCACGGGCAAACAGGTCGTACTGGCCCGTACCGACCGGGTCTACCGGCAGCTGTCCTGCCAGGGCAGTATTGATGCGGATATCGAAGCTGCTGCCTGCCCCTACCGAGCGGGCGATCACCTGGCTGCGCAGCGAAAGGGGCGAGCCGGCCTGTATATTCGGAACAGGAATGGTAAAATTTTGCGTCAGCGTACGGCCGGGTGACCCTGAAAATTCCTCCCCGTACCACGCTTTGCCGCTGGCCAGGAAATTGATGGTATCCAGCTCGTGAAAATACCGGCCCGTGAACCCGGTAACCGTGACGGTGGGCGCCGCAGGGCTGGAAAAGGCTGCGATCCTTTTGCCGGCTCCCCCGACGGATAAAAAATAGAACGACCGGTTGCTGTACAGGTTTTTGAGATGAAAAAACCGCTGGTTGAGCGAGTCTTTCAGCCACTGGTCCGGCCCATTGGCGTAAAAAAGGATGTAATCGGTGCCATTGACAATGCCATCCCCGCCATCCACCACCAGGAGCGCATTTTCCTGCAGGTCGTCGGTCCAGGGGCCTGCATTCGCCTCTGCCAGCATGGCCCCGCCGTTGCCAAACAGCCGGATGGAGCCGGAAGCCAGGTTGGCTGTATTGACTCCCATGCTGTTGAGAAAAGGAATGTCGATGCGGTATACGCCCGTTTCCGTCACAGCTATCTTGTACCAGGTACCGGCACCCAGCACCGAGCCGGGCCGGTAGGCACGCTGTGCGCCGGCCACGGCGGCCATCATCAGCAATCCCGCGAGCAATGGTGATTTAAGCATCCTGAGCTTCGGTTTTTACAGCTTCCTGCAGGCAAAAAAAGGTAATGACGGGACATCCCCTGTTGTGCCTAAAGTGTTATATTCGCAAATCCGGTGGTAAATCGTATCCGTAGATACAATAATTTTATCTCAACCGGCGTTAAAATTATTCCAATTCATAGGTTTATGCAAAAAACAATGAACGTGAAAAACCTGGCCCTCCTTTTATCCTGTGCCGTGCTGCTGGGTTCGTGCAAGAACGGCGGTCTTTTTGGCAAAAAGAAAGAGAAATCGGATGTAACGGGCTGGAATTATAACGATTCAAAAATGGGTGGCTACCAGGTAGCCAAGGCCAAAGATCAGGCTACAGGCCCCGGCCTCGTGTTTGTGGAAGGTGGTACGTTTACCATGGGCCAGGTGGAGGAAGATGTGATGGGCAACTGGGACAATATACCCCGCCGGGTATCGGTTCCGTCCTTTTATATCGACCGTACCGAGGTGGCCAACGTGCATTACCGCGAATACCTGTACTGGCTCAACCGGGTTTTCGACCCGTCGGATCCTGCCAACCAGCCGATCATCGATGGCGCGCTGCCCGATACGCTGGTATGGAGAAGCGAGCTGAGCTACAACGAGCCGCTGGTTGAATTCTACTTCCGCCACCCCGGCTTCAATGATTATCCCGTAGTAGGCGTCACCTGGAGGCAGGCCACCGATTTTTGCCTGTGGAGAAGCGATCGCGTGAATGAAGGCGTCCTCGTCGGCAAAGGATTTATCAACCCGCAGAGCCTGCAGGGGCAGCAGGGCAGCAATAATTTTACCACCAAGTCTTACCTGCTCGACCTGTACCAGACAGCTCCCGGCAAAGGCGCTACGTCCAAAAGAAATTCACTGCGTACCGCACAGGGCCAGCCGCGCACCAAGGTGTCGATGGAAGATGGCCTGTTGCAGCCTGACTACCGCCTGCCTTTCGAGGCAGAATGGGAATATGCAGCTTATGGCCTGATCGAGCAGAACCCCCGCCCCAGCCGCAAAGAAGGCCAGCGTGGCGAGGAACTGCAGCAGAACAAACAGATCTATCCCTGGTCGCAAAACGTAAACGGCCTGCGCGACACGCGTCATGGCAGCTGGCAGGGTAAGTTCCTGGCCAACTTCAAACGTGGTTCCGGCGACAACGCAGGTGTGGCCGGCGGTCTGAACGACCGTGCGTTCTACACTTCTTCGGTAAAATCCTTCTATCCCAACGGTTTCGGGCTGTACAACATGGCCGGCAACGTAAGCGAGTGGGTGCAGGATGTATACCGGCCGCTCTCTACGATCGACTTCGATGATATGCCGGCTCCGTTCCGCGGTAACCGGTTCCAGAAATTATACAAAAACGACAACGGTGAAGCCGAGATCAACGATACCACCGGCCGTGTACGGATGGTGGACGTGACCGATGCAGAAAGCCGCAACCGCCGCAACTACCAGCGCGGCAACGTGATCAACTTTCTCGATGGCGATACGGTGTCGCAAGCCAGCTATGGCTATGGCATCACCACGCTCGTCAGCGACAAATCAAGGGTATACAAAGGCGGCAGCTGGAACGATCGCCCTTACTGGCTCAGCCCCGGCACCCGCCGCTACCTGGAAGAAGACCAGGCGCTGAGCACACTGGGCTTCCGCTGCGCGATGGACCGCATGGGCAGTCCCGAAGGCAACCGGCGCAAAACGGGCCAGTACTTCCCGACCAAAAGACAAAGACGCTGATCTCTTTTCATAAATTTTGAAACCCTCCCCCACGGAGGGTTTTTTTATGTGCGGTTGCCGGGGCCGGAGAGCAATGAACTATAACGCGCAGCTTCGCATTAAAGAGCAACGAACATTTCGCTGGCATTGAGTACTGAACCGGGGAAGGATTACTTTTGCCGTATGCAAATGGAAGAGCTCTACGCTATTTACCGGCAGTTCCCTTCTGTACAGACCGATACCCGCAAGCTGCAGAGCGGCAGCCTGTTCTTTGCGCTGAAGGGCGCCAATTTCAATGGCAATGTATTTGCGCGTCAGGCGCTCGATGCGGGGGCGGCCTATGCCATTATCGATGAAGCCGCTTTTGAAATACCCGGTAAAACCATCCTGGTAGACGATGTGCTGACTGCCCTGCAGCAGCTGGCGAGGCATCACCGGGAGCAATTCCTGGAGCGCCAGGTGCCCTTTATCGCCATTACCGGCAGCAATGGCAAAACCACGACCAAGGAACTCATCCATGCCGTGCTCTCCACCAGTTATAAAACCTATACTACCGAGGGCAACCTCAACAACCAGATCGGCATACCGCTTACTATTCTTAAAATAAAAGACGATGCAGCAATAGCGGTGATCGAAATGGGGGCCAACCACCAGCAGGAAATAGCAGCCTATTGTGCGTATGCACAGCCTACGCATGGGCTGATCACCAATGCGGGCAAAGCCCACCTGGAAGGATTTGGCGGCCCTGAAGGCGTGAAGAAGGGCAAAGGCGAACTGTTTGACTATTTGCGCACGCTGCCCCACGGCTTTGCTTTTGTAAACTGGGATTATGACTACCTGCGCGAAATGAGCAAGGGCATCAGCGGCATCATCAAGTACGGCACCGGCAGCGACGCACATGTCATCGGCCGGGTACTAAGCAACGATCCGCTGCTGGAAGTAGAGATTGTGCAGGGGCTGAATGAAAAAGAGATCAGCACGCAGCTGGTGGGCGAATACAACCTGCCCAATGTGCTGGCGGCCGTAACCGTTGGTAAATTTTTCAACGTACCGGAATCGCAGATCAGGACGGCCATTGAAACATACGTTCCGTCCAACAGCCGTTCGCAGCTGGTGCAGCAGGGCGGCAACCGCATTATCCTCGATGCTTATAATGCCAACCCCAGCAGCATGAAGCTGGCGATCGAAAATTTTGCCCGCCTGCGCAGCGACAACAAGATACTGATGCTGGGCGCCATGGCTGAGCTGGGCGAACAAAGCCTGGACGAGCACCAGGCCATTGCCGGCCTGATTGCGCAACACTCCTGGAAACAGGTGGTGCTGGTAGGAGGTGATTTTCTAAAGATCAATCACCCCTGGCTTTCGTTTGAAAATGCGGCACAGGCCAAACAATGGCTGCAGCAACAACATTTTACCGATGTCCACCTGCTGATCAAAGGCAGCCGCAGCATGCAGATGGAAAAAGTGCTGGAATGACCAGCCTCAACTCTTTACCTCCTTTTTGGCCTGAACAATGACGGAAATTTACGGCTATATCGCAGCTATTTTGATCGGCATCGCCATCGGCATGGTAGGCAGCGGGGGCTCCATCCTTACCGTGCCGGTGCTGGTATACCTGATGCACATGGATGCCCTGCAGGCTACCACCAGCTCCCTGTTCATCGTGGGCATCACCAGTTTTACCGGCGGCATCAGGGCCCATGCCCGGAAACTCGTGGATTTCAAAGCCGTGACCGAGTTTGGCATTCCGTCCATCTTCTCTGTTTTTATCACACGGCATTACCTGTTGCCTGCCCTGCCGCCACAGCTGTTCAGCATCGGCGGCTTCACCGTGTCGAAAGGAATGTTCCTGATGGTGGTATTTGCCCTGCTCATGCTGATGGCTTCCATTTCGCTCATGCGCAGCCGCGGCGAGGAAGCGTCAGGGCCGGATGCAGAAACCGGGCGCCACAATAAAACAATATGGCTGATTGGGCTGGGGCTGGGTATCGGCGTCATCACGGGTCTGCTGGGCGCCGGTGGCGGATTCCTGATCATTCCTTCGCTGGTGCTTTTTCTTCGCCTGCCGATGAAGACAGCTGTCGGCACTTCGCTGTTGCTGGTTGCCATCAACTCGCTGTTCGGCTTCCTGTTCAGCTTAAAATTGTTTGAATACAATTGGACCATCCTCCTGTCGTTTACGGTGCTGGCCGTAGGAGGCCTGTTCATTGGCAGCAAACTGGCAGAAAGGATATCCGCCACTTCGCTCAAAAAAGGATTCGGCTGGTTTATCCTGGTCATGGGCCTGTACATTCTCATCAGGGAGATTTTCCTGCAGTAGAAGTAACTTAGCAATGGCGACAATAACGCCGCCAGCCAATACTACAATATGAATTTCATCGACTGGCTCAGGCATCCCTGGCCCTGGTATGTAGCCGGCCCGCTGATCGGGCTGATGGTACCGGTGCTGCTGATCAGCGGCAACAAGGCATTGGGCATTTCGTCCTCCCTGCGGCATATCTGTGCGGCCTGCATGCCGGCAAAGATCCCTTTCTTTCAATACGACTGGAGAAAAGAAGCCTGGAACCTTTTCTTTGCCGCAGGCATCTTATGCGGCGGCATCATCGTAGCCTTGCTCCTGGCCGATCCGCACCCGGTACAGCTAAACCCGGAACTGGTGGCTGAACTGGCAAGCTATGGTATCAGCGATCAGCGTGGTCTGATGCCGGCCAGCATCTTCAACTGGCATCAGCTGCTGTCTTTGAAAGGATTGATAGTTACTGTGGCAGGCGGTTTTCTTGTAGGGTTTGGTACCCGCTATGCCGGTGGCTGCACGTCGGGTCATGCCATTATGGGATTGTCCACGCTGCAGTGGCCCTCGCTGGTAGCCACCATCAGCTTTATGGCCGGCGGATTCCTGGTGGCCAATCTTCTCCTCCCTCTTCTTCTAAACCTGTAATGCAAATGGAAACGACCGGCCTGCCGCGCAGCACAAAGGAATATATACTTGCGGAAAATACTGACTTCGAGGTCCGCTCATTGGATATAGCTGATCAGGATGGGCCGGTACCAAAACAACCCTGGTGGCACCAGATCCGTTACTTCCTTAGCGGCATCCTGTTTGGCATCGTCCTGGTCAAGTCAGAGGCCATCTCCTGGTTCCGCATCCAGGAGATGTTCCGGCTGCAAAGCTTTCATATGTTCGGCCTCCTTGGTTCGGCCGTAGCCACCGGCATGCTCTCGGTATGGCTGATCAAAAAATTTCGCATCAAAACGATGGCCGGCGAGCCGATCGTTTTTGTTTCAAAAAAATTCAGCAAAGGCACTGTTTACGGCGGGCTCCTGTTCGGCTTTGGCTGGGCCATTACCGGCGCCTGCCCCGGGCCTTTGTTTGCCCAGATCGGCTCAGGATTTACCGTTGTCATCATCACGCTGCTCAGCGCCATCGCCGGTACCTGGGTGTATGGAAAACTGCGGGCTTCTTTGCCGCATTGATCGTTATCTGTGCAGTTTATCCGAACTTTGCGGACCGAACGCCACCCAATTAAATCCAGTATAAGATGCCTGAGAAAAAAGCGAACCGGGGCTATCTTGCTTCCACCCTGAGCTGCCGTTGTCCCCGGTGCCGCGAAGGAAAACTATTCAAACACTCCCTGAGCGCCTCTCTCAAAAAAAACCTTGACATGCATGCGGCCTGTCCTGTTTGCGGCCAGCCCACGGAGATCGAAGTAGGATTTTACTATGGCACCAGCTATGTCAGCTATGTCCTCACCATTGCCCTGAGCGTAGCCAGCCTCATTGCCTGGTGGGTCTTCATTGGCCTGTCGGTAAACGATAACCGTTTCTTTTACTGGCTGACGTTCAATGCCGTTTTCCTCATCCTGCTGCAGCCCTGGCTGATGCGGCTGAGTCGCAGCATCTGGATATCCTGGTTTGTAAAATACGATCCCGACTGGGAGCAGCACCAGCCGGCCGATGTCTCGGAACGGATGAATGCAGGTCAGGCGAATAACTGGTGATCTCAGTGTGCCAGTTCGCTGTCCTGCAGCCGGCAGTTTACCAGTCTGCGTCATTCGTTAATAGTCACTCCTGCTTAACGACTGCCAACTCCGGGCTGAGAATAGAAAGACGGCCAGCCTGGGATCAATAACTCATTTCGTCCAGCTTCACTTTTCCCTTAAAGGTCCAGAAAACAAAACCGGTATATACCCCTACGAGCGGTGTGCCGATCAGCGCGATGAGCAGCAGTATCTTCATCGTCTTTGGCGAAGATGCGGCATTGCTGATGGTAATGCTGTATGCCGGTTCGTTGGTAGCATACAGCAGGTTGGGAAATACCTCGATGGCCACCATGATCAGCAGGGAGGCGATGGTGACCGACGAACTAATAAAAGCATGGCGGTATTTGCCTTTGTTCAGCATCCTCGGAATGTTGGCAATAGCCAGCAGCATCACCAGCGGCAGCGCAAAAAATTCGGGCCCCGACCGTATCCTGTCGCTCAGGTGCGGAATGTACAGCAGCGTGTACACCGTTGTAATGACAAAGCTCGTTACAAAAAAGATCGTAAAGTTCTTAGCCAGGATGGTGAGTTTGGTATACAACCGGTTCTCGGTCTTCATGGCCAGGTAAATGGCGCCATGCATCATAAACAGCGCCAGCGTGGTCACCGCCACCATAATGGAAAAAGGATTGAAAAAGCTCAGCCAGCTCCCGGTGAATTCCCGTTGCCCGTTCAGCGGCAGCCCCAGCGCCACGTTGCCCAGCATCAGCCCCAGCGAAAGCGCGATCACGATACAGGCAAACGAATAGACCACATCCCAGGTAAGGCGCCACAGACGTCCCGGCTCCTTGCTCCGGAACTCGATGGCCACGCCGCGCCAGATCAGCCCGATCAAAAAAATGAAGAAGGGCACATAGAACGCCGAAAAAATAGCAGCATATGCTACCGGAAAGCCGGCAAACAGGGCGCCGCCCGCAATGACCAGCCATACCTCGTTGCCATCCCATACCGGCCCGATAGCGTTCAGGGCGATGCGGCGGCTTTGTTCTTTCTTCAAAAAAAGATGGAGCGCCCCGGCGCCTAGATCAAACCCATCGAGGATGGCATACCCGGTGATGACGCCGCCGAATACCAGGAACCACCATACATTATAATCGATACCTAAAAAACCTTCCATATTCAAACGATTAGTGCGATAAAACAGGATTGTCTCTTTTGCTGCCTTCGCCGATCGGCTCGCGGTCTCCGTAACCGGCCGGGCCGTGCTTTATTTTCTTATTCAGCAGGTACAGGAAGAGCACGAACAGCATGGCATATACCAGCGTAAAGAGGATCAGCGAAAACAACACCTGGTTGGCCTGCACGCTTTTCGACAAGGCGTCGGAAGTGCGCAACAGTCCATACACCACCCAGGGCTGCCGGCCCATCTCGGCCGTGAACCATCCGGCCTGGTTGGCAACCTGCGGCAGCAATACAGCAAGTACAAACACCCGCATCAGCCATTTTTTATCAAACAGCTTTCCGCGCTTCCACTGCCAGGCCGCATACAGGCTAAGCAGGATCAGGAACATACCGATGGCAATCATCAGGTGATAAAACTGGAAGACAGCATTGGGTTGCGAAGGCCGCTCATTCTCTTTAAACGCATTCAGCCCTTTCACCGGCGCTGCAAAATCGCCATGCGACAGGAAAGAGAGTCCGCCGGGTATACCGATGCCCTTTGTTTGCTGCTCCTGCTTATCCACCCAACCCAGCAGGTACATATCCGCCGCCCCGCTGCTGTCGTAATGCCCTTCCATAGCAGCCAGCTTCGCCGGCTGGTTTTCCGCCACGCCTTCGGCACTGGACCGGCCGGATAGCAATTGACTCAGCGAACAAATGATGGCAACGGCCAGTGCTATTTTGAAAGCCGGCTTTGCGATCTCCAAATGCTTTTTCTTCAGGATATACCACGCGTTCACACTCAGTACCAGGAAGGAGCCGGCCAGGAAAGAACCCAGCCACACATGCGTGAGCCGGTCCACGCTGGATGGGTTGAACACCATGGCCCAGAAGTCGGTGATCTCGGCCCTGGCCTCCAGCCCCTCGCCCACGATGTGGTAACCCGCCGGCGTTTGCTGCCAGCTGTTGGCCACCACGATCCAGATGGCGCTGAACATCGATCCCAGAAACACCATGATCGTGGAAAAGAAATGCACTTTGGGTCCCACCCGGTTCCAGCCAAAGAGCAGGATGCCCAGGAAGCCGCTCTCCAGTGCGAAGGCAAAAATTCCCTCTGCCGCCAGGGCGCTGCCAAACACATCGCCCACATAGCGCGAATACGTAGCCCAGTTGGTGCCAAACTCGAACTCCATGATGATGCCTGTAGCGGTGCCGATACCGAAGATGAGCGCAAAGATCCGGATCCAGAAACGCGTCATTTGTTCATAAATCTTATTGCCTGTACGCAGGTACATGCCCTCCATGATCACCAGCAGCAGCCCCAGGCCGATGCTCAGTGGCGGGTAGATGTAATGAAAGGCAACGGTAAAAGCGAACTGTATCCGCGATAATATTTCACCATCCATAACCGGTGGTTTTGGGCATAAAAAAAGCGAACCCGGGGGTTCGCTTACACTTATGTTGTGATAATATGGTCTGAAAATTCTTTCATTCCGGGGAATGTGCGGCAAAGGTAATGCAAAGAATCATTGCACCGTTACTCGATGGATTGAAACCGCAATTCTTTGATCACTTCTCGGTTTCCTTTTGTCTTCATGAAGACGTGCGTGCGGAAGCTGCCGGACTTTGTCTGCAGCGTACCGATAAAATAATGTCCCCCGGGCGAATCGCCTTTGTGCTTCACATCAAATCCTTTCACATCGCTGTTGGAAAAAAAATCACGGAGGATCACCTGGGCCTGGGCCTTGCTGTAGCTTTCGTTTTTCGAAGGCAGGGTGATCTCTACATTATCGTCGAAGTACTTTGCCATCTCCGCTGCATTACCCGAGCGGAGTGCAGCAGCCACCTCGTCGATCGGTCCCTTCTGCGCAAAGGAAGAAAAGGTGATGGCCGTGGCAAAAAGTAAGAACGTAAATATCGGTTTCATAAAGTTGTTGCTTTTCATAGCTATTAAAATTGACCACCGGAAATCGAAAAATATGCCATGCATACCGGTAGGCCGGTGACACTAAAATAACAAAAACTGCGACAGTTTACCGCTTTCATGCTGAAATACAATGAATGATGTAGTTTTACAACCCATTGCTGCCATCTGCCGGAACGAACTCCGGGTTAAAACTTTAACGTTCAGCAAACATGTCACAGAAAAGAGCGATCTTAATTATTATGGACGGCTGGGGGCTCGGAAAAGTTGCATCCGCAGACGCTATCCGGCATGCCGCCACCCCCTTTACAAGTGCTTTATACTCAACCTATCCCAATACCACGTTGGTGACCTGCGGCGAAGCCGTGGGGCTGCCGGATGGGCAGATGGGCAACTCGGAAGTGGGCCACCTGAACCTGGGTGCAGGCCGCATTGTGTACCAGGAGCTGCAGCGCATCAACGTAGCCATCCGCGAAGGAAATTTCGCACAGAACGAACACCTGTTAGCCTCTATCCGCTTTGCCAAAATCAACAACAAGCCACTACACCTGCTGGGCCTGGTGAGCAACGGGGGTGTGCACTCGCATATCAATCACCTGAAAGCCATCACCACGCTTTGCCAGCAGGAAGGGCTGGAAGAGGTATATATTCATGCCTTTACGGACGGGCGGGACTGCGATCCGAAAAGCGGGCTTGGCTTTATTACCGAGCTGCAGGCGCACCTGAACCAGACCGTGGGCAAGATCGCTACCGTTAGCGGACGCTATTATGCCATGGACAGGGATAAGCGCTGGGAAAGAGTGAAACTGGCGTACGATGCACTGGTAAACGGTACCGGGGCCAAAGCCACCGATGCGCTCGCTGCCGTAGAAAATGCTTACCTGCAGAATATAACCGATGAGTTCATCAAACCCACCGTCATCATCCGTGAAGACCAGCAGCCGCTGGCTACCATCAAAGACGGCGATGTAGCGCTGTGCTTCAACTTCCGCACGGACCGCTGCCGCGAGATCACGCAGGTGCTGACGCAGATGGACCTGCCTGACTTCAGCATGCATAAGCTGGCCCTGCACTATACCACCATGACGCAGTACGATCACAGCTATCGCCAGGTGCAGGTGATCTTCGACAACGACGACCTTCAGCATACGCTCGGTGAAATCGTGGCACAGCACGGCCTGAAACAGATCCGCATAGCGGAAACGGAAAAGTACCCGCACGTGACCTTCTTTTTCAGCGGCGGGCGCGAGCAGCCGTTTGAAGGCGAAACAAGGATCATGATGCCTTCGCCCCGCGTGGCTACCTACGACCTGCAACCCGAAATGAGCGCCAACGACCTGACCGAAGCCCTGCTGCCACAGATCAATGCCCGGGCAGCCGATTTTATCTGCCTTAATTTTGCCAATGCCGATATGGTGGGCCATACAGGCGTGTGGGAAGCGGCCATCAGGGCAGTAGAGACGGTGGACAAATGCGTGGAGCAGGTGGTAACCGCTGCCCTGGCCAACGACTATGCCGTATTCCTGACGGCCGACCATGGCAACTCAGACTATATGATCAACGAAGATGGTACGCCCAACACGGCCCACACGCTGAACCCGGTACCCCTGTTCGTGATCGACAGGGAATGGAGAGGAAGCCTGAAACCCGGGAAGCTGGCCGATATAGCCCCTACCGTCCTGACCATGATGGGGCTGCCGGTACCGCCGGAGATGACAGGAGAAATACTGACCGGCAACCCGTAGCTGCTTCACACAAACAAGCATCATGATAAAAAAGATCCTGCTCTTTTTGCTGGCTGCGCTGGTGATCATCCAGTTCTTTCATCCTGCGCGGAATAAAGCAGCCGGGACACAGCCCAATTACCTTGGCAATGCCTATCCCGTGCCGGCCGGCATAAAGCTGATCCTGGAAAAAGCCTGCAACGACTGCCATAGCAACAATACACGATACCCCTGGTACAGCAAGGTGCAGCCCGTGGACTGGTGGCTGGACAAACATATACGGAACGGGAAGAAGGAACTGAACCTGGATGAATACACCCACCGGAGCCTTCGCTACCAGTACCACAAGCTGGAAGAAATAGCCGAACAGGTGCGGGAGGGCGAAATGCCGCTGAAGTCCTATACCCGGGTGCACCGGGATGCGGTATTGACCGATGCCGAAAAAAATGCCCTTGCCGGCTGGGCCGATGCGCTCCGCGACAGCCTGGAAGCCCGCTATCCCCTTGACAGCCTGGTGCGCAAAAAGGGCTGATTCTATTGGTTTACCCCTAATTTTCACTTACCGGTGCAGCTTTTGTAAACAAAATTTGTCTATCTTACAGGCAACCAAGTGGTAATTATGACCGAGGAAGCCATTTTAAAAGGTTGTTTGACAAATAATGCAGCTGCCCAGCGCGAGTTGTACAACAAGTACAGTTCAAAGATGCTGGCAGTTTGCTACCGGTATGCACACAACCGGGAAGACGCCGAGGATATGCTGCAGGAGGGTTTC
>JBEVLT010000200.1:0-3296 GCA_040509055.1 Chitinophagaceae bacterium
GTGGAGGTTCGACTCCTCCCCCTACAGCATTTTTTCTCATGTGAGTGTGATTCCGCCTGTAATCTCTATTACGGGCTTTTTTATGCACTTTCCTAACGTGTTATCGCCGAAAAAGCAGTACGACGATACATTGCCAACTAAAAGGCCTGCCGGATCCCGGGAGGCCTTTTTTATAGCCGCCGCTGTTTACAGGCATGACCTGAACTGCGGATACTTCTTTCTGGCTGGTTCAGGTCTTCATCCCGGCCTCCTCTCTGCCGGGTCATACACCTTTCGGCTAATGCGACCGCACATACTTTCCTTCAATAATATTTTCGACAAATACATCGAGGTTAAACTGCATCATCGAATTTGTCAAAATCATGACCAGGTGATCTGGTTTGCCGCGGTATAATAAGGTCAGGGCATCCAATAAACCAGTGAGCTGCCTTGCTGTGTAAAATGCATAGGAATTGTAGATAGTGGACCTATAATATTCAAAATTGATGCTGCCCAGGATCGTTTTGGTCTTTTCAGCCGTCCAGTTATTTTTTTGGGCATGACTTTCTGTTTTTTCCTTACAATAATTCATGAAATACTCCTTATGCCGCGTCACATCAATTATTTTATCGACCAGGATAATATTACTGTCTGCCGGCATCGCTGCGGGTGGCGGAGGGCCGTCCTGCCCGGACACAGTAAGACTGTAAAAAAAGATGGAAACGGCAAAAAAGATCATTTTCCCTGTTATCATAGCTATATATTTATCTGTTTGGTAAACCACCTGATCACCGCGAATGTGGTTACAAATTTTGAAGGTTAGGGATAAATCGCATGGCAATTACTAACAGCAAAGATCAGCCTCTTTCAGCATCTTCTTAATGATCACGATCTGCCCCAGGTGATAATGTGTGTGCTCGATAATGCCGTGAAGGTTGCGGTAATAATTGCCGTACCTGGGATCCGCCAGGTTTTCTTCCAGCCTGTTGTCCGGTAGTTGCTCCACCAGCGCAGCAAACGCTTCGGCATCGGCCCGCAGCTTGTCCTGTAAACGATCCCAGTCTTCGGGCGAGCGAACCGGCGGGCAATCAAAGCTGTATTTGTCATGCGCATCCAGCGGACCACCCTGCAGCACTTTCAACACTGCGCTTACGTAGTAGTTGATGTGGAAGACCAGCGCAGCAATGGTATTCAGCGAATGAACGGATGTGGTGGCCAGCTGCCAGTCCACGCCCGACAGCTCATCCTTCAGGTTCACCGAGGTCCAGTTGCCACCGAAATGCACCTCCCGAAAATGTTTGGCGATTTGTAAAGATGAGCTCATGACATTATTCTGTATCTGATGAGTGCTGCCTGCATCCGTTTGCAAAACGATACGTGCGCACAACTGATTATTTCCGCTGCCGGTATCCTTCCACGATGCGCCAGATACCAATGCCGATCAGTACGATGGCGCCGATCGTTACGCCCCGGCCCGCACCAAGGGTAAGCAAGCTGAGCGTACCGACAATGATGACGGTGGCATAACCGATGATCAGGTTTTGCTTTCCCCTGTTGCGCAGCTCCCGTTTTAAAACATCTGCTTCTTCCGTGTCCATCCCGAAGGTCGTCCTGAGCTTTTCATCGATTTGTACTTCATCCAGGCCTTCTTCTTTCAGTGAGGTCAGGTATTCGAACGTTTTTTCCTTCAGCCGGCTTTCGTCGTTGATTATATCGAAGAAGTTGATTCCCCTATCCTCCAGGTCCAGCTTAATGCTTTCCAGCGGCTCTCCTGCATCGATCCGTTCTTTGATACCTGCAGCCAACTCGTCTTTTGTCAGTTCCTGCTGCGGTTCCCGGCGGGTAACCAGGAATTCGCTCAGCTTCAGGGCTTCTTCTTTCTTATCGCGGTTGAGCAGCTCGGCCTGCAGAATGGGAATCACAGCCGGCTCCAGGGTACCCGGATCGCCGGCGATATGCACCAGCTCTTCTGTACGCAGGCGTTTATAGTTCTCAATGACAAGGTCCAGGGTGGGCATGTCAGGATTGGTTTTCAGCAAATGTAAATAAACCCGGTATGACCTCATATTTTCTATGAAGTGCCGGCCATTGAGTTGAAAGGGCACGGGATCGCGCCCAAACTGTAATATCTCCAAAATAAAAAGGCGGACTGATACAGTCCACCCCGCTATATCAACTACAGGCAAATAATTTTACAAAACCGGCGCCACCACGCTGTTGTCCCTCCGTCTTACAGATCGTTTGGCAGCCTGCCTTTCGTCTATGCTTACCGGGCCTGCGCCAAAGTAAGTGAGAAGCAGCGCCGTCCCGATCAGCGATATGTTCTTCATGAACATCACCATGTCCATTCGCTGCATCATCGGGTCGGCAATGGTCCAGAACCGGTGCATGGTAAAAGTGACCGGCACCAGGAAGAGGATCAGCAGCCAGGCGCCGTATTTTGCTTTATAACCTAACAGGATGCTGAGCCCGCCCAGCAGTTCCACGATGCCGGAGAGCGGTACGGACACAGATGCCAGCGGCACGCCCTGCGCGGCAGCAAAGTCGATGGTTTCGGATTTGAAATGGCCGGGTGCCGAAAGAAGAAAGAGAAAGGCGAACAACGCGCGGCCCGCCGGTACTGCATATTTCATGATCATTGGTTGTTTTGAGTGTCGGTATTTTTTTGACAGGACAAAACTACGTACCTTTGCTATACATTAGTAAGCACTATATGGTAGTATAGTACTATACTCTGTGATAGCGATCAATCCGAACAGTATGCTCAACAAGGACAAACTGGATCATTCCGAATGCACGGGTATGATCCGCCCGGTGACGGATGCCCTGGCGGTGCTCAGCGGCAAGTGGAAGCTGCCGATCATTATTTCGCTGACGTTTGGCAACAAGCGGTTCAGCGAGATGACGCGGGAAATACCGAAGATCACCGACCGGATGCTCTCCAAAGAACTGCGCGAGCTGGAGATGAACCAATTGGTAAAGCGAACTGTGTATGATACCATTCCTGTAGTGGTGGAATACTCCCTGACAGATTACGGCGAATCGCTGAACAAGGTGATCGAGGAACTGCGCAAATGGGGCGTGCAGCACCGGAAGCGCATCATGGCGAAACGGAACTAAGTTTAACCAGCTCATCAGGAGGGAATAAGGCATCTTTCAACATATGGAAGCCGCTCCAGGAGCAACCGTCGTCTGTTCTCTCAATCTTCTCCTGTCTCGTCTGCAAGGAATAATATGACCGGTTAGTACATCCAAAACCAAACTCAGTGGTTTTCAGTTCGTGCATAAATCGCTCATACAATTTCATTTTACTATTG
>JBEVLT010000201.1:0-4318 GCA_040509055.1 Chitinophagaceae bacterium
AACCCGCAAACGCAACTAACACACACGCTAACACAACCTGATTATGATCCTCAATAAAACATTTATAAAAATACCGGCGACCATTGCGCTATTTGCCACCTGCCTGATCGCCTGCCGCAGAGAGCTGCCGCAGGTCAACGATCCTGAAAGTGGCTATGCCACCAGCTATGCCGACCTGTTTGAACGGTTCTGGAGCACCATGAACAGCCGGTATCAGTTCTGGGATAAAGACACCACGGACTGGGATGCCATGTACACCCGCTACCATCCCCTGTTTGCAAAGCTGGATATCTATAATGAAGATGATCAGCGCACCTCCATCCGGTATTTCCGGGAAATGCTGGCCGGCAACCTCGACGGGCACCTGCAGGTCTATTTTGAGTATTCACCCGTTCTTTATGACAGCACGATTTACCCGAGGCTCACGCAAAATGAAAAACATATCAATCCCAACTTCGTCTCCGGGGAGCTGCAGCGAACACCCGGTTACTATTATTTCACCTATTACGGCATAGACGCAGCCAACTACCTCGACGCGGGCAGTATTTACGATGTTTACGATTCTCCCGTCCTTGGCTACCCAATCACTGTACTTGGCGGCACCATCAATAACAATGTCGTTTACCTCGGTTTCGACGGCCAGGCGCTTTCCGAGGCTATGGTGGACCCGGGTATCAATCCTTTAAAATCCGCCTATACGGCCTTCTCGCAGGCGCTGAAAAATAACCCGGCCATCAAAGGCGCCATCGTAGATATGCGCGGCAGCACAGGGGGAGATGGCACGGACGCTACCCTGATGGCATCAGGCATGATCGGCAAGCGCCTGGTAATCGGCTCTACTCGTTATAAAAACGGCCCTGGCCGGCTGGACTATACACCCTGGACACCCACTTATATAGACCCTGCTCCCGGCGCCAAAGCTATCAACGTACCGCTGGTCATCCTTACGGATGTGATAACCTTCAGCGCTGCCGAACATATCACGGCTGCGTTGCACGCCATTCCCGGCGCCATTACCGTGGGCACGGCTACACGGGGAGGAAATATCGGAACGATGATAAATGCCAACATGCAGGGAAAAAGAGGAGCTGATTTTAAAGTGGTCAATATCGGGGATTTTATGGGCATGGATTGTTCGGCCGGCAGGTTCCGGTCGCCGGACGGCACCGAACCCATCTGGGGCCTGAAACCCGATTATGAAGTCCCATTCGACACCCTGGCCATCCAGGCCGGCCGCGATCCGCAGCTGGAAAAGGCGCTGTCGCTGATACGGTAATCAACAAATCAAATAATGATGGGTTTCGTATCAGTTTGAAAATATCCGGAAGACGGGAGATATATCATTCTTCCCGGCAAAAGGATACACCACGGAATAGTGGAAAAGTCATATATTTTTAAGAAGATAATCCGTTTGTAAGATCGCCCCGCTTGAATGTCGCAGCAGCCCCTGTCTGGCCCCGCAGCAATGCTTAGTTTTGCAGGCGATGACGAAAACCAACCCATCCGCATTGCATCCGCCTTTCGTGTCCCGGATGCACCGGACCGAATACATTCTTCTCGCAGCCTTCACCATGATGCTTACGGCGCTCGGCATCGATATCATGCTGCCGGCGCTGGCAGCGCTTCGCCGGCATTTTGGGCTGCCACCTGCCTCCACGGCTGCCGGCAATATCATCGTATTCTTTTTTATGGGGCAGGTATCGCAGCTGGCATTCGGCATTTTGTCCGACCGGTATGGCCGCCTGCCTGTACTGCGTACGGGTTTCCCCTTGTACATTATCGGCGGTCTTGCGGCTGCAGTTGCACCCAATCTCGAAACGATGTGCGCTGCCCGTTTTATCGCAGGCATGGGAGCATCGGCAGTATTCACCACCATTATCGCTGGCGTGCGTGACCGGTTTGCCGGCGACCAGATGGCACGCACCCTGTCATTCATCTTTACCATTTTCCTGTTCACTCCCATTATTGCCCCTTTCCTGGGCATGGCGATCCTGCGCATCGGTTCATGGCAGGCTGTCTTTTTGGCTCCGCCCCTTTTTGCCGTGCTGGTATTTGCCTGGTCGCTGCGGTTGGAAGAATCGCATCCTCCTGAAAAACGGCAACCCCTGTCCCGAAGCACCCTGCGCAGATCGATGGGCGCGGTATTGGGCAATAAAACCTTTCTGCGGTATACTACGATTACGACCTTGCTGTTTTCCTGCCTGAGCGTGTATGTTTCAGCATCAGAGCACATCGTGGGTGAACTGTACGGAAAGCCGCAATTGTTTGCATGGATATTTGCTGCCATTGGCCTGCTGATGTCTGCTTCGGCGCTCTTCAATGCCCGCTTGTCCATACGCTTTGGCGCCAGGCGCAGCATTCGTGCGCTGCTGCTGGTGTATACCCTTGTAGCAGCAGGTTTATTACTGGCTGCGGTGCTGGGCGACCCTCCTGCCCTGCCTGCTTTCTTCATTCCGGTAGCGGTGTTGATGGCCATCAACCTGGCGATAGAACCGAACAGCAGTGCGCTGGCGCTGGAGCCGATGGGCCATGCAGCGGGCATCGCCGCATCGGTGTATGGAACAATTTTCTTTTTTGCCGGTTCACTGATAGGCGCTGCTATGATATACGGGATGGAACACAGCGTGCTGCCCCTTGCAACCGGGTTTTTCGCGGCAGGCTGCATTGGCTTGTGGCTGGCCTGGACCGATCCGGCCCGGCGCAACAATACTGCAGGTCAGCCCGGAAAGGACAGCTAGCCTGCAAATCACATTCACAACAGGTATACGTGATGACGTCACGGCTTACCGCCTGCCTTTCCCCAGCCAGTTATTATCGCCCGCTATCTTCAGCGCATCCGATTTGGTATTGACAGCCAGCTTTTGATAGATGTTCTTGATATGGCTTCTTACCGTTTCCCTGCTGATAAACAGGTCCAGCGCGATCTTCGAATAGCTTTTACCTTCCGCTATGCTTTGCAGCACCTCCGTTTCCCGTGCGGATAAGGGAGAATCGCTGGCCATTTTGAACGACTGAACCACCATTTTGGCAATATGCAGGCTCATGGGTGCCCCGCCTGCCAGGGCCTCATCGATGCTCCTGATGATCTCTTCCAGGTTTGAATTTTTAACCAGGTACCCCGTTGCCCCGGCGCATAAGGATTTAAATACCTTTTCGCTTTCCTCGAACACGGTAATGATCAGCACGATACAATCGGGACATTGCTTTTTTATTTTCAGCGTACCTTCTATGCCGTTCATGCCCGGCAGCTCGATATCGATCAGCACCACGTCGGGTTGATCCCTGTCAAGGTTCCTGATGGCTTCCTCGCAATTGTCGTAATGCCCCGCCACCTGGTAGCTGCCGCTGCTGTCGATCACCGCGGCAAATCCTTCCCTGATCTTGCTGTTGTCCTCGATAATGACAATTCTCTTTTTCATTTTTTGATTGGCTTAGCTAAAAGATGTAATGACGGGTACGGTGATCTCCAGGCGTGTTCCTTCCTCCTGCTTTGACAGCAGGAAATCGAAATTGTTTTTTTCGCAACGGCGTTTAATGTTGGCCAGCCCGTAATGACCCTGGATTTCGTCCTGTTCTTTCCACCGGCCATTGTCCTGCAATGCATAGACCACCTTGTTATCCCGGTAGCACATTTCGATCGTCACCTCACCGGCATTCGCATGCTTGATTACATTGGTCATCGCTTCTTTAAAGATGAAGATCAGGTTCAGCGATGCAAAAGCGTCCAGCTGCTTTAGCGGCTGTATTTTCCCTTTTACCATGGATGAAAAAGCGATATCGAACTGGTTGTAGAAGAGCTGCCCGTGCGCCGTGAGGTAATTGAACAGCTCCAGCGGGTCGTCGCTGTTATGGTTCAGGTTCCATAAAAAATCCTTGCTTCTCGCGTACAGGTCGTTGCTGTTTTTGATGATGCTCCCGGCAATGGGCAATGCGGCTTCATTGTCCTGCAGCTTCAGCTTCAGCAAAGCCGCCTGCCGGGTAATGGCGGAAAGCATATTCCCGGTCTCGTCATGAAAATCGGCGGCCATCACCTGCCGCATATTGTTCAGCTGGTGGGTACGCTGCTTCACCGCTTCATCCAGCAGGCTGATCTTCTGGTCCTGCAGGGCCCTTATTGTCCGACGGTTGCGCTCCTGCTCAAACTGTTCGTATCCTAACAGGCTGCCCAGGAAAACAGTGATAAAGCAATGCATACCTAAAACATAACCCGGGTGGCCCAAAACCGGGTTCATTGTAGCTTCCATACCGGTGGCAATGGTTTGGTAATAAATAAAAATGAATACAGCCAGGTTACTGAATAAAAAGAGCCAGCCTCTTT
>JBEVLT010000202.1:0-4987 GCA_040509055.1 Chitinophagaceae bacterium
ATTCAGGTCCTCCTCTGCCGCTCCGGCAGGATTCTTTTGGCGCCCGATAAATCAAATATCTTCCAGCATGTTGCGTCTTTTTTTCCTGAGCTGTTTGAAATAGGAAGGGGTCAGGCCGGTCACCTTTTTGAACTGGGTAGACAAATGCGCTACGCTGCTGTAATGCATCTGGTAAGCGATCTCCGTAAGGTTCAGTTCATCATACACGAGCAATTCCTTGACCCGTTCAATTTTATGGGCGATCATAAATTTCTCGATCGTAGTACCCTGCACCTCCGAAAAAAGATTGGCGAGGTAGGTATAATCGTGATTCAGTTTCTGGCTTAAAAATTCAGAAAACTTCATTGTCAGCGGTTCTTCCGAATAATGGACCAGTGCGATGATAACATTCTTTATCTGCTGGATCAATACGCTTTTTTTATCATCCATCAGCTCAAGACCCGATTTCAGCAGCGCCGCCTTGAAGCGGTCATGTTGCTCAGGTGAGATATTGCCTATAACCTCCGCTTCACCCAGCTCGACCTGGCTGCAATGCAGCCCCAGTTTTTCCAGCTCCGCTTTCACAACCATCTTGCAACGGATGCAAACCATATTTTTAATGTACAATTTCAAATGGCCTGATTTATTAATAAGCTTTTCTACCTATACGATCTGCATTACGCGATAAATATGAGGTTTAAAAAGCGGGAGTCCCTGAGATAGAAGGGCCGTCTGTTGTTACTCAGAAGAACGGGATACCCAAATAGCAGGCAGCACGGAAAAACACCATGCCTGTTGTCCTGCGTTTATATTCTTATATTATCTGTAAGCTAACCTTAATAATCCAGACCCCCTAAGAATGTGTGAATCATGTAACTTTTTCACAAAGTTGTGTAACGATATTGTTCATAAAGCTTCCCACCTTTACCCTGCATCATCAGCTCTTCCCGTCATAACAACCCCGCCCGAAAGCGATAAAATCAACCTAAAAAACAAAATATGACTGTAAAAAACATTTTACGTGCAGCCCCGGTCGCCCTGCTTATAGCGCTTACCCTGCCGGCCAGCGCCAGCAGCCTTATTCCCGGATCTGCGGCCGGCAGCACTCCGAAAACAGAAGATGCCAGGAGCCAGCAATTGATTCAGCGACTGGAAATTATCAGGGACATGGACAAATCGGATATGACCCGGATAGAAAAGAAAAGCCTCCGGAAAGAAGTAAAGGGGATCAAAAAAGAAATGAGGTCCAGAGGCGGTATTTATCTTTCCATCGGTGCGGTCATCATTATTATTCTCCTGCTCATCCTTATTTTATAATCCCGCAGAACCCCGAGACAACCCCATAACCAGGCAAAAGACCGTACGGAATCAACTCCGGTACGGTCTTTTATCTTTAACAGCCCTGCAGCATTTATAACCGGATCACCTCTCGTTTTGCCGGGAAAGAAACCTTGTTAAGCAGGTAATAGCCGCCAAACAGCGCTGCACTCCAGATCAGCTCGCCCAGCACTGCATTAGCCAGAAATCCTTTGATCAGCCCGTTGTCGCGGTAATACAACAGCGCATCCCAATAACAAAGCAGCAGGCCATCAAAGGTCAGCGGCCTGTCAAATCCGCCGCCGCCGATCCATACGAAGAAGTTGGACAGAAGAAAGAAGAGCACCGAACCTGACACCGAGAAAAGAAAGATATTTTTCACGTTGATCTTCTTCATCAGGAAGCCATAAGCGGTCAGCAGCGCAAAGCACAGGTATACGGCCCATTGGCCTTTGTAAAAACCTTCGCGATCGACCGCACCGGCACGGAACAGTACTTCCATCAGTATGTCGGAAAGCAACAGTGACAACAAGGGCAACGCAAGCGCCCACTTTTTATCTTTTATTACCGCTCCGCCAAACAAGGCCATCGCCATCTGCGGGGCAAACCCTGCTATGCCAAAGACCATCAGCCGCGAAACAGCAGCCACCACGATCAGGAGGACGAAAGCGATCAAAGTCGGTTTATTCATTTTCATATCTGCAATTTTTTGTTTTGAGACCGGTCGGCACCGGCAATGGCTTTCAGAACAGAAGCCAGCCCTGCAAAAATAGACGAATTGGGCAAATTTTTCAGTCTAATTATACACCGCCGGCGGCAGGCACCGTGGCCCTGAATACCAGCGCCGGCTCTGCTGCATCGATCCGGATTGCTGCACCCGGGAACACGACCGCGGCAGGCGCTCCCTGTTTCAGGATCACTTCGCTTTGCGCGCCCTGCACGGCCACCTTTCCTTTTACCAGCAGGAGTATCTCCGTCGTATGCGGCATAAAGGAAGCCTGGCCGCCGGCCGGCAGATCGAACACGCTCAACTCGAAATCGGGCGCCGGCGTCCGGTAGATCTTTTCGGGGCCGGACCATATGCCTTTCAGAATATTCGGGTGCGTAGGTTCGCATTTCACGTGCTTCAGCAGTTCCTTTACATCGATATGCTTGGTGGTGAGCCCGCCGCGCAATACATTGTCCGAGCTGGCCATGATCTCTACGTTTTGTCCCTCCAGGTAGGCATGTGGCACACCGGCATCCTGGAATATCGCTTCTCCTTCTTCCAGCCGCACCAGGTTGAACAGGTATACCGAAAAAATGCCCCGGTCGGTTTTGCCGGGACCTGAGAAAGTAAGCGCGCCCCTGGCGGCCCAGTAATCCGGCGTGCCTTTATCCAGCTTACCGGCCTGGTACAGCGGAACGATCCTGTCCAGCAGCGGCTGCAGCTGCTCATTCACCTGCTCCTGCGGTAATTGCATCACATGGCTGTACAGGCCCTGGTAACCCGATTGTTCAAACACAGCAGCCAGCGGCTGCAGTTCGGGCACTTCGTTCAGCACCTGCTTCATCGCCGCTTCGGGGCGAAAGCCATGCAGCAACCAGAACCCGCCCATGGCCGCCATCAGCTCAGGCTTGTGGTTATCGTCTTTGTAATTGCGCTGCGGCGAATCCAGCGGTATACCTGCCTCGTTTTCCCTGGCAAAATCCTTCCGGGCTTCTTCCCTGGACGGGTGCACCTGGATGGAAAGCATTTGCTTTACATCGAGCGCCTTGAGCAGGAACGGCAGCGTGCCAAACTGCTCAAACACTTCTTTTCCCAACACGTTTTCACCCTGCTGGTTAATGATGTCGCGTAAAAGAACCGGGGCCCCGGCGCCACCCGTTACCCGGCAATCGGCCTGCGGATGCACGCCCAGCCAGTATTCTGCATAAGGTGTTCCTGCTTCGGCGGTTATACCCAGCAGCGCCGGTATAAATGAATGGCCGCCCCAATCATAATGTTTTACTGTTCCTGTCAGTTGTCCTGTTCCTTGCATAAAATTTTTTTACCTTGATGTAAAGATAAAACATGGCTTCACACAATACGTTTGGCGCCGAAGGCGAAAAGCTGGCTGAAGCATGGCTGAGAGAGCGGGAATATGAAATACTGCACCTGAACTGGCGGTATTCGCATTACGAGATCGATATCATCGCTTCGAAAAACAATATACTGCGCATCATCGAGGTGAAGTGCCGTAACGCTTCGCCGTTTGGCCATCCCGAAGACAGCGTGACCAAACGGAAGTTTAAAAACCTGCAACGCGCTGCCGATGAATTCCTGTTTCGTAATCCCGGTCATCAATGGGTGCAATACGAGATACTCTCCATCACCTTCCACAAAAACAGGGAACCGGAATTTTTCCTGCTCGAAGATGTGTTCCTGTAAAAGCGATCAGCGCAGGGATAGATTGCCCACCTGCACCATCATCTTTTCCACGATGCGGTAGGTGGCGGGACAGTACTCTATGTTCTGCTTGTGCACATGCACATAATCCTTCATTTTTTTGGGCAGGTGCGGAAACCCGGAACAGTCCACCGGCCGGATGGCATAGATGCTGCATTTATTGTCCTGCAGGTTGAGAAACTGGCAGGGCTGTTTGACATTCACCAGGTCGCCGCCGCTTTTTTTCAGCCATTGCTTTTTGAATTCCTGTGGCGTTTGCCCGAAATGTGCGGAGATACGCCGCACATCCTTTTCGGTAAAGGTGGGCGTCATTTTTTTACAGCAGTTGGCGCAGCTGAGGCAGTCCACTTCCGCCCATACTTCGGGCTCCAGCTTTGCCGTCAGCTTTTCCAATCCCCTGACCGGCTGTTTTTCCATCTGGTTCAGGAATTTCCGGAAAGTCTTTTTATTCTTATTCACTTTTCGCCGGAACGTTCGCAGGTTGACAGGCTTCATCTCAATCATGGGCCGAAGATACAGAGCGGCCGTTTTGGTGCCGCAGTTGCAATAAACATTCTATGCACACCGGGATGGCGCAGCCGCCGGAAAAGAATTTCACGGCTATAAATTGTATGGCTATTTTTGTCCATCCCGAAAACAACTCACAATTATGAAACTACTTCTCGTTCCTGCAGCAGCCCTGGTCTTGGCCTGGACCCTGAATGCCTGCAAACAGGGCGCTGGCACAGCAGCATCGTTCTGCGACACGGCCTGCCTGAAAGATTCGATCCGGTTCATCAAAGAAGAGCATCCCCTGCGGCCTGCTGTGTACATCAGCGCCAAAGACTGCAGCGCCGATACGGTGATCTGGACCTATGAAAATATGGGAGCCAACCGTAAACTGGCATTCAAAGATCTTTTCGGCTCGGCCCGCATCAACAGGAACTATGTTTCCTGCTTCATCAAAGACACCAGCTATGCCTGGCTGGCTTTCAACGACTGCAGCAACGGGCGGGGCTACCTGCTGAAAATACCTTTCAGCAAATCGCAAAAGATCAGCAACAAGAGCAGCGCCGTCAATTCGTTTGACCCGAAATTTTCAGTGGCGCCAGGCCTGGTGGCTTACTCAGACCGCGGCAACCTGTTTACCGAAGACATGGCTACGGGCAAACAGGCCATGATGACCTTTGGCGAAAAGCTCGATATCGACTACGATGCCATCCACGAATACGTCGACTCGGTCAATATCACCCCCACGCGCATCTGGGCCAAAGTGAAACTCAA
>JBEVLT010000203.1:0-3131 GCA_040509055.1 Chitinophagaceae bacterium
TTCCTGCATCCACACTTATTTATGGAATATAATACTACGAGAAACCAACTGGTGATGAGCGAGTACGGTCGCCATGTGCAGAAGATGATCGAGCACCTGCTGACCATCGAAGACCCCGAACGCCGCCAGCGAAACTCACAGATCGTGATAGAACTGATGGGATTTTTGAACCCTCATCTTAAAAATGTGGAAGATTTTCGCCACAAATTGTGGGACCACCTTTTTCTCATCTCCGATTTTAAACTGGATGTAAAATCGCCCTACCCGATTCCTACCCGCGAGTCGCTGAGCGAGCGGCCCGAGCCCCTGCCCTACCCGAAACGTTACCCGCGCCACTCCCATCTCGGCAAAAACCTGGAAGTCATCATTAAAAAGGCACTGCAGGAAGAAAATCCCGAGAAAAGAGCCGGCTTTGCCAATGCCATCGCTTATTACATGAAGCTGGCCTATAGCAACTGGCACAAAGAGATGGTTCATGACGATGCCATCCAGAGCGAGCTCACCGGTATCACTGACGGCCAGCTTACCTTTACGAACACCCCGTTTGTAAAGGCTTTCCGCCCGCAGGACAATCGCGAACGCAGCGTCGGCTACGGCAAGCAACGAGGCAAATTCCAGCATCGCAACGGCGGAGGCGGCAACAACAACCGGAGAAACGACAGAAACGATAACCGTGGCGGTAACGGCAATTTCAAGAAGAAACGGTACTGAACCTGTAACGATATTTTTATGAATCAAGAGTTGACAGATCCCTGTCAACTTTTTTTGTTTTTCTAAGTACTTTGTGCAGGCTTATTATTGGCCATATCAACCAGCATTTATCATGAATTCCTTTGAAGTAACAGGCGGAAAAAAACTAAGTGGGGAAATTTTTCCACAGGGGGCAAAAAATGAGGCACTGCAGATCATCAGCGCCGTACTCCTGACATCGGAAAAAATGACCATTACCAATATCCCCGATATCCTGGATGTAAACCTGCTGATCGAACTGCTGGGGGAAATGAACGTAAAAATAGAGCGGCCGCATCGCGATACCTGCATTTTCCAGGCTGACGATGTGAATATCGATTACCTGCGCAGCGATGGTTATAAAAAGAAAAGCGGGCGGCTGCGCGGTTCGGTCATGCTGGCCGGGCCCATGCTCTCACGATACCGGAAAGCGTTTATTCCCAAACCGGGCGGCGATAAGATCGGCCGGCGGCGCCTCGATACCCATATCATTGGATTCGAAAAGCTGGGTGCTTCGTTCCGATACGACCAGGAAGATGGTTTTTTTCACCTCGAAGCGCCCGATCTGCAGGGCACGACCCTGCTGCTGGACGAACCTTCCGTGACCGGCACGGCCAATATCATCATGGCCGCCGTGATGGCCAATGGTACTACTACCATTTACAATGCGGCCTGCGAACCCTATATCCAGCAGCTATGCAGTATGCTCACCCGCATGGGCGCCCGCATCAGCGGTATCGGCAGCAACCTGCTGGTCATAGAGGGAGTGGCTTCCCTGGGCGGCACCGACCACCGTATGCTGCCGGATATGATCGAGGTCGGTTCCTTTATCGGGCTGGCCGCCATGACACAAAGTGATATTACCATTAAAAATGCCGGCATCAAACACCTGGGCATTATTCCCGAAAAATTCCGGCAGCTGGGCATCCAGCTCGAGTATCGCGGCGATGACATTCATATTCCTTCGCAGGAGACCTACGAAGTGCAGCGCTACCTGGACGGTGGCGTGCTCACCATTTACGATCACCCCTGGCCCGGCTTTACCCCGGACCTGCTCAGCATTGTGCTCGTTACGGCTATCCGGGCCAGGGGCAGTGTGCTGATCCACCAGAAAATGTTTGAAAGCCGCCTGTTTTTCGTGGACAAGCTGATCGACATGGGCGCGCAAATTATCCTTTGCGATCCGCACCGGGCCGTGGTGGTCGGGCTGGAGCGGGAGCAAAAGCTGCGTGGCATCACCATGAGCAGCCCGGACATCCGGGCGGGTGTGGCCCTGCTGATCGCAGCCCTGAGCGCAGAGGGGAAAAGCACTATCCAGAATATCGAACAGATCGACCGCGGCTACCAGTACATCGACGAGCGGCTGAAGAAGCTCGGGGCGGATATAAAACGAAAATAATGGCTGATGACCAAGCCTTCTCCGTCAAAATATAATAGCTTATTAAAGCAGATCAGGCAACTGGTAGAGCAGGGCCGGCATGCCGTGGCCCGGCATATTAATACAGAACTACTGTTCACGTACTGGAATATCGGGAAGCTAATCATCGACCGGGAAAAAAATGACCATTACGATGAGCAAACAAGCCGACAGCTTATACTCCACCTTTCAAAAGATCTTACCAAACAGATAGGCAAAGGATTTTCCCGCTCTAACCTGTTTAACATGCGGCAGTTTTATTTGAAATTTCAGTATGTCCAGACGCTGTCTGGACACCAGGAGAGAAGAGAGAAAAATCAGCTTTTAAAGCCGAAATCCAAAAGTGTCCAGACAGTGTCTGGACACAAAACAAACCGGACAAAATCAATCGGGCTGATGGTATCTGATCAGCTTAGCTGGTCGCATTACTGTGAGTTGCTGAAATGCAGCGATGAAATGGAAACAGCATTTTACCAGCAGGCCTCCGTCAGGGAAAACTGGTCGGTAAGGGATCTGCAGCGGCAGATGGACAGTGCTTTGTTTGAGCGCATTGCTCTCAGCAAAAATGTGAAAGGGATGATGAAGGCAACTACTAAAGGAAAAATGATCGAAAGGGATCTGGCTGTCGGCCGCGACCCATATGTATTGGAGTTCCTGAATATTCCTGAAAACTATCGCTATACGGAAAAACACCTGGAACAAAAGATCATCGATAACCTGCAGCGCTTTATTCTTGAATTAGGTAAGGGCTTTGCCTTTATTGCCCGGCAATTCCGCATTACACTCGACAACAAGCATTATCATGTGGACCTGGTGTTTTATCACCGTATATTAAAATGCTTTGTCCTGATCGATCTGAAAGTAAAAGCGGTAAGACATACCGATATCGGCCAGATGAACCTGTATCTCAATTATTTTGAGACGGAGGAGGGAGTAGAGGGGGATAACAGTCCCATTGGCATCATTCTTTCAAAACACAAGGATG
>JBEVLT010000204.1:0-18999 GCA_040509055.1 Chitinophagaceae bacterium
GCTGCATTCTTTTTGTCTTTATCTTTTACCGGGTCAGCCATGCCGCCTTTTCCTTTTTCGCCGGTTAAATTTTCAGGGCTGATGGAACGGGTTTGGGCGTCTGACAGGCGGGAGAGATTGCCCATGTTCATATCCAGTCCATTGAATTTAGGCGGGGTCTGGGCCAGCAGGCCGGCAGGAAGGGCTGCCAGGAGCAGCAGCGCAAGCAAACATTTATTCATATGAGGCTGTTTTTATAGTTGAAAAGATGTGTATTTAAGAGGCGCCAGTTGCAAACAAATAAGTTGATCCGGCTATTTTTTAAATATAAGAATAATGTTATTGCAGGAACTCGTCTTTATAGCGTAATAATGCTTCTATATAATAATAATCCGCATAGGTCAAAGGAGCGTCCATTTCCGAATGTACAGGAACATTGCCGGCGCTGTGTTTTAGAATAAACCCGGCATTTTCTCCTGGCTGTGAATGATAAACCGGCGAAGACAGGGACCGAAGCATCCGGGCTGCTGCAGACCGGAATTCCTTTCTTTCTTTTTTTGACACATACCTGGCCAGCTCGATAAGCGCAGAAGCAATGACGGCGGCGGAAGAGGCATCCCGCAACGCACCAGGGATGCCCGGCGCATCAAAATCCCAGTAGGGGATTTTATCAGCGGGTAAGCGTGGGTGCTGCAAAATAAACCGGGCGATATGACGGGCCTGCTCCCGGTATTGCGGCAGGCCTGTTTCCCGGAACATCGCGGTATAGCCATACAGGGCCCAACCTTGTCCCCTGGCCCAGGCAGAACTGTCTGCAGCGCCTTGCACTGTTTGCTTTTTTAGCGCCTGGCCTGTCTGCGGATCATAATCCACCAGGTGATACGAACTGTAATCGGCGCGAAAATGATTTTTCAACGTGGTATTGGCATGCGCGACAGCGATTTGCTTCAGCGATGAATCATTGCTTTGGGTGGCAGACCAGGTGAGCAGTTCCAGGTTCATCATATTATCGATGATCACGGGGTATTTCCAGTCGCCAAAATCCCAGGAACGGATAACACCCGTTGTGGGAGTGAAACGGGTGGCCAGTGAACGGGCGCTGTTCAGCAGAACAGGTTTATATTTTTCATCCTGCCACAGGCGGAAAGCATTGCCAAAGCTGCAGTACATCATAAAACCCAGGTCATGGGTTCGTGTATTGAATTGTTCTTTTTCCAGTAATGCCAGCTTTTCGATCGCTTCCGCCTTCAGCACATCATCCTGTGTGTAGCTATACAGGTACAGGAGCGTGCCAGGATAAAAGCCGCTGCACCACCAGCTGCTGTTGCTTGTCGTCAATTGCCGGGTAGCCGCATCATAGCTTCTGGGAAACACCGGGTCAGGCAGCTGCTCCATCAGCACCTTATATTGGCTGGCCGCCAGCCTGAGTTGTTTATCTATGAAAGCACGGGGTAGCTTCGTGGCCTGTGCCCTCACGATGGAAGACGCAATCAACAGGCAGGCCGCTACTAAAAAAACCTTTTTCATCACAATGCTTTTGTACATCCTGCCCGGCAGGGGGCATCGGCTGATATCGTTCCTGAATACTTTATCCTTCCTGGCCTGTATGGCATTTTGCAGGATAAATGGTACCTGTAAATGTAAAGGAGTTGCTTTTTTCTGCGATAGAATATCTCATTCAATAGCTGGACTATCTTCTACAGCCATCAGACAGCAAACGTGGATGTGACAGCGAACTGTTCTATAAGATAGTCCATTGAAATAGTTGTTTATGCAATGGCCCCGGCTGGATGCAATTTTATCTTTGGCAGGAACATTTATCCTGGTATTTACTCAATGCAGACGTTGCCGTATGAAAGATATCGTACAAGTATGGGAAGAAATGATCGAATTGCCAACCTATGAAACCGGCAAGCCCGAAAAGAACCCGCTATTTCTCGAGAAACGAGTTTACCAGGGCAGCAGTGGGGTGGTTTACCCGCATCCTGTCATAGAGAAAATATACGATGAGAAGGTCCTGAAAACATACCGGGCTTTTTTCCTGGAGAATGAGTACCTCCGGATCATGGTATTGCCGGAGCTGGGCGGCCGTATTCACCGCGCTTATGATAAGATCAGGAAGAAAGATTTTATTTACTACAATGAGGTGATCAAACCTGCCCTGGTCGGGCTCACAGGACCGTGGATATCGGGCGGTATTGAATTCAACTGGCCACAGCACCACCGGCCCAGCACTTTTGAACCGATCGACTGCACGATCGAAGAGCACCGGGATGGCAGCAAGACAATATGGGTGAACGAAGTGGAAATTATGTTCCGGACCAAGGGGATGGCCGGCTTTACTTTGTATCCCGGTAAAGCCTACCTGGAGATCAAAGGAAAGGTCTTTAACCGTACCATGCTCCCGCAAAGCTTTTTGTGGTGGGCCAATCCTGCCGTAAGGGTCAATGATTTTTACCAATCCATCTTCCCGCCGGATGTATTTGCCGTTTTTGATCACGGCAAGCGGGATGTATCAGGTTTCCCGGTTGCAACCAGCACGTATTACAAAGTCGATTATTCTCCCGGTACGGATATTTCGATGTACCGCAATATCCCGGTGCCGACATCCTATATGGCCATCCGGTCGGGGTATGATTTTATCGGTTGTTATGAGCATGATACCGAAGCAGGGATGGTCCATGTGGCCAATCACCATATATCGCCGGGCAAAAAGCAATGGACCTGGGGAAACGGTGATTTCGGCAAAGCCTGGGACAGGAACCTGACCGATGAGAGCGGTCCTTACATTGAACTAATGACAGGCGTCTTTACCGATAACCAGCCTGATTTTACATGGCTGTTGCCAAACGAACAGAAGGAATTTGAACAGTATTTCATGCCCTATGCAAAAACCGGCGGCATTAAAAATGCGACACGGGAAGCGCTGGTCAACCTGGTAGTGGCAGACAATACGGTTGCCGTTAAAGTGTATGCCACCTCGGCCTATCCCGGCGCCACCATCGCGCTGCAGGCATACGACCGTGAAATAGCTTCCTTTACGTTTGATCTTTCACCTTCCCGGCAGTTTTGCGAAACCGTCGTTGTGCCGGATCCTGTTGCCGAAGAGGCCCTCCGGGTGACGGTAAGGGATGCCAATCAGCATATCCTGGTCTCGTACCAGCCTGCTGCTGCGTCCGGGCAGAGCATACCCGAACCGGCGAAAGCGGCTAAGCAGCCGGCCGATACCGGCAGCAATGAATTGCTTTACCTGACCGGGTTGCACCTGGAGCAATACCGCCACGCCACCTTCGATCCTGCCGATTATTACATGGAAGGGCTGCGAAGAGACCCGGCCGACAGCCGGTGCAACAATGCCATGGGGCTGCTATGGCTCCGGAAGGGGCGGTTTGAAAAAGCTGCGCCTTTTTTCAGAAAGGCCATTGAAACACTCAGCACCTACAATCCCAATCCGTATAACGGCGAGGCCTGGTATAACCTGGGCTGCTGTTTGCAGCTGCAGGGGAAATACGGGCAGGCATTTGAAGCATTTTATAAGTCTGTCTGGAACGATGCCTGGCAGCATAGCGGTTACCTGGCGCTGGCAAGGATTGCTGCACTGCAGGGACGATTCCCCGAAGCGCTCCGCCTGGCAGACCAATCCCTGCAACGTAATACCAGCAGTCATTCGGCCCGGCATCTGAAAATTATTTTACTGCGTCAAACCAATTGTGTTGCTGCCGCACAGGACCTGATCGCTGAATCGTTGCGGCAGGATATTTTTAATTACGGGGCACTTTTTGAAAGGTATATGTTAGTAAGAGACAATGGGCCGGGAAAAGAGGCCGCTGCCGCCCTCGGGCACCTGGAAAAGCTGATGCAGGACCGGTTGCATAATTACCTCGAATATTCACTGGATTATGCTGCGGCTGGTTTTTATAAGGAAGCAGCGGCGCTGCTCCAGGTATTTTCATCGGTTACCGGCAGCGACCATCCGCTCGTTTGTTACTACCTCGGATGGTTTAGCAGCCAGTCCGGCAACGCCGGTCAGGCCCTGGAATTTTTTCAGCAGGCAGCGTTGTTGCCTCCCGGCTATTGTTTCCCCAATAAGCTGGAAGAGATCATTATCCTTGAAAAAGCGCTGGAGCTGAACCCTGGTGATGCAAACGGCTGGTATTACCTCGGCAACCTCTGGTATGATAAACGGCAATATGACCATGCCATCGACTGCTGGGAAAGATCGGTCCGGCTAAATAACACGTTTCCGACCGTTCACCGGAACCTGGGATTGGCTTATTTCAATAAACGCAGCGATCCTGCCCGGTCCCTCGCATCGATGGAAAAGGCATTTGACCTTGATGCCTCCGATGCAAGAATATTGATGGAGCTGGACCAGCTGTATAAAGTAGTAAACCGGCCGGTAGAAGAGCGGCTGTCGTTGCTGAATGCAAACAGCGAAACGGTAAGCAGCCGCGACGATCTCTATCTTGAATGGGTAACGCTGCATAATCTTTCAGGCGAATTTGCAAGGGCGAAAGAACTGATCGCCGGCAGAAAATTCCATCCCTGGGAGGGCGGCGAAGGCAAGGTGACGGCCCAATACCTGCTCTGTCATACGGAACTGGCAAAACAGGCGTTGGTGAACGGTCAGTACGAACTGGCGCTGCAGCTGCTGGAAGAAGCGGGCACCTACCCGGAGAACCTGGGCGAAGGCAAACTGTACGGAACTCCTGAAAACGATATTGACTACCTGAAAGGCTGCGTCTTTGAAGCCCTGCATCAACCGGCACAGGCCAGCTTGTTTTTTGAGAAAGCAGCAGCAGGGAATGCCGAGCCTGTGCAGGCTATTTTTTACAATGATCCCCAGCCTGATAAAATACTGTACCAGGGGCTGGCCTGCCGCAAGCTGAATAAACATCAGAAAGCTACCTCTATTTTTCGCAGGTTGGTCAGTTTTGGTGAAGAGCATATCGGCGACGAGGTCCGGATCGACTATTTTGCCGTTTCGCTTCCCGACCTGCTTGTTTTCGAGCAGGACCTAAATATGCGGAATCGAATTCATTGTGAATATATCATGGCGCTTGGCCACCTGGGCCTCGGCGAAGAGGGAGCGGCCCGGCGTCTTTTCGCGAAAATACTCGACCGGCAAAATCATCACACAGGCGCTTTTGTTCACTCCGGGATGATCGGCTCGCGGACAGGCAGGGAATGGTGCAGCAGGTCCCGTTGACAAAAATAAACAGGAAGGATTGACATAACCACGTGGTCCGGCATCGTGCCGCCCTCGCACTGGCATTATGTATTCCGACAGCTTCCCGGTATGCCCTATGGATTTATACGACTACGGGTTAATGAAAGATTTTATCATATTCCAATCACGATAACCACCTTTAAAACACCAGTATGACAAAGCGATTGATCCTGCCATTCCTGTTTCCTGTTTTGATGTTTTTAGTGCCGGGTACATCCACGGTTTTTTCACAAACACTGGCTGCAAAAACTGTAACTGTTGACAGTAACTGCCATGGGTTTTATGAGTACCTGCCAAAGGACTATGATAAGGGAAAGAAAAAATACCCGCTGCTGATCTTTTTGCACGGACTGGGAGAACTGGGAAACGGCGGCCCAGACCTGCCAAAGGTGTTGCGCAATGGACCGGGCCGGCTGATTGCGGACAGCACTTTCCCGGATGCCTTTGTCGTAGCCGGGAAAACCTATCGCTTTATCGTGTTTATGCCCCAGTTCATACACTGGCCATGGCCCGGCACTACCCAGGCCATCGTTGACTATGCGGTGAAACATTATCGGGTGGACCGGAGCAGGATCTACCTTACCGGTCTGAGCATGGGCGGGGGCGCTACCTGGGAATGCGTGGGCAACAGTAAGAAGCATGCAAAACAAATTGCCGCCATTGTCCCGGTTTGCGGGGCTTCCTTAGCAGACAGCATCAAGGCGCAACGGATCGCAGCGGCCGGTTTGCCTGTATGGGCATTGCACAACGAAGGCGACCCGGTGGTGACGGTAGAATTCACAAAAAAATATACCCGGTACATCAACGGAGCTCCACTGCCGCCGGCCCTGCCTGCCAGGGAAACCATTTTTCCTGTAACCGGTCACAACGCATGGACAAAAGCCTATGACCCGCAGTACCGGGAGAATGGAATGAATGTGTACGAGTGGATGCTTTCGCATCACCGGTGAGAACAAAAATGATTCAACGGAAGTAGATCCTGCATTTGTATTCGGGAATGACGGTTAGGCCATTAATCTTCAGGTACTCGCTCTGATCGCCAAAGGGCGGTATCTTTTCTTTGAGATATTCCAGGCAGGCAGCATCTTTTTTCATGGCATGGAAAAGCAGATAAAGCGGCTGATCTTTCAGCCGGCCGGCGAACCGCTTCAGGCCGATCTCCCAGGGAACACCATAGTAAAAATGATCGGCAGCCAACTCTCCATCCAGGAAGGCCTGTGCCTTGTCGCCAGCATAATCGACTTTCAGGAAAAGATCATTCAACCCGGCTGGCAATCCTCCTTCAAGACTGACCACGGCATGGGCCGGCATGGGTTGCGTTATTGTCACCAGTGGTGTTTGCGCTGCAAACCGGATGTTATAAGCCGAGAATGCAGGATTGCCCGGTGCAACGGAAAAGATTGCAGCCTCACTGATCTGCGGAGCGGCTGGCCGTGCAGGATAGAATAATAAAGTGTCGCTGTCAGGATCCCGCGTGATGATGTCAACTGCATTTTCATCGATCAGCGGGGTTGCTTTTGTAAAAAGGATGCCGTTGCCGATGCGGTAGGCATTTACCGCCATCGACATGGGAATGACGAGGAACTGCTCCGTTGCGGAGCCCTGGCCGGTGCAGAAGCTGAAAACAGCGCCGGCATTTCCTTTGACAAGAGAGCCCTTGCCCTTTTTTTCGATCAGGCAGTTTTGCCCGGCCCGGATGCGGCTTTTCGTTTGCAGGTAAAACTCAGGTTGAACCCCGTCGATAGCAACGAACACATGGTAATTGATCCCGTCCCTGGTAAAGTTCAGCATGGGCTGTACGGTCGCATACCGGATGAGGATGTCATTTACCCGCAGGTTAAAGGGCAGGATAGCATGTTTTTCCTTTTGCAGGGTAAAGCTGCCTTGTTCCGGGATTGTAATGATGTCATTTTTTGTTTTGATCGAAAGCTGCAGGCCTGCGAGATCGGTCCTGCCGGCATGATCCTGGTAATTGTGTAAAAAAACAAAACCACTGTTGCCGTCAGATCGTACGGAGTAGCGCAGCAGTTGGCTATCGGTGGCAACCGCAGGATTGGTGGCGGGCAGGATGACAGGCATCGGCGCCAGCAGGCTTCCGAAATTGTCCAGGAAGAAATGGAGCGGTACCAGGTCTTTGTAAGACGGGCGTACCTGGCCAAACTCGCCGATAGGCGCCTGGAAATCGTAGCTGATCTTTGGCAGCTCTCCCGGCTCCTCGCTCATAAACTGCCCGTTCTGTACAGGAGTGGAGCCGCCATGGAACATATAGTACCCAATGCCATTGCTGCCGCTCCCGATATTCCGTACCATCAGCGGCGCAATGCTGTTAAAGGGAACCTCCGGCCGCTTGCTGTTGGTGATCATAATGCCGCTGCCTATTTCGGCCGACAGGCTGGGGTATTGCCAGGGATTGTATCGTACCGGGCCATAATCCGGTTCATCACGAAGGGTTTTAAAAAGGTAAAACGGGGAGGGCTCCAGGTTGCCCCAGGAGGGAAAGGCATAGGCGGCCGATACCGGCAGGCTTTCTTTTTCTGCAATGGCCGCATAGCCCCATCCTGTTGCCGTATACAGTGGAGTAACAAGGCCCGCTTCCTCTGCTGTTTTTTTCAGTGTCAGCATATGCTGGTCGCCGCTTTCCCGGTATTGTTCTTTTTTTTCAACGTTGTACGTGTTGTTGCGGGTAAGGTGGCGCTGGCTGCCGGGAAAACTGTATTCATATTTTGAGTTGGGGTAGTTCAGCCACCAGGCCGATCCTGCATGCTGGTACTCATTTTCCAGTTGAATACCGATGACGGGTCCGCCGTCTTTGTACAATTTACCTGTGAGCTGTTTTGCAATTTCACCAAAGTACCGCTTCACAATGGCCAGGTAGGCCGGATCGTCGGTCCGGATATCGACAGGTCTGCCATACAGCCAGTCGGGTATGGCGCCGTTGCGTATTTCACCGTGCCCATAAGGACCTACCCTCACGACGAGATAAATATTGTGTTTGGCGCACAATGCCGCGAACGTTGCCAGGTCGCGGTCGCCCTCCCAGTCGAATTGTCCTTCCTTCGGTTCATGCAGGATCCAGAACACATAGGTGGCGATCACGTTGATGCCGCCGGCTTTCATTTTCAGGATGGACTCTTCCCAGTATGCGTGCGGATAGCGGGAGAAATGAAATTCACCCATGACCGGGAAAAATGGCTGACCGTTAACGGAAATATAGTCGTTGTTTACACTGATGCGATTGCCCGAAGGGCTGGCGCCGCCTAATTGCAGCGGCGTGGTGATGGTATGCGATACCGGGTGGGAAACATCGATGGAATAAATGGGCTGTGCCGTGCCTGCAAGACCTGGTAAAAGATATACGGCCAGTACAATCGCTATACGTCTTTTCATGTGACTCCTGTTTATATGGTGTAAAATACCATTATTGCAAAACACCGGTACCTGCGGCCCGGCAATTTAGCAGATTGTCTATAGGAATAAAAAAATAATCCATGCTGCTCATCTGAACTTTCTGTTGCTTTGTAGAGGTCGATTTACAGGCAGGAACTCACCTGTTTGAAGAGATTGCTTAACGGACGCTATGAAAAAGACGATAACCATCGCAGGGGTGCTTCTTTTTTCTCTTCTTCTCATCAGCAGCAGCCGGTCCGTTGCGCAGAAGCGTGTGATCCCTGTGCTGACGGATCAGCAACTGGTCGATGGGATGTCCCTGGGTGTGCAACCTAGCGATACGATCTGTATCATGGCCGGTCGCCGGGGCGAGCTGGTATTAAAAAATATAACAGGAACGGCACGCGACCCGGTTATCATCATCAACCGCGGCGGAAAGGTGATCATCGATACCAAAAAAGATTACGGGATATTATTTAACAATTCCATTCATTTCAGGATCACAGGTACCGGCAGCGGCGATGCATACGGGTTCGAGATCGCTTCTTCTGCCAATCATGGCCTGGTGGTTACGGAGTTCAGCTCTTACTGTGAGGCAGACCACCTCGAGATCCATCATGTCGGCTTTGCGGGTATTGTTGCCAAGACGGATCCCAATTGTACCAGGAAGGACCTGCGGTATTTCATCATGCAGCAGCTTTCCTTTCATGATAACCTGATCCATGATACCGATGCCGAAGGATTTTATGTCGGCTATTCCTGGCACCCTGCCAGGGAGTACCCATGCGGGAAGGATTCTCTGCTCTATTCACATGAGCTGCATGGCGTAAGAATCTACAACAATACCGTGTACAATTCCGGCCAGGAAGGCATACAGGTGGGCTCGGGTACAAAAGATGTGCTGATCTATTCCAATAGCGTGTTCAACTACGGGATGACGAATATATTGTGGCAAAATCATGGTGTCCAGATCGGTCAGGGCACCACAGGCGATTTTTTTAACAACAAGGTGAGCACCGGGCCTGCAGAGGCCCTTTCCCTGTTCGGCGGCGGCAATAACCGGGTGTATGATAACGTGATCATCAATAGCGGTGTTTCTGCCATCTATCAGAACGACCGGGGCGCGGTCGCCGGATCGGATTACAGGATCATGAATAATACCATCATTAGCCCGGGAGAAAACGGGGTGATAGCGGTCAGCGATCATACGGAACACAATAAATTCACGGGCAACACCATCGTGACCAGCAAACCGGGCAACGCTTTTTTGAGCGAGGGCAGGATGAAATGGGATAGCTCCGGCAACAGGATTTATTCATCGCTGGAACAGGCGGGACTCGATAGCGGTATTGTAAAAAGAGATACACGTAAACCGGTAACGAGCCGCTTCCCTTTTGCAGCCGATCATTCTATTTTGCTGGTAGAAGAATCCGGAACGGTGAAAGATGATTATGAATTCCAAACAGACCTTACCGATGTATCGGTGAGGATCTATGACGGGGCCGGCATCCTGCTCAGGGCAGGAGTGACGCCGCTTAAAGAAAAGGAGTATAAAATTGTTTGTTCAGGATGGGAAAACGGGGTTTACTATATTTCGGTATCAGCCGGCAGCAAATACCGGCAACTGAGAAGGATCGTGGTAAAGAAGGATTGAACTAATAATTGCAGCTATATGAATAAAATTTCCCTGGTCATTTTTTTAATGGCCATTGTCGCATGCAACAATGCAGGCAATAAAGCAGCCCAGGAAACAACGGCACCCGGAAAGCAGGAGTATGCCAAAGGTGAGTTTGGCTACGATCTGAACAGGCTCAGGCAGTATCATCCGGACCTGGTATTGCTGGGAGACGATAGCAGCGGCGCACAGGTGATCGTGCTGCCTGCTTACCAGGGGCGCGTCATGACCAGCACGGCAGCAGGAAACAGCGGCGCCAGTTTTGGCTGGATCAATCATGACCTGATCGCCTCGGGCAAACCGGCCGAACATATGAGCGCTTTCGGTGGCGAAGACCGGTTCTGGCTCGGACCCGAAGGCGGGCAATTCTCCATCTTTTTCAAAAAGGGAACAGCTTTTACGTTTGAGAACTGGTTTGTTCCCCGGGAGTTCGATACAGAGCCGTTTACCACGGTGGCTGTTGCAAAAACCGCCGCCCGGTTCAGGAAAGAGATGCACCTCGAAAATCATTCAGGCAATAAGTTCGACCTGGAAGTAAATCGTGAGGTCCGCCTGCTTGGCAGGGCCGCTACGGACAGCGCGCTGGGTATCGCGGTCCCGGAGGGGGTGCAGTCGGTTGCATTTGAATCGGAGAACAGCGTGATCAATAAAGGTGCGACAGCCTGGACTAAAAAAACAGGTCTGCTCTCTATCTGGATATTAAGCATGCTGAATGCCTCCGGGAAAACAACCGTTGCGCTGCCTTACAAACAAGATGCGGGAGCCGGTTTGGGTAAAATAGTCACGGATGATTATTTTGGCAAAGTGCCAGCAGACAGGCTGAAGGTGAAGGACGGGCTTATTTTGTTTAAGGCAGATGGCCATTACCGCAGCAAGATCGGCATGTCGCCGGCAAGAGCATTGCCACTGATAGCCAGCTACGATGCCGTGAACAGTGTGTTGACGATCGCGCAGTTTACATTGCCCGTAGGAGCAAGGGATTACGTCAATTCATTGTGGAAACTGCAGGATGACCCGTTTTCCGGCGATGCCGTCAATTCTTACAACGACGGCCCTATCGATGGTAAGCAAATGGGCAATTTTTACGAAATGGAAAGCTCATCGCCTGCCGCCGCCTTAAAGCCCGGTGAAACGATCCGGCACCTGCATCGCACCATCCATCTGAAAGGCGATAAAAAGGACCTCGATAAAATTGCCCTGCAAGTATTGGGAGTGAGCGTCGATGCTATCGCGTTATAAAAATCATTTAAAGGAACTAAGATGAGTAAGCTACCGGTTTTTTCTGCAAAAGGGATGGTTTGTTCGGTAATAGTTGGCATCGTCTTCCTGCTCCTTGCTTTCCCGGGATTTGCCAATATCCGGCTGCCGTCTATTTTGAGCAGCGGCATGGTATTGCAGCAGCAAAGCGAGATCCGGCTATGGGGCTGGGCCAGTCCCGGCGAAACGATAACGGTAACCTGTTCCTGGTCCGGCAAAAAGGACTCAACCTATACCACCCGCGATGCCAATTGGGAGCTTCGGGTGCGCACGCCGGTTGCGGGCGGTCCCTATACCATCACTTTTAAGGGATATAACGAGCTCGTCCTGGAGAATGTCCTGGTCGGCGAGGTCTGGATCTGCTCCGGTCAATCCAATATGGAGTGGAGCAGTGTAAATGGGGTGGACGGGATGGAGCGGGAGCTTGCCGCCCCCGCCAACCCGCAGTTGCGCTTTTTCCATGTCACCAAAACCACCTCGCAGTATCCTCAGGATGATTGCAGCGCTGCCTGGCAGTCCTGTACGCCGGCCAGCCTGAAAACATTCAGCGCAGTCGGCTATTTTTTTGGCAAAAAACTGCAGGACTCGCTGCAGGTTCCCATCGGGCTGATCAATGCAAGCTGGGGCGGCACCCCCGCGGAGCCCTGGACCCCGGCCACGATCGTGGAAGAAAGCGACGTGTTGCAACAGGCTGCCGACAGCCTGATGAAAACAAACTGGTGGCCCATAACGCCTGGTGCGGCGTACAATGGCATGATCGCTCCCCTTACAAAATTTGCACTGGCCGGGGCGATCTGGTACCAGGGGGAAAGCAATGCCATTACCTGGCCTGCTTACCGCCTGCTTTTTACCAGCATGATCGAAGCCTGGCGAAGGGGCTGGAACAAAGATTTTCCTTTTTATTACGTGCAGATAGCTCCCTATCGTTACGGGGATAACAATATTGCGGCCCTGCTTCGTGAGCAGCAAACCGAAGCGATGTCTCTCTACCGCACAGGAATGGTGGTCATAACCGACCTGGTGGAAGATACCAGCAATATACATCCCAGGAACAAAAAAGATGTCGGCTCCCGGCTGGCCAACTGGGCGCTTGCGGAAACCTATCACCACACCGGCATTGTTTATAAAAGTCCGGTATTTAAGAATATGGTGCTGAAAAACGGCAATGCTGAGCTCTTTTTCAGCGATGCGCCAAACGGGTTCGTGGTACGGGGAAACAAAGCCACGGAATGGTATATAGCCGGCGAGGACCGGCGGTTTTTGCCTGCTGAGGTCAGGATAGAGAAAGACCGTATCGTCGTCTGCAATAAGGCGGTCAGCCGTCCTGTTGCCGTGCGGTTTGCCTTCGGCAATACGGCGATCGGGAATGTATTCAGTAAAGAAGGGTTGCCGCTATGTCCCTTTCGCACCGATGACTGGGATGACAACAGGAGCAACCGGATGTCCCTTTGAGGTCACAAAATGAAGTCTCAAAGGGATATGATGAAAGTCTGGCTGAGATATGTCATCCATTATTCAATTATTGTCATCCTGCTTTTTTTTTGCAATAGCTGCTTACTATTGACGCTCTTCTGTTATTTTGGGCCGTCAATCAATAGCACCGCGAAATGACAAAGATCAAAACCTATTCGGTTTTCAAAGCTGCCATCTCATTAAAGAACCCTGTTTCCGATGCCACCCATACCCTGACGGAAATTTCTTTCCTGGTACTGCGGATTCAAACGGATTCGGGTATAACCGGCGAGTCTTACCTGTTAAGTTTTCAATACAGTCCCGGGGCCATTGCCGGCGCCATGAAAGATGCGGGTGAAATGGTGATCGGGCGCCATGTGCATGAAACGCTAAAATTTGTTGAAGATACCGATCAGGCCAATGAGTATTTCGGCAAGGAAGGGGTGAACCGCTGGGCACAGGCCGCTTATAACATGGCCATGTGGGACGCCTGGTGCAAAATACTGGGCCAGCCTGTGTGGAAAGTGTTGGGAGGCAGCAGTAAACCCATCCCGATCTATGGCAGTGGCGGATGGATATCGTATACGCCGGAAGAGCTGATCGCCGAAGTAAGCGATTACAAAGCGCGGGGTTTCCGGGCTGTGAAAATAAAAGTGGGGAAACCCGACTGGAAGGAAGACCTGGAGCGGTTGCAGCAGGTGCGGGCAGCGGTTGGCAACGACATTCGGATTATGATGGATGCCAACCAGGGGATGAGCGTACCTGATGCGCTTGCCCTGGCCCGGGCAGCCCGCGAATTAGATATCAACTGGTTTGAAGAGCCGATCGATCATACTGACTTCAGCGGATATGCACTGTTGCGCAACCAGGCCGGTATTTCCCTGGCGATGGGGGAGCGGGAGTATTCCACGCTGCCGCTCCGTGAGCTGCTGACCCGGAACGCGCTGGATATCTGGCAGCCGGACATTATTCGCATCGGTGGGGTAGAAGCCTGGCGGGACAGTGCTGCGCTGGCCAAAAGTTTCAATATTCCGGTACTGCCGCACTATTACAAAGATTACGACATCTCCCTGCTATGTACGATCAGCAATGGCGCAGGAGCGGAATCGTTTGATTGGATCGACCCGTTAATTGATCATCCGGTCACGATTGAAAACGGGTTTGCATTCCCGCATGACCGCCCGGGGTGGGGATTTTCGTTTAAGGATCAATGGCTGACGGAGATCTGATCCGGAGGCGATCACATACAGGTTTACTGGTAGCCGGTATGCCCGTGATTATTCTCTTTTATCTCACCAATTATTCTGCTGGCTATCATTCGTTCTCTCCACCGGTTTTGGCGGATTGGCGCGCCAGTTTTTATCATAACGGACAAAGAAGGCCAGCCAGCCTGTCCGGGCTACGCGCATCAAATAAGGCTGCGTCACGATCAGCAATACAGCGTTGGTGATGACCCAAAACAGGAACCGGTTGTCTTCCAGGCCGAACCCGATAGTAAGCCACCAGGCTGCAAAGGTGAAAACGCTTAGCGCCACGGTGGCTCCGTAGCTGATATAGCTGGAACCATAGTAAAAACCGACTTCGATGTCGAACGGTTGCTTGCATACCGGGCATTCTTTGTTCATCTTCATGGTATGCTTCAGGTTCCAGGCATTTTTGTGTTGAAACATATCACCTTTCCGGCATCGCGGGCATTTGCAGGCCAACAGGTTCAGGGCGCCAGGTTTGCTGTCTTTCAGGGGAAGATCTTTTATTTCTATCGTTTGCATGACTGGTTATTTTAATTGTTTCCGGAAAGCTTCCGGGCTGCAGCCGGCATGCTTTTTAAAGAACTTGCTGAAGTTGGAGTTGTCGGCAAAATCGAGCTCCAGCGCAATTTCAGAGATACTCATATCCGCGTTCACCAGCAAGCGCTTTGCTTCGAGCATCACCCGGTCCCTGATCAGTTCTCCCGCAGAGCGGCCGGTTGCATCTTTGGTCAGTGCGTTCAGGTGGTTTGGAGTAATGTAAAGCAATCCGGCATAGTGGCGGGGCAACCTTTTTTCTTTATAATACTGGTCGATCAGCTTCTTGAAATTGTGAAGCAGTACCGAATTGTAGGGGGTGTTTTTTTCCGGCGCTTTGGTGCAGCATCTTGCTGTACCAATAAACAGCTGCACCAGCAGGGTTTGTATATAATCTTCCCGGTAGGGCTGACCGGATTTCCCTTCATCTACTACCTGCTGCAGGATCGATTCGAACGATTTCCGTGCATTTGGGGGAATATCGACGACCTGGTTTTCCGCAATCCCGGAAAAAAAACTGAATTGATCAAGATACCTGGGGTTGACGATAAGCTGGTTCAGGAACCGGTCGGTAAAGTTGACGATATATCCATCTGTGGTTCCCTCAAAATGCCAGGTATGCACCTGCTCCGGGATCATAAAATACACCTGCCCCGGCTGTACATCGAACTCAACAAAGTCGATGGCGTGTTTTCCCTTGCCGGAAGTAAAATAAACCAGGTGATAAAAGGAGTGCTTGTGCGGGAATTTCAGGTTCCTGTGCTCTTCGATATAATGGGCTAACCGATCTGCTATAAAATCATCGTTTGCCTGTAGCGTACCGGATAAAGAACAAATGCTGTATTTGGGAAGCTGCGTTGCCATTGTTAGTCAGGCACAAAGTTACTTTCATTTTACCGGCAGGAATGGTCATTTTCACCCTGGTTGTGGTAATTTTTACTGAATGTAGTGAGACGAAAGCTGGAAGCCTGAAACAGGATGATGAATAGGTGACAATGATTGATCGGGAAGGGCGGACTGTCATCCATCATCCAGATAGCGTCATCTTCCCTCCACAACTGTCATTCCTCCAGCTTCTCCCCGCAATACTTGCAAAACACCGCATTCTCATCATGACCCTCCCGGCCGCAGCCCGGGCAGGTTTCCGTACCGTGTTTACGATGCCGTGCAGCCAGGGTCATTTCGGTAGTAATGATGCCGGTAGGTACTGCGATGATGCCGTAGCCGATCAGCATGATGATGCTGGCAATGAACTTGCCAAGCGGCGTCTCCGGCGAAATATCGCCGTAACCGACAGTGGTGATGGTGACGATAGCCCAGTAGATGCTGTCGGGTATGCTGGTGAAACCGTTTTCCCGGCTCTCCACCAGGTACATGATGGAGCCGAGGATGATAACAAGCGTGAGCACCACCAGCATGAATATGCTTATTTTTTTTGCGCTGGATTTCATGGCTGATCCCAGGAAGCTCATTTCCGATAGAAAATGGGTGAGCTTGAAAATGCGGAAGATGCGCAGCAGCCGTAATGCCCGTAATACCAGCAGGGATTGTGCTCCCACCAGCACAAAGCTCAGGTACATCGGCAGGATGGCCAGCAGGTCGATCAGCCCCAGGAAGCTGAAGGCGTAGCGGAGCGGTCGCCTGACCGCGGTGAGCCGCAGGACATACTCGGTTGTAAACAAAGCGGTAAAGCACCATTCTGTGATAAAGAAAAGCCGCCCGTAGCGGGCATGCAGCAAAGGAGCGCTGTCCAGCATCACGATCAGGATGCTCAGCAGGATGCAGGCAAGCAAGGCCACGTCGAATGCCTTGCCGCCGGGTGTGTTGGACTCAAAAATTACCCTGTGCAGGTTGGCCTGCCAGCGTTTCCATTGCAGGGACATAATGGGTATATTTCATAAACCGGATAATTAAAGTTAACAGGAATCCTGGTTCGATCATATTTTTTACCGGATACTCCGGCATGGCTTACCTACATGGCCAGTTATTTCAACAATTGTACCGGCAAAGGCCCTTGCAATGGCTGTACCACGTAATGATGCTGTTACCCCTCTTAATTGCTATTGAGTATGGCGATCGCCCGCGCCAGGACGGCATCGGTTCCTTTTATCATGTCCTGTATGGTTTTTTCAACCGTGATATCCGGGCTGATCCCCATGCCTACAAACTCCTTTCCATCCGGATAAGTGTCCTTTTTAGCGCACACTCTTGCCCATCCACCGCCGGGAAGGGTAAAGCTTACCGGCTGGCCGGTGCTGCCCCCGGTGGCTTGCCCGATCAGTTTGCCCCGTTTCATATAGTCGAAGGCCACGGCGAAGTCTTCTGCTGCTGAAAAAGTGCGGGCGCTGATCAGTACAATGACGGGTTTATCATAAAAGCGCCGGGGATCAGGCTGCATTTCACCCGGACCGTTTTCATACCAAATCACACTTGTTGTCCTCGAATCGTAGCGTAGAATTTTTGAAGCGGAAGTTTGATAAGGCTTGCCGGTAAGCGTGGACAGGATGCGATAACCGATATAGCTATCGCCACCGCCATTGTTCCTGATATCAATGATCAGTCCCGTGGTTTTTTCAATGTCGGTAAACAGCGAATCATACACCCGGCTGATATTGTTATCCTCAAAATTATTGATCGTCAAAAGCCCGGTAGTGCCTACCCGTTTAAATTCTATCGGCGCTATCTTTTTGATATCCGTATACCCACCGCGGCTGACGGGTTGCGACCATGTTTTTCCCTTCGGATCTTTTAGCTCCAGCACCAACGGCATGGCCGCGTCACCGCTTAGCAGGTAATAGGAAAACACCCGGACCACAAGGTCCTGGGCCGTAGAGCTGCTTTGATAGGGCTTTACGTATTTATCGGCATAGCTGAGCACCGGGTCTCCGTCAATTTTCAGGATCTCCAGGCCCGGTACGATCCCGGTTTTCAGCAGGCTGTCGCTGCTTACCATGGTAATAAACACACGGCCTTCCAGCAGCTCGGTTCTCAGCGGGGGCCTGGAATAAAAGGTTTTGCTCAAAGAATCGGGTGGGTAAACGTTGGAATGCCCGTCCTGCAACTGGGCATAGAACTGCTGAAGTACCTTGTAGTATTCCCTGGTAGAAGTAGTGGCCCGCACCAGGGGCAGGTAATCTAAATACACCTGGTTCCAGTCGGCAGTTAACCTGTCAAAATGAACGAAATTATATTTTGCCTGGGACCATAGCACCGAAAGTCCCGCGACCTTTTCGTCAACGGAAAGATCATTTGCGAATGGCGTTTTAAAGGCCCTGCCCTGCCAGACCAAAGCCCTTGTTCTGAACTTCCGGAGAAGGGGCGCAAAACCCGGCTCTTTTCTAAGGCCTTCAAAAACAGAGTCCTTCGCCACCAGCATAAACCAGGGAGAATCGTTATCGTACATCCGGCTGAACATTTCCAGGGCCTTGTCATATTGCCGGTTCCGGGTATAGGCATTCAGCAGGTCAAAGCTGATATCGCCATCGCGGAACAGGAGGTAGTTATTCCCTTGTGCAAGGTCCCTGGCCGGCAGGTTGTCCATATAGGCAAAAGCGCTGTGTAAAAGAGCGATACTTTTTTCCAGGTCCTCCCTGCCGGCCGATTTATTGCTCCATAATTTACGCGCTTCGTTCCTGATGGACTGGACCGAATCGGCGATATCCTTCGCCAGCAAAGCAGACTGCGGATGAGTACACAGGCAGAAAAAGAGGGATACGAGCAGTAAGCAGGGTTTAATCACAGGTTGCATAGAGCGGGTGTATTTTAAACCCAATTATACGAATGTTTTCGTAATAATATTAGTGTGCTTGTTCATCTTCCTGGGATAGTTGACTTTGTAACGGAATGACCTTACATTAGTCATTGCAAAAAGACCGCACATGAACGCCTTACTGGAAACCTGGGCCATCAGCCACCGCATGAACGAGTTCCTGCTCGCCGGGATCGACGAAAACTACTTTACCGATATACCCATCGCAAAAGGCCGCAGCGTAGGAGCGCAGTTTGCCCATCTTCACAACGTGCGGCTGATGTGGGTAAAGGTGGCCGCCCCGCAGCTGATGGAAGGGCTGCCCAGGCTGGAAAAGGATGTGCTTATTACAAGACAGGTTTTGCTGGAGGCCTTTGCAAAAAGTACGTCGGCTATTGCCGCGTTGCTGCAGCTAGGTCTGGAAACCGGGCGGATCAAGGGCTTTAAGCCGCATCCCGAGGCATTCCTTGGCTATCTCATCGCACAC
>JBEVLT010000205.1:0-4432 GCA_040509055.1 Chitinophagaceae bacterium
TCGCTGCCGTCGAAAACCGCCAGCAGCCAGGACTTTGCATACAGTCCCATATCGGGATAATCATGGACAATTGAATCCCTCGTAACCTGCAAATTAGCCTGGTTGATACCCCTGACCAGGGAATCGACCCTGCGCAGCTGCAGGCTGTCCTGGCTATAAGCCGTAGCGATGCCAAAGGCCAGCAGCGAAGTCAGAAGAATCTTATTCATGTGTAAAAATATTAAAAAGGAAGCCGGCACCCTTGCAGCCTCCGCTACCGGGGTGATTCAAAATGGTTCTCAGGACTATAGGGGTCAAATAATATCAGGAACCAGTTATCAATCTTTGGCTTATAAACTATTTTCAGGTCAGGTCAGCCGGGATTACAGCCTTTGTATCCAGCACAAGGATAAAACGAAAAGGAACTTTTTTCATGGTGCTGTTTTGGCGCTGCAGCTTAACGCTTAATTATCCCGGCAAAAATAAGAAACAGAGGTAAATCAAAGCAGCTTTCTCTTACGCTGTACCACCGTCCTGCACCAACGTTGCCATTCTCTGTACAGGAAAGCAACCCGCGAACTCCACTCTCCGGATTGACTGATTTACATAAGGTTATACCCTGCAGGTTACTCATCATAGGACAAAACCAGTGATCAGGAATTGCGTATATTTACGGGTTAGCCGCACCGCTCTGGTGATAGGGCGTTTATATTATGACCGGTTACAAAAACTTTCTGCTGCGAAATAAAGCGACGATCGTTTACAGCATCAGCCTGGCTTTCCTGCTATTCCTGCTCAGGTGGCTGGAGCTTCGTTTTATTATATTCGATCATTCATTCGAGATCTATATCGGATTTATTGCCCTCATTTTTACGGCACTGGGTATCTGGCTGGCGCTGAAGCTTTCAAAACCCGGGTCCCGGATTGAAACCATCGTGGTGGAAAAAGAGGTGGTGGTAGAAAAAGAAGTATACATAACCACTGAAGTACCGACCGACCGTGACGCAGCATTTGTTCCGGACACGGTCCTGATCTCCCGGCTTGAGCTCAGCAAGCGTGAGCTGCAGATATTGGGCTTGCTGGCACAGGGTCACAGCAACCAGGAAATTGCCGCAACGCTTTTCGTTTCGCTGAGTACTGTCAAAAGCCATAATCAAAACATTTTTGAAAAGCTGGAGGTGAAAAGACGGATACAGGCTGTTGAAAAAGCTAAAAAGCTGAATATCATACCCTAAGGTTTCCACATCAGAAAAATGGCCGAAAGTATGACCGGGAAAATCGGCGCGATACCCAGATTTGCGCCACTAAAAACTTAAAAAATGCAAAGGAATATTCTGATCTGCGGTCTTACCGCCGGCATCCTGGTTTCTGTGTTCATGCTGTTTAGCATCAACTACTTCAGCTATTGTGCAGGCACTGTGGACTATAACATCAGCATGCTCATCGGGTATGCGGGTATGCTCATTGCCTTTTCGCTGGTGTTTGTCGGCATCCGCAACTACCGGGACAAATTCAACGGCGGTTTGATCAGCTTTGGCAAGGCATTTAAAATCGGGATGCTGATCGTTTTGATCGCTTCTACCATTTATGTCATCGCCTGGCTGATCAATTACTTCTTTTTCATCCCTAATTTTGCGGAAAAATTTTCAGCGCACAAGCTGGAAGAGCTGAAAGCAAGCGGGGCAAGCCAGCAGGAAATAGCGAAGGAAACAAAAGAAATGGCGGATCTTGTCCGGTTATATAAAAACCCATTGTTTAATGCGCTGGTAACCTATACCGAAATTTTACCGGTCGGATTGATTGTCACGCTGATCAGCTCGCTGATCTTAAAAAGAAAATCCGGGCCGGCGATACCGGTGGCAACCGTACAGCCATAAATAATACTGATCAGGTAAATTAATATTACGGGCCTATGAAACGAATGGTATTGACGATCATGCTGATCGCAGCCTCACTTCTATCAGGCTTCGCTTTTAAAACCGCACTATCCAACAAAAAGACAGATCAATGAAAAAAGTAACAGGCATCGGAGGGGTATTCTTCAAATGCAAGGACCCGAAAGCAGTAAATGAATGGTACAAGACACACCTGGGGTTTGACACCACGCCCTATGGTACCAGCTTTGAATGGCGGGATATCGATGACAGCACGAAAAAAGGGCTTACCCAATGGAATCCTTTTCCGGAAAGCACCACCTATTTTGAGCCTTCTGCCAAAGATTTTATGATCAACTACCGGGTGGAAAACCTGGAAGCCCTGGTGGAAGAATTAAAAAAGGAAAACGTAACGATCGTGGACAAGATCGAAAGCTATGACTATGGCAAATTCGTACATATCCTGGACCCGGAAGGCAACAAGATCCAGCTGTGGGAACCGAACGAGTAGCGGTGCTGTTTGAAGAAATCATTATGTTAGCTGAACAACTACGTAACATGTCCGGGAAAATAATGATCATTTGCTTATTGCTTGTCCTGACCGGGTCGGCTGCTGCTCAATCAACCTCACCCCGCAGGACAGACCATACGGTAGCAGCAGTGAAAAAATGGGCAGAAGAAAACAAGAACCATTCCACCTGGCAGGGCTGGCTTTTATACCAGGGATCGGATAGTTTACGCCACCACTTTATTTCACGGATCATGGACGGGTGGGCATGGTTTACCATCCGCCGGGAGGAGCTGAAATTGACCGATGAACGTGTGCATAAGACAGGCTCCTCTGCACCGTTAGGTTATTATTATGTGGACGCCATAAACGGCTTTGTAAAGGTAAAAGACTACTAGATAAGCGTCAGGCCATGATGACCCAGCCTGCCGCCGGCAGGGCGGACGGGCAAACAAACTAATCAAACGAATATGTCGATAACAAGAGAAGCAGAACTAACCGGGATGCAAAAAGCAAGCGAAGCGGTGGCACATACCCTGAAGGCAATGAGAAACTATGCGCAACCCGGCATGACCACCAAACAACTGGACAACTATGGGGCTGCCATACTCGCCGGTTTTGGCGCAAAATCAGCCCCGTTTTTGACCTACCGGTTTCCGGGCTGCACCTGCATCAGCGTGAACAATGAGTTCTGCCACGGCATTCCGTCCGACAACAGGATGCTGCAGGAAGGCGACCTGGTGAATATCGATGTGTCCGCCGAGCTGAATGGCTTTTGGTCTGACAACGGAGGTTCCTTTGTGCTTGGCGAAGACGTGAACCGGCACCAAAAACTGGTAGATGCTTCAAAGGAGATACTACATAAAGCCATATATCATATAAAAGGCGGCGTGCGTATTTCTGACATTGGTCACCTGATCGAAACAGAAGCTAAAAACCGTGGTTTCAAAGTCATTAAAAACCTGACAGGACACGGAACCGGCAGAAGTCTTCATGAAGAACCAGGCAGCATAGCGAATTACAGGGACCGTTCCAACCCTGCGAGATTCAAAAAAAATTCCGTTGTTGCCATTGAAACATTCATCTCCACAACGTCCACCTACGCCGAAACCCTGAACGACGGCTGGACAATGGTGGGGAACAAAGGAGGCTTTATGGCCCAGCACGAACATACCATTGTGGTGACGGATGGAAGCCCCCTTGTACTGACAGAAATGAATGAGATCTGGAACTAAAAAACGGGAACCGGATACGATGATGAACGCCCCGCTGGCGCTTCCGCAACTACAATGTTTCTGCAATCTCTTCTATGATATCATGTATCAGGTATGGAACAGATTGCAATTTATGATCGGGGTGTCTAAAACCAAGCACGTGCATATACTCATGTATGAAATGAGCTGCCAGCCACGAATAGTGCTTCTCCAAAGCAGTGCTGCGAAGCCAATCCGGACAAACGGCAGCCACCCCACTTCCGCCACCGTCGATACCTATTGTACGCCTGTTGCAGGCCCTGATCCATCTGCGCCCGTCCTGTTGCTCCGTAATAATCCGCAGCCGCAGATCGATCACGCCATCAGCACCACCAGGTCCATCTGCCTCATGGGCTCTTATCATAGCGTTATAGATCTCCCTGTTTGTCAATCCGTTGTTGTGGTACTCAAAATTTGTTGCCAGTACCCTGGTCCTGAATTCAGCTGAATTAATGATCCTTTCAAGCAATGACGCCGTTTCTCTTGCAAAAGCCTCATCCTGTCCATACCCCTCAATACGATGAATCACCACCTTAACATTACTGCCCGATGATGTTAGCTGCGCGCTGGTATCACGCACGGTTACGGCCGTATCAATGTCTGCGACAAACAGGATGCTGTCATTTGATGGCTCCTCATTTATTTCTGCCGGCATGCCAGCACCCGGGACATCTTCTGTATTATTGCAGGAAAGACTATATACGGCGACAAAGAACAGAAGCAATCCGGCCAACAGGCGAGAACAGGTAGTGAATACAGAAGACATAGTTATAGGTTTTTAGATGGTAACCCAAACTAATAAAAATATCCGGGTTCCA
>JBEVLT010000206.1:0-28449 GCA_040509055.1 Chitinophagaceae bacterium
AGAACCTCGATATCAAAACCAATGCGGCATTCCGCCAGACCATCCTGAAGCTCCAGTCGTCCAAGCTAAAGCTGGAAAAGATCAGTGTGCTGGATACCGCCAGCACCTCCGACATCGTGGTATCGGCAAGGAGAAGCCCGGCCCGGCGTGATAAATGGACCATTCAGCGAAAAGAGCCGCCCATTACGCTGATGAACCTGATCCAGGAAAAAATGAGGGATTCCCTGGGAACAGGCGATAGCGGCAGTATCCGCATCTTTTCCATGGGTACCCAGACCCCGTTTCCCCCGGCCTACCTGGACAGCCTGAAACAAATGGCCGGCCGGCTGGGCGCCCGGTCCGTTAATATTACGACTTCCGTCTCTACACATATGGACTCGCTGGACCCGAACCTGATCCGTGATGTGAAAGTGATGAAAGCGCAGCGTCCTTCAGATCCGGATGTGGTGGTGGTCGGCTATGGTAAAAGGCCGGCTGGTATAAAGATGGATAGTATCAGGCTGCATGCCGGCAATCGTGTGCCTGACAAACCACAGGCTCAGCCCGACATCGAAAAGATCACCCTGGTCAAAGAGCAGGCTGCGGAGCCCCGGAAAAATGCCGTTTTCCGGCTTTTGTACAACGTGGACTCGCTGTACATGAAGGATACCGTGACGGTCAACGAAGTTTCCACGGCCTTTGCCAGCCGGCTGAAGGAAGACCGGATCGGGGTAGGGTTTGCCGTGACCCGGCTGGACAGCACACAGGCCAATGCGCCCAATGCGGTGACGATCGGTTTCACGCAACCGGCCACCTTCGGGTTTTCGCTGGAAAACACACTCAGCTATATGTTCGGCAAGCTGAAGCTGCCGGTCCTCTTCTCGCTGCTGCTGGTAGGGCTTACCATTGCTTCGTTTGTATTGCTGTACCGCAACATGCTCCGGCAAAAACGGCTGGCCGACCTGAAAAACGAATTCATCAGCAACATTACCCATGAGCTGAAAACGCCGATCGCTACAGTAGGCGTGGCCATCGAAGCGCTGAAAAACTTCAATGCCATGCACGACCCGGCCCGGACAAGGGAGTACCTGGATATATCGCAAAACGAGCTGCAGCGGCTGAACCTGCTGGTAGACAAAGTGCTGAAGCTGTCCGTATTCGAGAAAAAAGCGATCGAGCTGAAAAAAGAAATGTTCGATTTCCGCCAGCTGACCGAAGAGATCATGAACAGCATGCGGCTGCAGTTTGAAAAATACCGGGCGCAGGTGAGCCTGCATACCGAAGGCGGGCAATTTGCTATCGAAGCCGATAAGCTGCATATCACCAGCGTGGTGTACAACCTGCTGGACAATGCCCTGAAGTACAGTCCCGAAAATCCTGTCATCGACGTATGGCTACGCTCGCATCCACAACACCTGGAGCTGAGCGTGCAGGATAAAGGGCTGGGCATTCCGGCTGAGTACCGGCAAAAAGTGTTTGACAAATTCTTCCGCGTGCCGACCGGCGACCGGCACAATATCAAAGGCTACGGGCTGGGGCTGAGCTATGTGGCGGCCGTGGTCCGGCATCACAAGGGTACCATCGCCGTGGAAAGCGAATCCGGGAAAGGCAGTACATTTACCATTACGCTTCCGTTTGCAGAAGCACAAGCCGGGTAGCGGTTGACCGCCCCATAAAAAACTTACCACGTGAGCATCAAAATCCTGTACGTAGAAGACGAAGTATTTCTCGGGAAGATCGTACGTGAAAGCCTGGAAAGCCGCGGCTTCGAGGTGTTCATGGAAAGCGATGGCGGCAAGGCGACGGAGCTGTTTAAAAAATCGGCGCCCGATATCTGTGTGCTCGACATCATGCTGCCCAACAAAGATGGGTTTACCATAGCCGACGAGATCAGGGAGCTGAACGAGGAGGTGCCGATCATTTTCCTGAGTGCCAAAACACAAACCGAGGATGTGGTAAAGGGGTTTACACTGGGCGCCAATGATTATATCCGTAAACCGTTCAGCATGGAAGAGCTGATCGTACGCATACAAAGCCTGCTGCGCAGCAAAGCCGAGGGCGGAACGAAGATCCAGGGCGATAGCGTGGACATCGGCAAATACCACTTCCAGCTGAACAGGCAGGTGCTGCACAACGGCAGCGAAGAGCGGAAACTATCATACCGCGAAAGCGAGCTGCTGAAGCTGTTGTACGAGAACCGCGACAAGATCATCGACCGCAGGGATATCCTCAACCTGTTATGGGGCAACGATTCTTTTTTCAACTCCCGCAACCTGGATGTATACATTACCAAGCTGCGCAGCTACCTGAAAGAAGACCCGGCGCTGGAGATCATTACGATCAAGGGAATTGGGTATCGGTTTGTGGCGGGGTGATCCGGGTGACCGGGAGGTAACCGATCCCGATTGTCAGGGGGAAAATGATGCCTTGCGCTATGAAGCCGCGCAGATTTACCCGCTGGCAGAATACCGAGAAAAGGCGCTGGTTGCGTAGCCACAGCCCCTTAGAGAAAAGAGCCCTGGGGCATACACGTGTTTCTCTTTCTTCTCTCGCAAACTTTTCTATTATCATCGTCTGGATGCAGATATACGTATCGGATTCGGAAGGAGTGTGGCTGCATGTGGAGGGTTTTCTCTGTGCGATATTTTCTTCGCAGTTTCATACAGTTGTCAGGGGCATAGGGTTTCGCACAGAGGCGCAGAGAAAAGGAAGGCTTTTGCAAGCCGCGCATGTTCCTTTTGCCTGCCTGATCTAAAGCGTTAGCGCGAAATCTTCCGCCGGCTTTTATCAGCCATCACAGGAGAAAGCATGCTGCCTCTTTGCCTATCTTTACCTCGTGTCCGCTCTCACTTTCTATACCGCTCCCCGCATCTTTACCGGCGAAAGCTGGCTGGAGGATCATGCCCTGGTGATCCGGGCCGGAGTGATCGAAGAAATACTGCCGGTAGCGCAGCTGCCGGCCGCTGCAGGGCCGAAACATATTACCGGGTTTATTGCACCGGCGTTTATCGACCTGCAGATATACGGCGCCCATGGAAAATTGCTGGCCGTATACCCGGAAGCGGATGCGCTGGCAAAGCTGGTGGAGTATTGCCGCCAAGGTGGGGCTGCCTGGTGCCAGCCTACGGTGGCTACCAATACCAACCAGGTGATGTACCGGTGCATCGATGCCGTCAGGGAATATTGGGCAAGCGGCAGACAGGGCGTGCTGGGATTGCACCTGGAAGGACCGTGGATCAACCCGGTAAAAAGAGGCGCGCATATCGAATCGCTGATCCATGTACCCGCAGAGAAAGAAGTAGCCGAACTGCTGGAGTACGGCCGTGGCGTGATCACCATGATCACTCTGGCGCCGGAGCAATGCAGCGATGCCGTGATCGACCTGATCCTGTCACACCACATCATTATCTCGGCCGGCCATAGCAATGCTACTTATAAAGAAGCGACGCAGGCATTTGAGAAAGGCATCACCGCCGTCACCCACCTGTACAACGCCATGAGCCCGCTGCAGCACCGCGGACCGGGACTGACCGGCGCGGCCATGAGCCACGATAAGGTGAGGGCCAGCATCATCCCCGACGGTCATCACGTAGACTATGTGGCGGTGAAACTGGCCAGGCAAGTGATGCAGGAACGGCTGTTTGCCATCACCGATGCGGTGACGGAAACAACGGAAGGTTATTACCAGCATTACCTGGCCGGTGATAAATACGAAGCGGCCGGCATCCTGAGCGGCTCCGCGCTGACCATGCAAAAGGCATTGTACAACCTGGTGCATCATGCCGGCGTGGAACCGGCCGAAGCGGTGCGCATGTGTAGCCTGTACCCGGCTCAGGTGATGCGGATGGATGACCGGCTGGGCAAAATTGCGCCCGGCTACCGCGCTGAAATGGTTGGGATCGATGATGGGTTAACTACCGCTACTCTTTTATAAACACAGGCTGCTATTTCACGATGGCAAGGGCCATCCCGTCATGTTCCTTGGCGCCCACCGTTTGTATGATCGTGGCGGTAACGGCAGGGTGGGCTGCCAGCGCCTCGTTGAATCGTTTTACGCCGGTTACCCTTTCATCCCCATTGTCATTGTCCAGCACTTTGCCTTCACGGATCACGTTGTCGGCAATAATAAGCGTACCGGGACGCGAAAGCTTCAATGCCCATTCGAAGTACTCGGCATAAGGCGGTTTATCGGCATCGATAAAGATCATGTCGAACGGGCCGGCGCCTTCGGCCTGCAGCAGCGGCAGTGTGTCCAGTGCTTTGCCGACACGGATATCCACGATGGCCCCTAACCCGGCGTGATCGATATTCTGCTGTGCTACCCCGGCATGTTTGGGATCAAACTCGAGGGTGATCAGCTTACCGGTTGGCGGCAGCGCTCTTGCCATCCAGATGGTGCTGTAGCCGGCCAGCGTGCCGATCTCCAGTATCTGCCGGGCCTGGCAGAGGCGGGCCAGCAGCTGCAGGAACTTGCCCTGGTTGGAAGAAATGCTGATGGGCGGGATGCCGGCATCGATGATTGATTGTTCGGTAGCAGCCAGCACCTCGTCCTGGTCATGAAAAAGATCGCTGATATACAGGTCTACGTTTTCAAAAAGCTGCTGGTTCATAGCCCGATTTGTTTTTTTATTTTGACCGGCAACCCGGCGGCGATCAGTTGATAAGACTGTTGGATATAATAGTTCCACTCTTTGCTGCCCAGCCGGTTGATATCGTCTACCTGCACCCATTGGTGCCGCGCCAGGTATGGAGCCGGGATAAAGCCCTCCCAGGCGGTAAGCTCGCCAAAATCTTTTTCCGTCACTTTGAATGAGGCCGAGTGCGGCAGCCTGTCGGGTGCCGTAACCAGGAACATTTTGCCACCGATCGTAAAACATAAATGGTCTTCCCATTTTATGTCCTCCGTTACGCCTTTCAGGCGGCTGCAGATGGTTTGCAATTCATCGATGCTCATAAGCGTGGGTTGATGCCGCCCGGCTTTTGAAAAAGTATTGCCAGTATCCTTGGCAGGGTAGTCCTGTCGCCGTCATCAAAGTGCTCGGTCAGGCCCACCGGCTGTAAACCGTGTTTTTTAGCGGCCTGTATGAAATCGGACACATGGTGGTTGAAACACTCCACCACCTGCTGCCCGGCTTCGGTATCGAACCGGGCCTTGCTGCCCGTGTATTGCTTGAAAGGGTGCAGTTCGCCGATATACACATGACCGCCGGGGTGCAGGGCTGCCGCCGCTTCGGCAAAAACAGGGTCCAGGTTTTCGATATGCTCCAGCACCAGGCTGAAGCTGACCAGGTCGTATCGGTCGTTGCGAAAAGCCCAGGGCTGCTTGATATCGGCTTGCCTGAAGGTGACATGGCCCGCATCGGTCTTTGTCCTGGCCAGCGACAACATCTCTTCCGAAAAATCTACGGCCGTTACCCTGCCGGCCTGCTGCATCAGCCACGCCGTGTTCTTGCCGGTGCCGCAGCCGATCTCCAGGCAGCTATCGAAGGAAATAGCCGATAAAACAGCGCGCAGCACCTGCGCTTCCAGGTCCCTTGTTTTATTGAGGTTGGTATCGTACTGCGATGCCCATTGGTTGTATGCCTGTTGTACGCTCATGTGGATCAGGATGTTTGTTTTTTATACTCATCAAGGCTCAGCTCCCAATGATTCACCGGTTGCTCAAAATTGATGAACCCCGGTGTGGTGGTGTATTGTTTGACAAAAGTAAATCCTGCTTTTTCAAGCACCTTGTTCGGGGCAGGGTTCAGGGCATAGGGTTCGCAGCACAATTTTTTCAGCTGCAGGTTTTCGAAAAAATAAGGCAGCGTCATCTTCACCAGGGCCGGCCCGCAGCCCTGGCGCCGGGCATCGGTGTGCCACAGGTGCAGGTGCATGTAGGCTTCTTCGCCCCAGGTAATGCGGTTCACGTTTGAATGACCGGAGGGAATGCCGCCGATCAGCCAGATGATGCAATACGATTGCTTGTCGCGGTAGGATTGCTCCAGTTGCGCGCCCAGCATGCTCAACCATTGCTCACGACCGGGTACTTTGGCCGGGTCGGCGCCCATGCCCCGGAGAAAAGCAGCATCGGCAGCTAACCAGTAGCTGGTGATCAGCTCCACGTCGCCGGCCTGTATTTCACGTACGGCCAGTTTACCGGTGTTCCTGTCCATAGCAGAAGTTGTAACGTTTTTTCAGCGTGCCGCCGCCTCTTCGCGCTTCCACTGTTTATCCAGCACGATGGTGCCAAACGGAAGAATGGAAGCTACGAAAGCTTTGGCCACCCAGCCAAAAGTCTTGTTGTATTCTTTTTTCACCTCCCACATCATAAACAGGAAGCCGATGAACAGTACGCCGTGCAGCCCTCCCGCGATGGTAACGGCCAGCGGGAAACCGGCCCAATACTTCAGGGGCATGGCGATGAGTAAAAGCACGAGAAAGGAAACGCCTTCGGCTACGGCGATCGTCCTGAACCAGTGGAATGTTTTTGATGGGGTCATGGCTTATGCGGGGGTTAAGAAATGCACGCAAAAATAAACAGCTGTGCGGTAACGAACAGTCAGTTCTCGGTAAATACGCATTAAAAACCGGTCAATAGTTGATCACCTGTTCCTCGATCGTTTCCGGGATCTCCCTCCATTCGTACTGCTGGTTGCGCAGCTGCGGCTGGAAGCCTGCTTCGCGGATGGCATCCTGTATGGTGCGGTAGGTAAACCGGTGCGGGGCGCCGGCGGCGCTGACCACGTTCTCTTCGATCATGATGGAGCCAAAGTCGTTGGCGCCGGCCTGCAGGCAGAGCTGCGCCGTAGCCTTGCCCACCGTAAGCCAGGAGGCCTGGATATTCTTTACATTGGGCAGCATGATACGGCTGAGCGCGATCATACGGATGTACTCTTCCGGCGTGGTCAGGTTATGCACCCCGCGTATCCTTGTCAGCAGGGTGTCCACATCCTGGAAGGTCCAGGGAATAAAGGCGAGAAAGCCTTTGGCGGTCTCTGGCTTGCGGCTCTGCACCTCGCGTATTTTTACCAGGTGGTCGAAGCGCTCTTCGATGGTCTCTACATGGCCAAACATCATGGTGGCGGAGGTGGTGATATGCAGCTTGTGCGCTTCGTGCATGATATCCAGCCATTCCTGCGCACCGCACTTGCCCTTGCTGATCAGGCGGCGCACCCGGTCCACCAGTATCTCGGCCCCGGCCCCGGGCAGCGAGTCCAGCCCGGCTTCCTTCAGCGCAGCCAGCACTTCGCGGTGCGTCGATTTTTCCAGCTTGGTAATATGGGCTATTTCGGGCGGGCCCAGCGCATGCAGGCGGATGTTGGGAAACTCCTGTTTGATCTGCCGGAACGTATCCACATAAAACTGCAGGCCCAGGCCGGGGTGGTGGCCACCCTGCAGCAGCAGCTGATCGCCGCCGTATTTGATCGTTTCTTCGATCTTTTTGCGGTATACCGGCATTTCGGTGATGTAAGCCTCCGGGTGACCGGGTATGCGGTAGAAGTTGCAGAACTTGCAGTTGGCAATGCACACATTGGTCGTGTTCACGTTCCGGTCTATCTGCCAGGTCACTTTGCCGTGGGGCACCTGCTTGCGGCGCAGCTCATCGGCCACAAACATCAGGTCGGCCAGCGGCGCCTGGTGATAGAGGTACATGCCCTCTTCAATGGTTAAAAATTCAAATTGAACGGCTTTCTGGTAGAGATGCTGTAGATCCATGGTTAATTCTGTTCACACACGTGGCATGCGGTCAGGTGCAAAAATACGATGCAATAACAAGAAAATGGGGTGAACGGTTTTGCCGGGGGCCTGCAATCAGGTAAATTTAACCTGTTGAGGTTCCGGCCTGCCAGGAACATCCCGCCGGGCCGGACGCTTACCTCCAAACGAGGGCATATGAAGAAAACAAAAGGATTGCTGGTGGCCTTGCTGCTGGGCCTGCTGGCCGGTGCGCAGGAAGAGTTCATCGAGCCGCCATCCCGGTTGCTGACCCGCATTCCTTTCAGGCAGCTTACGGGCGGGGTGATTATCCTTCATGCCAGGCTGGCCGGTTTTCCCGATACGCTGAATTTTATTCTCGACAGCGGCAGCAGCGGCATTTCGCTGGATTCCACGACGGTAGATTTCTTCAGGCTGGTGCCCGAACCGTCGGACAAAACCATCCGCGGCATAGCCGGGGTAAAAAAAGTGGGGTTTCTCTACAACCGGTCGCTGCAGCTGCCCGGCCTGCAGGTAGACAGCCTCGATTTTCATGTCAACGATTATTCCGTGCTCACCACGGTGTACGGCGAGCGGGTGGACGGCATCATCGGCTACTCGCTGCTGAACCGTTACATTGTAAAGGTGAACTACGACAGCCTGCGCATAGAGATCCACAGCAACGGCACCATGCGCTACCCCAGGGGCGGATTTTTGCTGAAACCGTATATCAGCACGCTGCCGGTACACCATGCCCGCATACGGGACGAGCTGACGTACAATGCCAGGTTCCTGCATGATATCGGCGCGGGCGTATGCCTCATGCTGTCGAAAGATTTTATCGAAGACAGCGCCATTCTCCAGACAAAGCGCAAGCTGTGGCCCAAGGAAGGAGAGGGCGTGGGCGGCACCATTGCCATGAACCTGACCGTGATCAAAGAGCTGAAGCTGGGGCCGTACCGGTTCCGCAACGTGCCTACTTATATTTTCGACGACGAGTACAATGTGACGTCCTATCCTTACCTGGCCGGGCTGATCGGCAACGATATCCTGCGCCGGTTCAACGTGATCTTCAACTATGTCAAAAAAGATATTTACCTGGTGCCCAATTCGCATTTTCGCGAGCCCTTTGACTACTCCTACTCCGGCATAGAGCTGTACTACGTGGACGGGCAGATCGTGATCGGGAGCGTGGCCAGGAATTCGCCGGCCGATCTGGCCGGGCTGAAAGAAGGCGACGTGGTGATGGGCATCAACAATAGCTTCAACCGCAATTTCAATTATTACAAGTCCATCCTGCAGTCGGCCCAGGAACGGGTGAAGCTGGTCATCCGCCGCGGCGATGAGATAATGCAGGTGCAGTTCAGGGTAAAAAGCATCCTGAAATAGACCCGCCGGTGCCCGACAAAGGGCTGCAGGTCTCCGGGTCTGCTTGCGGCAGCCGTATTTTCGATACTTTTACGATCCCCCAGGGGGCAACTTTATTGATCGAAGACTGTTATTCCGGTATATGATACATTTTGAGAAATTTACACTGGCCAACGGGCTGCGGGTAATTGTGCACCAGGACCTTTCCACCCCCATGGCCGTGATGAACGTGATGTATGATGTGGGCGCGAGGGACGAAGACCCGGCCAAAACGGGGTTTGCCCACCTGTTCGAGCACCTGATGTTTGGCGGCTCCGTCAACATTTCCAGCTACGACGAGCCGCTGCAGATGGCCGGCGGAGAGAACAATGCCTACACCACCAATGATCTGACCAATTATTATATCCAGCTGCCGGCCGAAAACCTGGAAACAGCTTTCTGGCTGGAAAGCGACCGGATGCTGTCGCTCGCCTTCAATGAAAAGAGCCTGGACGTGCAGCGCAAGGTGGTTTGCGAAGAGTTCAAGGAGCATTACCTCACCAAGCCCTATGGTGACGTGTGGCACAGGCTGCGCGAACTGGCATACCGGGCGCACCCCTACCGGTGGCAAACGATCGGCAGGGAGCTGTCGCATATCGAAAATGCCACCCTGGAAGACGTGAAATCGTTCTTTTTCCGGCATTACCGCCCGGTGAATGCCGTAATGGTCGTGGCCGGCAACGTGACGGTGGAGCGGGTGAAGGAACTGGCCGAAAAATGGTTTGGCGATATACCGGCCGGGGAAAAATACAAGCGAAACCTGCCGCAGGAGCCGGAGCAGACCGAAGCGCGCCGGCTGGAAGTGAAAGCCGATGTGCCGCTGGATGCGCTGTACAAATGCTGGCATATCTACCCGCGGCTGGACCGGCGGTATTATGTGATCGACCTGCTGACGGATATACTGGGCGGCGGCGGCTCCTCGCGGCTGCACCAGGCACTGGTGAAAGAACAAAAGCTGTTCAGCAACATCGAGTGTTACCACTACGGCAGTGCCGATGCCGGGCTGCTGTGCATAGAAGGCAAGCTGGTAAAGGGTGTGGACATGCTGCAGGCCGAAAAGGCGGTGGAGGATGTGCTGGCGCAGGTGAAGAAAGAGCTGGTGCCGGAGACGGAACTGCAAAAGGTAAAGAACAAAACGGAGAGCATGATCGCTTTCGAGGACATGAGCGTGATGAGCCGGGCCAATAGCCTGGCCTATTACGAGCTGCTGGGCGATGCCGCCTGGATGAACTTCGAGCTGGAAAAATACGGTTCCGTTACCACGGAAGATATCCTGCAGGAAAGCCGCCGGGTGTTCCGGGAGGAGAACAGCAACACGCTGTATTATCGCTCGGCAAATTAAAAACGGTAAGGAGGAGCAGGAGTGGTTGGATAAGGATGACCGGAACTGCTGCTTAAATAAAATACAGAAAAGGGGACGGAGGATATCTTTCCCTTCACCATAGCGCCGGGCTTTTCAAGAACAGTCCGCATTTCAAAAATTTATTTCAATCATCAATATGCTCAACAGAGTCACTGCCCCGCCCATCGTCGATGCCGTCAATTTCAACCTGCAACTGAAACCTTATACCAAATTCACCCTGCAGAACGGGGTGGACGTGTATACGATCAACGCCGGGGCCGAAGAAGTGCTGGCCATCGAATGGGTATTCTATGCCGGCAACTCGCAGGAGGAACAGAACCTGGTAGCCGCCTCCACCAATTACCTGCTCAAAAACGGCACCTCCGCCAAGACGGCTTTCCAGATCGACGAGCACTTTGACTACTATGGCTCTTATCTCAACCGTGCCTGCTATAACGAAACGGCCGTACTATCGCTGCACTGCCTGAACAAGCACCTGGAAGAGCTGCTGCCCGCGGTGCGGGAACTGCTGACCGACTCTATCCTGCCGGAAAGGGAGCTGGACATTTACAAGCAGAACATGAAGCAGCGGCTGGAAGTGAACCTGAAGAAGGGCGATTTCGTGGCCGGCCGGCTGATCGATGCCTATGTGTACGGCGAAGACCATCCCTATGGCAAATACACCCATAAAGGCGACTTCGACCAGCTGCAGCGGGCCGGGCTGCTGGATTTTTATAAAAAATACTACCAGCAGGGCAGGCTGATCGTTTTCGTGGCCGGCCGCATACCGGCCAACATGGAGCAGCTGCTCAACCGGTATTTCGGCGATATCGGGGGCCATGCCATCGAAGAAGCCATTCACCCGGTGCAGCCGGCTGCGGAAAAAAAATACCGTATCATCAACGACGAGAATGGCGTGCAGGGCTCCATCCGCCTGGCGCGGCCTTTTCCCAACCGCCACCATCCCGACTTTCTGAAAGTGCAGGTGCTCAATATTCTTTTCGGCGGGTTTTTCGGCTCGCGGCTGATGCTGAACATCCGGGAAGACAAGGGCTATACCTACGGCATACACAGCTACCTGCAAAACCATATCGGACACTCTGCCTGGATGATCAGCACAGAGGCCGGCAAGGACGTGGTGGATGCCACCATTGCCGAAGTGTATAAGGAAATGAAGGAGCTGCGCGAGGAGCCGGTAGAGGAAGAAGAGCTGCTGCTGGTGCGCAACTACATGATAGGGAGCACGCTGGGCGACCTGGATGGTCCCTTCCAGATCATCGCCCGCTGGAAAAACATCATCCTGAACGGCCTGGACGAACATTATTTCCACGAGTCCATCCGCACCATCAAAACTATTTCTGCCGAAGAGCTGCAACAGCTGGCCCAGCAATACCTGGTGCCGGAAGATTTTTACGACCTGGTAGTGGTATAAGAACCGCCGGCCTGCAAAGTTTTAATACCTTCAGTTCATGAGACTGGTGCTGCGTTTATTGGTCATTGCCGCCGTAGCGTTCATCCTGGCGCAGCTGCTGCCCGGCGTGCATATGAACAGCTATGGCACGGCGCTCTGGTTTGCCGTGATCCTGGGCCTGCTGAATGTATTCCTGAAGCCGCTGCTGATCATCCTCACCCTGCCGCTCACGCTGTTTACGCTGGGGCTTTTCCTGTTTGTGATCAATACGATCATTGTGCTGCTGGCCAGCGATTGGGTCGGCGGCGTGGAGATCGACAGCTTTGGCTGGGGCCTCCTGTTCAGCCTGTTGCTCTCCCTCATCACCTCTGTATTGTTCCGCGAAGAAAAGCGGCAGCAGGAAGAAAATAATTAGTTCACCGCTCTTCTTTGTTAAATCCGGCCGAAATGGTGGAAATTAGCGACATGCAATTTGACAGGAAACAGCTGCCTAACGATACGCTTGTACATATTTACAAAAACCTGCTCTGGCCGCGGATGATCGAAGAGAAAATGCTGGTGCTGCTGCGGCAGGGCAAGATCTCCAAATGGTTCAGCGGTATCGGCCAGGAAGCTATAGCGGTAGGCGCCACGCTGGCGCTGCCGGAAGACGAATGGATCATGCCGCTGCACCGCAACCTTGGTGTGTTTACCACCCGCCATATGCCGCTGAGCAAACTGTTTATGCAATGGCAGGGCGCGCAGCAGGGCTACAGCAAGGCCCGCGAACGAAGCTTTCATTTCGGGTCGCGGGAGCATCATATCTGCGGCATGATCTCTCACCTGGGTCCGCAGCTGGCCATTGCAGACGGGGTGGCGCTGGCAGGCCGGCTGCGCCATGAAACGGCCGGCGCCCCGTTGAAAGCGGCACTGGCCTTCACCGGCGAAGGCGGCACCAGCGAAGGCGATTTTCACGAAGCGCTGAACCTGGCGGCCGTATGGGACCTGCCGGTGATCTTCCTGATCGAGAACAACGGGTATGCGCTCAGCACACCCACGCACGAACAGTTCCGCTGCATCAGCCTCGTGGACAAGGCAAAGGGGTACGGCATGGAAGGCGTGCAGATCGATGGCAACAACGTGCTGTCCGTATACGATACCATCAAAGGCGTGCGGGAATATTGCATAGCCAATCGCAAGCCTTACCTGGTAGAAGCGACCACCTTCCGCATGCGCGGGCATGAAGAAGCCAGCGGTACCAAATACGTTCCCAAAAACCTGTTTGAGCTATGGGAGAAAAAAGATCCCGTAAACAACTACGAGCAATACCTGTTGTTGCAGGGTATTCTTTCCTCCGAAGACATAGCGCATATCCGGAGCGAGTTCCGCGACCGCATCGAGCAGGAGCTTTCCACCGGCTTCAGCGCACCAGCGGTGGTGGCTGATACCGAACAGGAGATAAATGATGTATACGCCGAGAAAAGGAAGGATGACGGTGAGGGGATGACGGTAAACGTCATTGACAATGCAGCGCCATCATCCGTCATTCACCATCCATCATCCGAAAAGCGCATGATCGATGCGATAAAAGACGGCCTGTACCAAAGCATGCAGCGGCATGACAACCTGGTGCTGATGGGGCAGGATATCGCAGAATATGGCGGTGCCTTCAAGATCACCGAGGGATTCGTGGAGGCATTTGGAAAGCAGCGGGTACGCAATACGCCGATCTGCGAAAGTGCGGTAGTAGGCGCGGCGCTCGGCCTGTCGCTGGAAGGATACAAGGGCATGATGGAAATGCAGTTTGCCGATTTTGTTACAGTGGGGTTCAACCAGATCGTGAACAACCTGGCCAAGCTGCACTACCGCTGGGGCCAGGCCGCCGATGTGGTGATCCGCATGCCTGCCGGCGGCGGGGTAGGAGCCGGCCCTTTTCACAGCCAGAGCAACGAGGCCTGGTTTGCCCATACGCCGGGCCTGAAAGTAGTGTACCCGGCCACACCCATGGATGCCAAGGGGCTGCTGATCGCTGCGCTCAATGATCCCAACCCCGTGCTGTATTTCGAGCACAAAGCCCTGTACCGGAGCATAAGCGGCCCGGTGCCGGATGAATATTATGAAACGGAGATCGGCAGGGCCCGGCATGTGCGTAGCGGCGATGAGATCGGCATCATCACGTATGGAGCAGGGGTGCACTGGGCCGAGGATTATGCGGCCGAACATCCTGAGCTATCTATCGATATCCTGGACCTGCGCACCTTATTGCCGCTCGACTACCTGGCCATCCGCGCGGGCGTGGCCCGTACCGGCCGGGTGCTGGTGCTGCACGAAGACACGCTGACGGGTGGTATCGGCGGAGAGATCGCGGCCTGGATCGCCGAGCATTGCTTCGGCCTGCTCGATGCACCGGTGATGCGCTGCGCTTCGCTGGATACACCGGTGCCCTTCAGCCCTGTACTGGAAAATAACTTTTTGGCCAAGGCGCGGCTGGACGAAACCGTGCAGCGGCTGATCGCTTACTGACCGGTCTTTGTTTTTTTGAAAAGATAATGCGTGCAGCTGCTGCCGCTGTCCACCACCGGGTAGGCGGTCACCAGCTGCCAGCCGGATCCGCCAAAATAATTCAGCGCGTCTGCTTCAGACAGGAACTGCTTGTCCTTGCCGGTATCCTTGTCTTTCATCGTTTCTATGCCAATCAGCCGCCGTTTGCGCGCCTGTCCTGAATCCACTACCACTTCTACCTTATTGCTCAGCACTGCGGCAGCAAATATGCTGACCAGGCAATACCGCTCCTGTACCGGGGTGTCAGGCAACTGTTGCGCTCCGGTTTTCATCATGAAAAAGAGTGAAAGGACCAGTAAAGTTGTTTTCATGTTTTTTTATTTCAAAACAACGGCTTACAATGTTGACATAACGTTAATCCAACTGTATCGTCGTGTTAATTCCATTGCGCCCAGCCATTCATGAAATAAACAATATACCTGATCGTTGCTAAAAAGAAACCTTAACAGCTGCACCGTGATAACACCCTTTATTTTTAATACGGATTGTTTAATTTCAATTCCTTCGAACCCTGATAAGTAGCTTATGAAGATAGTGACGATGGTCCTGGCGGCCGCCCTGCTGGCAGCACATACCCTGCCGGCGCAGCCTTCCCGTACAGACAGCCTGAGCCAACTGATTGCCGGTACTTCCGATCCAAACGAGAAGGCGCGGCTGCTGCTCCTGCGCAGCAAATCGTACGCCGCTACCGAAACGGATAAACCGATGGCCGACGCCCGGCAGGCACTTGCCGCATACCAGCAAAGCAAAAAAGAAGAGGGCCAGGTGGATGCCTACCTGCAGGTATCGGTGCTTTACAGCCGGCAAAGCAAATACAGGCTGGCACTGGAAATAGACTCCACGGCCCGGGAGCTTGCCGGCCGGCTTTCCTATACCAGGGGCATGGCCATGGCGCTGAGCCAGATGGGGCGCAACCAGCAGCAGCTTGGCGACCTGAAGGCGGCAGAAGAAAATTGCCTTCACGCGCTGCAGCTGTTCCGCGAAGCGGGACTGGAAAGCGAAACCGCGGATGTGCACAGCCGCCTTGGCGTCATCTATCGCCGGCTGTCGGAAATAAAGAAGTCGCTGTATCATTACGACGAAGGCATTGCCGTAGCAAAGAAGTTTCACAGCGATGCCATCCTGGGCGTGCTGTACATGAACAAGGCCAATTCGCTCAACGAAGCGGCCCGCTACGACGAAGCCATCGAAATGCACCTGCAGAGCATCCGCATCAAGGAAAAGCTCAGGGATGAGCGGGGGCTGATGCAGTCCTACAACAATATTGCCCTGGTATACATGCGCACCGGTCAGCCGGATGCCAGCATCGGCTATTTCCGGCAGGCCAACGAGCTGGCCCGCCGCTTCAACAACAAAACCGGCCTGGGTTATAATTACGTGAACCTGGCCACGCTGTACATCAACCGGCATCATAAGGATTCGGTGCCTTATTTCTACGAGCAGGCGCTGGCTGCCTTCAACGAAACAGGCGAGCAGCCGGGGCTGGGGCTGGTGTATCACAACTATGGCAACTTTTTGCTGGAAGAAAACAAGCTGGAGCAATCGGAACAAATGCTGCGCAGGGCGCTCGACATCCGCCGGCAAACAAAGGCCGGCTACGACATCGCCTCCACCATGAACGTGCTCGGCTCGCTGATGACGCACCAGGGCCGGATGAAGGAATCGGAAAGCCTGCTGCTGGAATCGCTGGCCATGCTGAAGGACGAAAACAGCCGCCGCCGGCAGGATGCCTATAAATACCTGTCAGAATATTACAAAGCGGCCGGCGACTATGAAGAAGCTTATAACTACCAGGCCGGTTATATCAGCATGCGCGATACGCTGGCTACTGAAAGCGAAGTGACCAACATGCTGCGGGCGCAGGCGCAGTACGAAGTGGAAAAGCGGGATGCCCAACTCTTGCTGCAGAAAAAGGACAATGAGCTGCAGGCCGCGCTGGTGAGCCGGAAAAACCAGCAGCTGCTGTTCCTGCTGATAGCGTTGGTGCTGGCCCTCCTGTTGTCCTCCGTCTATTTTATCAACTACCGCAACAAGAAGCAGCATGCCGCTGCGCTGGAACTAAAGAACAGCCAGATCGAAACGCTGATCCGCGAGCTGCACCACCGGGTGAAGAACAACCTGCAGGTGGTATCGGGCCTGCTGTCGCTGCAATCCGGCCGGCTGGAGGACGATAAGGCCCGGCAGGCGATGGAAGAAGGCCGTGCCCGGGTGGATGCCATGGCCATGATACACCAGAAGCTGTACATGGACAAGGACCTGGCCGCGGTAGATATCCGCGACTACCTGGACAACCTTTCGCTGTCGCTGGCCAGCAGCTTTGGGTACGACCGGCAGCATATCCAGACCACCGTGGCCATGCCCAAACAGTCGCTGGATATCGATACGGCTATCCCGATCGGGCTGATCGTGAACGAGCTGGTGACAAACGCGTTCAAACATGCCTTTCGGGATACGCTGGACCCGAGAGTAAACGTGAGCCTGGAGCGAACGAACGACGGCCATATGCTATTGACCATAGCAGACAACGGCAGAGGCGTATCCGTGCCGGCAGACCCCTCGCGGTCATTCGGCATGAAGCTGGTGCACACGCTGGTGGAGCAGCTGAACGGTACCCTGCAATTGCAGCAGGACAACGGTACGGCTTACCGGATACAAATAAGAGCCTGATAACAATATGGCAGATATTCCGTCCATACTGATCGTAGAAGATGAGCTGATCACGGCAGAAAGCATTGCAGAGCTGCTGGAAGAAGAGGATTATGTGATCACCGGCAGGGCCCGCGATGCGGCGACCGCCCTGCGCATCTGCAATACGGCCCCGCGCGTGCCGGATGTGGTGATCTGCGATATCAATATCAAAGGCCCGATAAACGGGATCGCCCTGGCCGGTGAGCTGAAGCGACTCTTCAATTGCGAGCTGGTATTTTTGACGGCCCTGTCCGATCCCAAAACCCTTCAGTCCGCCTTTGCCGCCGAACCGGTGATGTACGTGGTAAAGCCCTATACCGATAAGCAATTGCTGGTGGCCGTGCAGATGGCGTTTCACCGCATCTTCCTGCGCAGCCGGGAGCGCCGGCAGGACCGCCTGCAGCTCACCGGGCGGGAGGTGGAAGTGGCGCGGCTGGTAGCGCAGGGCCTTTCGTCCAAGCAGATTGCCCGTATGCTCAGCATCAGCGTGGAAACGGTGAAGACCCACCGCCGCCGCATGCTGCAGAAAAACAATATCAGCAGCTTTCCCCATCTCATTTACCTGATGAACAGGGAAGAGTAGTTATTTACCAGCTGAGCCCGTACAGCAGCCCGTCGCTGCGGGAGATGAGCCATAGCTTTTCACCGTCCGGCAGCACCCGGTGCGGTTGCCAGGAGCTGAGGTCGGCCATCCTTACCGGTTTTTTATCCAGGTAATCATACACCAGCAGCCAATCGGATACCAGCAGCCAGATCGCCCGGTCATCAGCCTTCAGGATCTTTACCGGTTCATCATAAAACGCCTGGTCCAGGCTGTCGGGCAGACCGGTTAGCTGGATATTGGCTTTTTTCTTCAGCCGGTCGCCGAGTACCAGCAGCCGGTCATTGCCGGCCAGGAAGCTGAAGCGATCGGTGGCGTAAAAGGAAACATCGGAAGAAGGCAGGGAAAATTCTTTTTCGACCCAGTCCTCTGCTATCTCTTTTCCGTCGTGGGAAAGAAAGGCAAAACTGCGGGTACAGGGCAGTTCGGAAGGATAGTTCACTTCCACCGTGTCGCAGCCCCGTTGCAATAGCCTGCCATCATACCCGATATCCAGCCAGCTATCGCCTTCGGCATTGGCCACGATCCGGTCGGGCCGGTAATAAGGCGCTACCGAGCAACCATGCGCCAGGAAGCGATGCCAGCGTACGGTATCGGCCTGCAGGTCGTAAGCCACTATGCAACCAGCCTGGTAGATGCCTGTGGTATAGGCGATACCGTCTTTTACCACCGGTTGTGTCTCGATGCTGTACAGGGCAGAGAGGTCTTTGTACGTGCCGGTGCGCGGGTCCAGCTGTATCATTTTATCTCCTCCTTTTTGCGCCCAGATGGCATTGCCTACAAAGAAGGGCGCCTGGTTCGATTTCCAGCCGAGGTATTGTTTCCACAGCAGCCGGCCGCTGTATTTATCATAGGCATACAGCTGGTAGTCGTTGCCGTTGAAGAGCAGCAGGCTGTCCTGCACGGTCACGGAAGAATAAAAAGGTTTGAGATCGTCGCCAAAGGATGGCGCTGATTTGAAAAACACCTGCTGTGCCTGGCCGGCAAAGCAGCAATGGATCAATAAGCAGAAAAGGGTGGCTGGTTTCATCTGTTTCCAACGGGTAAGCACCGGCATTTATTTTCAGGAATGAAAGGAACCTGTAAATAAACAGCTTTTTATGCCACCGTTTTGTCCCCTTTAAGGGGTAGGGTGGCGGGAGATGATCACAGGGCATGGCCCGGTCCATAGATCGCTTTCCCGTTGCGCAGGCCGGTATGCACACCGTTTTCGAGGGTGAGCCGGCCATTGACCAGCACGTAATAAAACCCTTTGGAATAAGCATGCGGCTTTTCATAAGTAGAAAGGTCCTGCACTTCGCTTTCGCTAAAGACCACGATATCGGCGGCCATGCCTTCGCGGATCAGCCCGCGGTCGTGCAGGCGAAACGTTTGAGCCGGCAGCGAGGTCATGCGGCGGATGGCCTCTTCGGGCGTGATCACTTTTTCATCGCGGACATATTTGGCCAGCACCCGGGCGTTGGTGCCATATCCTCTTGGATGCGGCATGCCGGCCTTCCATACCCGCACCGAGGCGTCGCTGGCAAACATGTTGAACGGGTATTGCATGATGCGCCTGACATCTTCTTCGCCCATGCCGTGGAATACGGCGCCGGCGCCCCCGTTGATCATCAGGTCGATGACGGTCTCCGCTTCTGCTTCGGCTTTGTGCCTGCGGCCTTTCAGCAGGTTGATCTGTTCGATGCTTTTGCCGTTGTACGACGTATCGGCTGCATGCGAGGCCACTACCGCGTAGCTGAAATGCTTCAGCTTACGGGCCTTCAGCCGTTTCAGCATGGAGGCGATCACGTAGTTGCGTACGTCCGGCCGCTGCAGCCTTGCCTTGATGGAGTCCTGCCCGTCGGCCAGGATCTCGTCCGGGATCAGGGTGCTGATAGATGTGCTGCTGGCGGTGTAGGGGTACTGGTCGATGGTGACCTCGATACCCTGCCGGCGCGCCGCTTCGATCAGGGCCACCGTTTGCCGGCTCCTGCCCCAGTTTTGCTGCCCGCTGAGCTTGAAGTGCGAGATCTCTACCGGTATCTGTGCCTCGCGGCCCACGGTGAGTGCTTCTTCGATGGCGAAGGTGACGCTGTCGCCCTCGTCGCGCATGTGCGTGGCATAGATGCCATGGTAACGGGCCGCTACCCTGGCCAGGCCCACGATCTCGGGTGTATGCGTATACGTGCCGGGAATATAAATCAGGCCGGTGGAGAGGCCCATGGCCCCGTCGCGCATGGCCTTGTCCACAAGGGTTTCCATACGCTTCATCTCTTCTGCAGACGGGGTGCGGTTGGCGCGGCCCATCACGGCTTTGCGCACGTCGTTGTGCCCGATCAGCGTAGCCACGTTGACAGACAGCCGGAATGAATCGATCCAGCGCAGGTAATGGCCCACATCCGCCACGGAAGACCCGCAGTTGCCGGTGATGACGGTGGTGACGCCGTCGTAAATAAAATTATCGGCCGTGGGTTGTCTGGCCTCATCCTCCTCGATATGGGTGTGCACATCGATGAAACCGGGCGCTACGATCAGCCCGGTGGCGTCGATGATTTTCCGGGCCGGCAGGTCCAGCGCTTTACCCACCTGCACGATCTTTCCATCCCGCACGGCCACATCGCCATAATACCAGCCGTTGCCCGTGCCATCCATGATCTTTCCGTTGCGGATCAGGATATCGCAGCTATTGGTTTGAGAAAAGCCGGAAAGCGGGAGCAGGACGAACGCGAGAAGCCATTTCATTGTCCCAAGTTACAGAAAGAATGAAACACCGGATGGTGCGGGGTAAGATGAATATGCGCCGCCGCCGGATTTTGCGGCCTGGCCTTAATTCTAAGATTCTTATTGTATTTTGCGCCCATGGGTGACGGAAAGTGGAGCCGTGTGATGAACCGGCGGTTTTATTGGCCGCTTACCTCCAACCACCAACTGTAAATTACATCCCGACAGGCCACTATGCTTTTTAATTCGACGAGCTTCGCCCTGTTTTTGCCGGTCATCCTGGTCCTGTATTGGTTATTGGGACCCAGGCGGCGCAAAGAGCAAAACGGGTTGCTGCTGGTAGCCAGCTATTTCTTCTATTCCTGCTGGGACTGGCGGTTTCTCTTTCTGCTGGTCTTTTCCACCCTGCTGGATTATTTTACGGCGATCAGGATGGAGCAGTCAGCGGGCGGTCGCAGGCGGTTCTGGTTCTGGCTCAGCATTGTTATCAACCTGGGATTCCTGGGTGTGTTTAAATACTATGATTTTTTTGCCGCTTCTTTTGCAGAGAGCGTGGCCTACTTCGGCCTGCAGGTAAACCCGGTGCTGCTGAAGATCATCCTGCCGGTAGGTATTTCTTTTTACACTTTTCATGGCCTGTCGTATGTGATCGATGTGTATAAAAAGCGCATCCCTGCCGAGCGGAACTTTATCGATTACTCCCTTTTTGTGAGCTTTTTCCCGTTGCTGGTAGCCGGTCCTATCGAGCGGGCCACGCATTTGCTGCCGCAAATAAAAAGGGAGCGTACATTTAACTATACCATGGCAGCAGACGGGCTGCGGCAGATCCTGTGGGGATTGTTTAAAAAAGTGGTGATCGCCGACCAGTGCGCCTTTTATGCCAACGAAATATTCAATCACTCCGATAGCTATTCCGGCAGCACGCTGGTGGTGGGCGCCGTCTTTTTTGCCTTCCAGATCTATGGCGATTTTTCCGGGTATTCGGACATTGCCCTGGGCACGGCCCGGCTCTTTGGCATCGAGCTGCTGCGCAACTTTGCGTATCCCTATTTCTCCCGGGATATTGCCGAGTTCTGGCGGCGCTGGCATATTTCGCTTTCTTCCTGGTTCAGGGACTACCTGTACATCCCGCTGGGTGGCAGCAAGGGCGGCACCTGGATGAAGGTGCGGAATACGTTTATCATCTTCCTGGTGAGCGGCTTCTGGCATGGGGCCAACTGGACCTTTATCGTATGGGGATTGCTGAATGCGCTGTACATCATGCCCTCGATCATTTTCCGGACCAACCGGACCAACCTGGAGATCGTGGCCCCGGGGCGCATCCTTCCCGGCTTCCGCGAGTTGCTGGCGATCGGGATCACGTTCGGGCTGACCGTATTTGCCTGGATCTTTTTCCGGGCGCAGAACATGCATCATGCCGTTCAGTACGTATCCGAGATCTTTTCCCGGTCCCTGTTCTCCCTGCCGTCCATCAGGCCAAGCAGCTTGTTTATCTGGCTGGCCCTGTTCATGGGCATCGAGTGGCTGGGCCGGGAGCAGCAGTATGCCATTGCCAGGCTGGGGCTCCGGTGGCCGCGGATCATTCGCTGGGGCCTGTATTATGGTATGGTGGCCATGATCATTTATTTCAGGGGCACAGAGCAACAATTTATCTATTTTCAATTCTGACAACAGGTGAAGCGGTTTTACATACGATCCTTATTGTTCCTGCTGCCGGTCATTCTCCTGGTGGCAGTACCTTCCTGGGTGCTTTTTTCCGCCCGTGAAAACTTCAATGATATCGATGCGGTGATCCGCAAGGGCGATAAATGCCTGATGGGGTATGCGTACAATGAAAATAATTACGGGTATATTAAATGGAAGGCCCTGAACAGCAGGGACCGGTATACGGTGGTGGCATTGGGCTCGTCGCGGGTGCTGGAGCTCCGGAGCAATATGTTCGACTCTTCGTTTTACAACGCCGGCTATACGATCACCTCGCTCAACCAGTTTGTTCCTTTTCTCCAGGGCATACCGGAAGAAAAATATCCGCGCTATCTCATCGTTTCGCTGGACCAGTGGCTGTTCAATGCCGGCTGGGACAGCCTGACCACGCTGCCGGAAAAGGACAAGTGGTCGGGCTCGTTTACCTCCATCCCGGAGCAAACCACACTGGTGAGCGTCTGGAAAGACCTTTATGCCGGTAAATATTCTTTTTTCCTGCCGCGGAAGAAAGGCGATACCAGGTACATCGGGTTGAATGCGGTAGTGGAAGGCACCGGCTTTCGCCAGGACGGCAGCGCCCTGTATGGCAAGCAGGTACGGAAGCTCCTGGCCGATGACAGCACCGCGATGGATTATCATTTCAACGAAACGTTTGGCTGGATCGACAAAGGCGCCATGCGCTTCAACTACGGCGGGCAGGTGAATAAAAAAGCATTGGAAGAGCTGGAGCGGTTGCTGCAGTTTTGCCAGGCCCACGGTATCCGGCTGATCGCCTTCCTGCCTCCTTATGCAGACAGGGTGAACGAAAAGATGCGGGCGACGGGCCGCTATGCCTACCTCGATTCTATTTACCCGTTGTCGCTGCCGCTTTTCAGGCAATACAATGCCGAGCTGTATGACCTGAGCTCCCTGGCTTCGGTGGGATCCAATGACAGCGAAGCGGTTGATGGCTTTCATGGCGGCGAAGTGACCTACCTGCGCATGCTGATCAAAATGCTGGAATCGGGATCCGTGCTGAACAACGTGACCAGCCTGGAGCGCCTGCGCCGGGATGTGGCACACCCGGTAAGCCGGTATGCGGTATATCCGGAGTAATTTCCTTTTACCCGCCGGCAGATCTTACTATTTGCAAAAGGTATGTTTACCAGGATTTAACAAATTTCCACCATTTTTTTGTGCAATAAGTGCCGGAAAAATATCATATTCGGGTAAGCCAACCACCAACACCATGCTCTTCTGCCGGACCGTTCTGCTTCTTTGTGGAGACCCTGCCAGGGAATAAATCCTTTGTCGGTGCCCACGGTCTCTTCGGCATAGCGGGTAAAGGTTCTCAGGTATTGAAAAGCGGTCGTGGCCGAGGTGCAGGGCTTCCACAGGATGGCGCTGAGCAGGGTTTCCAGCATATTGGTGAGCCAGAAAAAGGCAGGCTGCGTGTTGCGGATGGTGAATACCGGCACGCGCATGGGTACCAGCGTTCCTTCAGGCAATGCTTTTATTTCCAGTGGCAGGTAGCCCAGGTCATGAAGCGCTGCAATATGGTCCAGGGTGATGGCGTCCTTGCCCAGGTAATGATCGATCCGGCGTTTGTATTCCTGCAACACGGTTTCTTTGGGCCGGTCGAAAAAGCCCTCGCGAAACTGCCGGTCCAGGTATTCTTTGATGAAATATTGAAGGCCGAAAAAAACGATCTCCTGTATCCCGCTGTTCCGCGATTTGCGGGGCGTCAGGTTGGAGTATACGAGCGTAGTGCCTTCGGGATACTGAAACTTGTGTCCTACTTTGTATCCGTCCTTTAGCAACAGGGGTGATGTTTTCATGTTGGTTTATTAAAGTGTGTTATCGGGAATGGTAAGCTGAAACTGGTGTGGTTGCAGGGCTTTGTTGAAGCGGTAGATATCAGGATGCCTGTTTTGCGATCCGGTCTTTTTTTTACCGGTAGGGATGATGAACCCCGAGTCAAGTATTTTCCGGCGAAAATTCCGCCGGTCGATCGGGAAGGCCAGCACGCATTCATACAACCGGTGCAGCTCAGGCAGGGTAAATTCTTCATCCAGCAATTCAAATCCTGCCGGATCGTAAAGAATTTTGGCCCGCAACCTCTTCAGTGCTTTGTCAAACAACAGGGCGTGATCGAACCCCAGTGCCGGCAATTGATCGATGGCAAACCATTGCACATCGTTGGCCATGGTGCCGGCGGCGATGCTGAACCTGGCCGGGTTGACCAGGGCGAAATAGACGACGGATATTACGCGCCCGCGGGGATCGCGGTCGATAGCGTCGAAGGAATACAGTTGCTCGAGGTACAATCCCCGGATGCCCAGCTTGGTCTGCAGGATGCGGGTGCAGGTACCGGTAAAGGTTTCTTCCATTTGCAGGAAACCGCCGGGCAGTGTCCAGCAATCCCGGAACGGCTCTTCCTTCCTGTTCAGCAACAATACGGACAGTGTTTCTTCGTGATAGCCAAATACCACTACATCTACGGCGAGGGAAGGGTTTTGATAGCTGGCGAAATCAGGCATTTTGTTTGCGTAAATATGACGCAAACAAAATCTATTTTGTTGAAACCAACAAATAAACAAGCAGATGCTGGTTGCCAAGAGCCCCCAATTCTATTGATTATCAGATCATTGGAGTTAAAAATAAAAAATTAAAAGGCCGGCGGCGACTTAACAGCAATCCCAGTTGTACAGCACTTTCGAAAAGTCCTTCCGGGCCAGGTCATCCGGGTGAATGAAAAAGTTGGCGATACCTGAGTCACCCCACATGATCTCGTCGCCGGAGTCTAACTGGAATAATAAAATGTAATTTTCGATGGCCTCGTTGCCGATGCGGGGGTCGTCCTGCGTAAAGCCGGCATAGCCGCCGATCTTATGACCGCCCGGCTGGAAGCAATCATAAGCCGCTTCTTCCAGTTCATCTTCGATAGACGGATAGCTCATTACGATACGGGCAATAGTAAAATCATGTTTGTCCGCTCTTACGTCGCCTGGACCTACGTAATCGTCTTTTGTCGCAAAACTGAGAACATGCGGCTTGTTTACCGGTACTTCTGCACTTTCCAGCACGCTGTCCAGGAAGGAGAAATCGGTTTTATACTGCTCTACCTGTTCCTCTTCAAAATACAGCACCCTGAAGTTTTTCTGTGACTGCGGATTTTCAAAATCGATACCGTACACATCGTCAAAGCCGGATATATAAAATTGCAGGTAGCCGGAAGTGGGGTATCCGGGCAGTGGCGGCAGCTCTTTGCAGTTGATCTGCGCCAGCGGGTACATGTAGCGTCCTTCGGCATCGCGGGGATAGTCGAACCCGGCCGGCATACAGGGATAATGGCCCAGTTTGCTTTGTTCCAGGGCCAGGTCGGCGGCAGGAGCAGCTGTTATGGCAATACACGACAGGCGGGTCTTTTCCAGTTCGGACCAGTGCAGGGCAAAAGCTTTTGGCAGCAACAGGCCCGGCAGTACTTCTGTTTTTTCAAGCAGGGTCATATCCGGTTCATTCGTTTCCGGTGCTGCCGGCGTGTTCTTCTTTTTTCGCGAGAAAAAATCAAATAATCCCATGGCTGCAAAATACAGGGAAGGAAGGGATAAAAATTCAAAAAGCCTGTTACGATGTGGTTACGGATGGCGATCTTCGGGATCGGTTCGCCCGCAGGGGCTACCTTTATCGACCAAATGGAACTCACCGCTTTTATACAAGACCTGGTCGCCCGGGGCCGGGTATCGGTATACGGAGCGCTTGCTCACTGCGAGGCCGGCGATGTGCAGGCGGCAACAACAGTCCTGCGGCAGTTTTATGAAGAAGATGTGCTGGACATGCCTGCCGGCGCTCCTGCCTTTGCCGATGCGGCAGCTTCCTGGGCCGCACAGTATTTTTATGTCGCTGTCCGGCTTACCGTAGTGCGCGATGCGGGCGAAGAGGTGATCCGGTCCTCCCTGCCGGTATTCAACGGTGACCAGTCCCCTGAAAATATTTACTCGGCCGACCTGGTGCTGCGTCACCTGCCGGCCCTGCTGGAGCTGGCAAAGGGCCTGGCCCCGGCCGACCTGCTGGTACAGGAGCTACTAAAAACAGCGGCGCAATGGCCGTTTTCCTCTGTAGGCGCCAGCCTGGCCGAACCGGTACAGGATGATTTTATTTTTTTGCATCCCTGGCTCAGGCAGGTATATATGGACCGTGTCATGACACAGCAGGATAAAAAGAGACTGCACCATCCGGGTGCCGGCGCCTGCCTCCGGGAGATCGCAGGCGATTACCTGCCGCTACTATGGCCGCAGCTGGAACCGGATAAATACGTTTAACAAATGGAAACACCAATCGAAAAACAGTTTGACATCGTCGATCATCTTCAGCATGTTCTTCAGCACCTCAAAGAGCAATTTGTCGGTAAGGACGATATTATCGACCTGATGGGGATCTGCCTGGCCGGCCGCGAAAACCTGTTCCTGCTCGGCCCTCCCGGTACCGCCAAGAGCGCCATGGTACGCGAGCTGTCGAAGCTGCTGAACGGTAAAACATTCGAGTACCTGCTCACCCGGTTTACCGAACCGAATGAGCTATTCGGTCCTTTTGACATCCGCAAATTGCGCGAAGGTGACCTGGTCACCAATACGGAAGGTATGCTGCCGGAGGCTAACCTCATCTTCCTGGATGAGCTGCTGAATGCCAACAGCGCCATTCTCAACAGCCTGCTGATGGTGCTCAACGAAAAAGTATTTCGTCGGGGCCGCGAAAACAGACCCTTGCCCGTGGTCATGATCGTAGGGGCCAGCAATCACCTGCCTGAAGACGAAGCGCTGCATGCCCTGTTCGATCGTTTCCTGATCCGCGTACGATGCGACTATGTGGACCCTGCCCTGCTGAACAATGTACTGGAGGCCGGCTGGAAGCTGGAGAAAAAAGAGATGACAGATAAGCCGGAGATACTGGTCGAAGACATTTTCAGGCTTCAATCTATGATCGGCGCCGTAGACCTTCAGGAGATACGCCCCGCGTATATCAATCTGGTGGAAATGCTGCGCAATGCCGGCGTACAGGTGAGCGACAGGAGGGCGGTAAAATTGCAGCGGTTGATTGCCGCAAGCGCCCTGCTTTGTAAACGAACCAGGGCTATTGCCTCCGATATGTGGGTGATGCGGTATATATGGGATACCGAAGAGCAGCAGGAGATCATTGCCGGCATCGTCAATTCCGTGGTGGAGGCAGACCTGGATACAGCCGGGGCACATCCGCGGGCTTCTGTGCATGCCCTGCCCAACGCAGACGATATCTACAGGGAAGTGAGCAATATGGCCGAAAAATGGGAAGACGTAACCCTGCCGATGGCAGAGCGAACGATTATCAAAGACAGGTTGCGCTTCCTGAGCGGCCGCTGCCAATGGATCAGCCATGCGGTACAGCGCAAATACGTACAGGAGCCGATCGATGCGTTGTGGAAGAAAATCATTCACGCCGAATAGCAGCAGTATGGGAGAGATGATTCTCAGGCTGGATAAAAAAGACAGCGGGGCCCTGGGCGCCGTACGTTGTATAACCGGGCTGCGGGCTGCCGAAGATGAGGAGTCTGTCTGGCTCCGGGGCATTACCGGCACAACCGGGACTGGTAAGGAAATAAAGCAACTGCCTGTCAAAAGCACGTTTGTACTGGATGAGCAGCATCGTCTTTTCATCCCGGGCACGCTGACACCCATCGGGCTGTTGAAAGAAATGGAATGGCAACCGCTGTCCTCGTTTATCCCGGTGAACCTGCCTGTTTCGGCTATGCCGGGCAAAACGAATGAACAGGTTCCCGTTCGTCTTGTTCCATCTGATACAACAAAATCCGGCGATGTATTGCTTACCCGGCTTGCCGGTTGGAAAACGTATGCGGAAACAGCTGCGGCTGCGAGGCTATCCCGCCTTCGGTTTGCCGTATCAGCCGCAAATGAAGTGCTGGTATGGGGCCATCCCCTGCCGCCGCTACCGGGCCGGGAGTACTGGCTGCAGGACGATATTTTGCTGCCGGCAGGATACCGCTTTGAGATCAGCCTTGCTGCTGGTTTTGCCAGCCATGCGTATAATAAAACCGGTGACTCGCTGCTGCTGTTTCATCCGGATGGCAACTGGCAAAAAATTGCGAAAAGCTGTTTTGTAACAGCGAAAAGAAGTGCAGTAAGACTGACAAAACAAAATAGTACAGGCCACACCAATGATTAAGGCTGTTATCAATATAAAAAATTATTTCCAGGCGCCGCGGGATTATTTCTGGCGGTGGTCTGAAAACATGGAAGTGCTGGAATGGAATAATGGAAACACCATTTGCTACCGGGACGACCTGATCAGCCTGTTGCGGGAGTTGTCGCTCGAAGGCTTTCCACCGCTGGCGCCGCTGTTGATGATCCTGACGGCTTGCCAGCGGGA